>JBLNCY010000031.1:0-97502 GCA_050261115.1 Methanocella sp.
GCTGATCGCAAGGCCCTTAATCGAGTTGTCGAGGGGTTTTAGGACAGCTGCATCGTTGGGGCCTGCGTAGTCGCCTTGGAGAGGTTTTAGGAGGGTGTTACCTTTGACTTCGTGGTCGTAGGTGCGGATGACTGCTTCTTTGCTTGCGATGTTGGGCGCCGCCAATAGCTCCATAAGCGTCAACGTCAAGTGCTCAGGTTCAGGAAACGCTGGCTCTGTTAATTGGACTGTTTCGGTTGTGGCTATCTTTGTGGTTTCGCAGGGGCTGAAAAGAAAATCCATGTCTATGTCTGAGACGACTTCTCCTTTGTAACTTAGCCTTAGTCGACGTTCTGGTATGAGTTGGCCGATAACGGTGGCGCGAACGTCTTCTTTTTCAAAGATTGCCAAAACTTTCTCTAGATTCTCGGGGGGTACCGTCATGAGCATGCGTTCTTGAGATTCGGAGAGGTAAATCTCCCAAGGCGCAAGTCCCTCGTGCTTGAGCGGAACCTTATCGAGGTCGACTGTTACCCCGCAGTTGAAGCGCTCCGCGGTTTCGCCCACTGCAGAGGATAGACCGCCTCCGCCGATATCAGTTATGCCGCTTCCTAGGCCTTCGTCACGGATTTGAATAACCGCCCGCTTGACTTTTTCCTCCTCGATGGGGTCAGCGATTTGAACAGCTGGGCGACTGATTTCCTCAGATTTCTCCGTTAACTCGGCAGATGCAAATGTGACGCCGTGAATGCCATCTCGGCCGGTTTTGCCGCCTGAAAGAACAACATAGTCACCGACTTTGCCCCTACGAACATACTTGTTGAGCGGGAGTAGCCCGATACAACCACAGTACACGACAACGTTACCTGTGTAGCTGTCATCAAAGTATATGGCGCCGTTTACGGTTGGGATACCCATGTTGTTTCCATAGGCGCTAATGCCTGCGGTGACGCCCCGATAGATGTATTTGGGATGTTTAACGCCTGCAGGCAGCTTGCTGTAATCATAATCTAGCGGTCCAAAACCCAATACGTCGGTGCATGCAATGGGATCTGCCCAGACACCAAGAATATCTCGAATGACGCCGCCAACACCGGTTGCTGCTCCACCAAAAGGTTCGACCGCAGAGGGGTGATTGTGAGTTTCTACCTTAGCGGCTACGCCGTAGCCTTTGTCGAATTTAACGATGCCAGCGTTATCCTCAAAGACACTAAAGCACCAGGGGGCATTGATTTCTTTAGTGGCTTTAGCAAGGTAGGTTTTGAATAGGCTGTTGATGGTTTTGCCGTTGTATTCTATTTTGCCCTTGAAGGTTTTGTGGCAACAGTGCTCGCTCCAGGTTTGACTGATGGTTTGAAGCTCAACATCAGTCGGGTTGCGCTTCTGGTTTCTGAAGTAGGCTTGAATGCCGGCTAATTCCTCTGCGCTAAAGCCCAGTGCCATCTCACTGTTGATTTCAGATAGCTGAGCCATGGTTGCTTTTGCCATTAGAATTTCTATTACTTGGCTTGTTTTGCGTTGCTTGATTAGATTAGCGTTCATTTTAGTTCAACAATACTGATTGTGTAGTTGTCTTTTGTGGGGTTTGCAAGTAGGCGTTTACTCATTTCCTGAGCCTTGGATTCCGCCTCTTCGATGGATGCAGCTTCTAGGAATACGGTGTAGACTTTGCTGACTTCAACAGCTGCAACATTAAAACCCAATTCTACAAGTGATCGTGCGGTGGTTTCGCCTTCCGGATTACTGTGGCCGGGTTTGAGGCTTATTTCGATTTTAGCGGCGTATTTCATAGTTCTTTAAACTAAGCTATCGAGATTTAAACACTTTCATCAAAAAACATGCAAAAGCCTACGACAAAATCATGTGTTTACCTTGGTACTCTATTTCGACAACGCGGGGTTTGTCTGTGACTTTGCCGATGCGTTCAGGGCGATAGCCTGCTTGCTCAAGGGCATTCATGGCTTTGTCTATTTCAGTTTTATCGACGATTATCCCCATGCCCCAGCCCATGTTAAATGTTCTAAACATTTCCTCGTCAGCAACTCTTAGGCCGAGTTCTGCGGCTGTTTTCTGGATTAAGCCAAAGATAGGCTGAGGATGGAAATTAGTAAATTTGAAGCCGATCCCTGGTGAGGCAACATTTAGGTTGTTAAATTTCGTGTAGGCATCCCCGGTTATGTGCACGGCACCTTTGATTTTAACTTCGTGAGCTAACGCAAGGAGGGGTTTAACATAGATTTCTGTGGGTTCAAGCGCTTCTAAGCCAACTTCGCGGTCCAAGCCATCTGGGATATCAGTGGATTCGAATTTGCCGCCCCATTTTTTGAAAAGAATTTTACGAACCATTGTTATACCGTTGCTATGTACGCCGCTGGATGGCAACCCAATGATAGGGTCATCGGGTTTGATGTTTTGGCCGGTAATGATGTCTTTGCGTTCGACTTTACCTATGCATGAAACAACCATGTCAAAGCCCGAGTTGGGACTGAGGCCTTTTATGATTTCTGCTACGTCGCCAGTCTCGCCGTTAACCACAGGGCACATTGATTCCTCTGCGCCATCGATTATGCCCTTAAGCCAGGCGTTAACCAACTTAGGGTTGCTGGCTACAGCGTGAATGTTATCGGCAAGCGCCAATGGCTTAGCGCCGCTCCGTATAACATCGTTCACCACCATGGCTACAGCGTCGATGCCTATGGTGTCATGTTTGTCCATTAATTCGGCGATTAAGACTTTAGTGCCCACACCTTCGATTTCGAGATCCAAAAATGTGTCGTTGCCGATTGGGAAGATGTTGCTGTAGGGTAAGTGCATGATTCCGCCAAAGCCGATGTGCCGGTAGGTTTCTGTGAGGGTTGTGAGTGCTTTTTTGGATTCGTGACGTTGTTCTCGGTTGACGCCTGCGTCGGTGTAGGTGTAATTTTTGGACATGCTCTTTCGCCTGTACGCTTATGTTGTGGGTTCTGTCCTTTAATGGTTACGTTTAACAAAAAGCTATAGAGGTAGCTCGTTTGCGGTGGGCAGTCCGTCGCGTGCACCCATCTTCATAACGCATCTGGAACCAACAAAGTTACCTAATCTGCCACATTCTTCTAAGGGGCGGTTTTGGATTAAGCTGTAAAGGAAACCTGCATCGAAAGCGTCACCAGCTCCAGTGGTGTCAACTACGTTAACTTTGTAGGGCGGGATTGTTTTTTTCTCTTCGCCGTTGGTAACGTAGCAGCCTTTATCACCCATTTTGACCGCGACGATTTTAACGCCCATATCGATTAGTTTTTGGGCACCTTTAGGTATGCTTGTTTCGCCAGTTAAGAGCTCGAGCTCTATTGCGTTTGGCATCATAACAAACGAATTCTGAACTATAGGCTCGATCGCGGAAAGCCCCTTCTGTGCGTACAGGGAGCCAGGGTCAAAACTAATTTTAACTGAATCAGGCAAGAAACTCATTAACTTCTTCTGTGCCCGAAAAGACTTCTCTCCTACAAACGATGACAAATGCAGAAACTGAGTATCAGTTATGTAGGGTGCGCTAAGTTCTCTGAATTCAATGCTATCGTTGACGCCGGGGCTAATGTAGAGTGCACGCTGACCTTTCTTGTCAACAAAACCCAGGCAGACTCCGCTTTTGCCCTTGGCTGAATGGATGATGCCGTCTGTGTTGACACCTTCTTTTTTGAAGCATTCAATTTGGAGTTGACCTTCATGGTCGTCTGCGATTTTGCCGACAAACCCCACTTTGCAGCCCAACCGCGCTAAACCGACCGTAGTGTTGGCTGCTGAGCCACCGCAGGCTTCAGCGATTTCACGCACAAAACTCTCTTCCTCGGCGCTTGCTATCTTGTCGACCTTTAGCAATGTGTCGACGTTGAGTGCTCCAAAGCCTATTACGTCAAATTTGGTCATTGGAATATCTCGCTGAAGGGGATTTTGTATTGGCCAAGTTTGCCTTCATAATTGCCGGCTGAGATGCGAACCACGCCTTCGATATCTTGAGTTGCTTCGATGCCTGCCTTAGTAGCTGCTTTAATAGCATCGACTGAGACGGCATCGTAAACTACTTCGGCTATGTATCCTACGCCGTTGGGAACTTTGGATTCCTTGCCGAGTTTGGCTTTGAGGCTGGGGCAGTAGTAGTGGTTGGTTGTGGGGCCGATTTGTGGATAGTGTGTTTCAGGTTTAGAGCCCGCTGAGCATATGTCAAAGGTGGTTACGACGCCATCTATGTGATGAATTGCGTCAAGGGCTGCTTTGCCGGCTTGTTTCATGGCTTCTTTGGTTGTGCACATAAGCCAAAAGTTGCCGCCCGCAACACCCCTAGCATAGCCGATATAGCGCTCTATTACAAAGTCAGGAACCATCAAAGGCACCACGATGACTTCGCGGCCATAGCGGTTCTCCACCCATTCATAGCCGTCGCCGCAGTGACCGACACGCTCCATCATGTCCATTTTGCCCTCAGCGTTAGGAAGAGCATCATAGACTGCGGTGAAAGGTTTGACGAGGATGTCTTGGCGGATGCGGTAACTGAGTTCCTTCTCAAACTTTGCGAGGCAATCCTCGAAACTCTTTTTGGGGTTGAGTTCGCCCCAGAATTGCAATATCGCGCCGACTCTGTGGTCGGGGGTTTGGTCTTCGTTCAGGTAGCGTTCGACGCCGCCTTCGGTTCGTCCGATGACAACTGAGGGGGTGGCGGTTGAATCTGACGCTGCCTTGCAGAGGGTTTCTATGTCATCTGCAGTTACGATAACCCGGCAGTACAAGCCGGCGAATCCTTCTATGAAAGTATCCATATCGATTTTTTTGTTCACCATTCTTTATCCTAGTCTCCCTATTGCTACTCCTCTAACATTTCTGCGGAACTCACAGCTCTCCCGTACGAGGGCTTCAACGTTTCGCAGGGTAACTATTTCGACTCTTGGAAGCGCCCCCGGATAGAGTGCATAGAGCTGTCGTAGCAGTGAGGTGTTTACTCCGCTTTGCTCTACTGCAGACTTTACCCAGTATGAGAGCACTTTTAATGTTTGTTCTTTGCCTAGCCCGCAGAAGCGGTCTGCAATCACTGCGGTCACTAGGTTGCCATCTGCCATAACGGCTACGTCTGCGTTGCGTACAGCATAGCTGTTGCCATTAAATGAGACGGCTAGGCCGCCGTATTTGCGGACAAGCTTGAAGGCTTCCACATCGGTTATGCTGTCGCCGATGTACATAACATCAGCAATCCTTACGCCTAGACGGCTTGTGGCGTCTTGGATGGCTTGGGCTTTCTGTTCGCCGCCTATAGTTTTTACTTCGCAGATTAGTTTACCGGCGGTCATTTGGGGGATTTCTTGCCAAAATATTTGGTCTAACCGCTGGATTATGGCTTGGTCTGACGCTGAGAAGTCAGATAGAGACTTTGCGTCGGGGGGTATTTGGATAAGGGGCATCTGGGAAATTTCCTGTGCCACCATCTTTAGGCTCTGCTTTTCTTTGTCTGTTATGCTGTAGTTGTCAAGGGTGACTTTTGTGCAGTAAGTGTGGTCGAAGGGAAAGTCTATGGCTTTGCAGAGCGCTTTGATGTAGTGCTCATAACTGGTGCTTACGATGAAGACTTCACCATAACTCTGTAGGTGAGCCATTAATTCGGCGGTTTGGGGTATCAAGAGGATGTTTTTAGCTGAAAACTCCTCCATCAGATTATCGGAAATGTCATATGCCTTGAAGAAGGGTAAAATCAATTTTAGTGTGCTGCCAGCTTGGTAGCCGGATTTACGGATAACATCAGCCAGTACGTCATCGTATTTGCTTATGTTGCAAAAGAGTTTGTCGCCGTTTGGGATGAAGGCGGTGCAGAGCTCATAGGCATTGTCGTTTTTTGTTATTGGGCCTTCACAGTCCGTAAATATAAGTCGTTTTATGGGTTGCACCGTAGTTTCTCCATGTGGCCGATGCTTTTGTTTATGTGCTGTTGGGAGGCGATGTCGGTGCGGTTCCACAGTCCGCCGCCTGTGATGGCTTGGGCGCCTTCTTGGCTGATGAGTCGTGCTTCCTCGATGCTGTCGCCGATGCCTAGCACACCGATGGCACGGGATTTGAGCGCATAATTTTTGCCGTCGCGGACCTCCATGCTGCCGGGGTAGATTCGGATTTTGTCGCCAAACTTTTTCGTTAGTGCTTCGGCTTTGGATAAGTCAACTGCGCCGCCAACTTGGGTTTTGTCGACTCTGTCGGCGTAGACTTGGCTGTATCCCCCATAGTCGGCTGGAACCTTGTAGGTTAATACAGTGGCGGATTGCTCCATTTCGACGCTTTTGAGGTTGCCGTCTATCATGCCTAGGCATATGTCGGTGAAGTCGTCTTTGATTACTGGGAGTAGGTTCATAATTTCGGGGTCGCCGGGGCGACTGTTGATTTCCAGAATCTTTATGCCTTTACCCGTGTGCATAAACGCCAGGTATAGGGGGACGCCGCGGAGTGCGGTGTCGTCTGGGATTTGTTTTTTCCAGCCGTTGAAAACCCTCTCGGCTAGGGCAAGTTCTGCTGCGCGGTCGGCGGCTGTTAGGAAGGGTAAGTAATCTTTGGCGTCCTTGTAGGAACCCATGCCGCCCGTGTTTGGGCCCTGGTCGCCGTCGAATGCGCGTTTATAGTCGCGTGTGTCGGGTAAGGGAATGAAGTGTTTGCCGTCGCAGAAGCCCATGCAGCTGGATTCTTCGCCGGGCACCTTTTCTTCGATTATCACTGAGCCATATCTAAAGCTGGAGAGGAAATGCTCCCAGAGCTGTTCTCGGGTGGTGAAGTGGTCGCCCCATACGCCGACGCCTTTTCCTAAAGCGGGTTTATCGGGTTTTACTGCGACTTGGTTGTCTAGTTCGTCTAGCCATCTGTAGAGGGCTGCTTTTGCTTCTGTTTCGGATGGGAATTCCGCTGGGTTGAAGACTTTGAAGCGCGGGTTAGCCTCGGGGGCTATTTGCTCAAAGAGAAGACGTTGAGCTACTTTGCTTTCCTCGATGGCGTAAGCCTTTTTTGGGCAGACAACTGGGATACCGACTTTAGATTCGATTAAGTCCCGGATGCCTTTGATAATGGGGTTCTCGGAGCCTACTAAAACAAAGTCCAAGTTTGCTTTGTTGGTTTCTGCGAAGTGGCAGATTTCGTTCACGTCTAAGCTGGGGATGACGGCGTGTTTTGTGGCGTGTTTGGCGTTGTAGGGGTTGCGTTGCTTGTCGGCGATGTAGAGTTGCACTTGATAGTTTTGGCTGCGTAGAAGTGTATCTGCCATAGCGACTTCTCTTGCGCCATAAGAAACCAGTAGGACACCTAGTTTATCCATCCAATTCACCGTATGTATGCTTAGTGTTTGACGTATTCAGTTAATAGCAATTACGGCTGAATTTCTTCGTTCTCGTAGATTCGGCCCTTTTCCTCATAGCCTTCTTCGAAGCGTTTTTTCATGGCGTCAGCGATTTTCTGAGCGCAGGGCGTGGGGTACTTGCCGGTTACGCAGGCTAGGCAGAGTTCGTCTTTTGTTTTGCCTGTGGCTTCTATGAGTGCCTCTATTGATTGGTAGCATACACCGTCGGCGCCGATGATTTGAGCGATTTCCTCGGGTGTGTGGCGTGCACCGACGAGTTGCCCGTAGCTGGACATGTCGATGCCATAGAAGCATGGGCCGATGATTCGGGGGAACGTGACAAAAACGTAGACTTTTTTGGCGCCGGCTTGCCGCATCTTTTCGATGATAACTTTGGTTGTGTCGCCCCGAACGATGCTGTCCTCGGTTATGATGACGCTTTTGCCTTTGATTTTATTGCCTAAGATGTTGATTTTTTTGTCGATGGTTGTGAATCGTTCTGCGTTTAGCAAAATGAAGGCGCGTTCGGTAACATAGCGGTGGCGTCTTGAGCAGCGTTCCCAGCGTAATCCCGACGCCTCATGCACGCCCATGGCGGAGTCGTCGCCTGTTTCAGGGACAGACATGATGATGTCGCATTGATTAACTACATCTGGGTATTCTTTGACGGTGTTTCTGCCGAATTGTTCTCGGATTTCATAGACGTATTTGCCGTTGAAAATCGAGTCGGGCCTAGCGAAGTAGGCGAATTCAAAGGCGCAGAAAGCTTGTTTGGGGTTTTGGATGACTTGGATGCGTTTGAATCCGTCTTTTGTGGCGATTGCGAGTTCGCCAGGGTTTAGTTCGAAGTCGCGGACAAAACTGTTCATGTCTAAGCTGACGGTCTCAGATGAAAATGCATAGGTTTTGGTGTTGGGGTCATGTCCTGCGCAGAGGGGTTTTATTCCATGCGGGTCTTTGAAAGCAAAAAAGTCGCCGTCTCCGGTTATGCCGGTTACGCTAAAAGCACCGTCTAGGCTTTCCATGACGGCTTTTGCAGCGGCCACGATGTCCTTGTTTTTTTTGTATGCAAGCAGGAACTTGTGGCAGACTAGGTCACTGTCACAGTTGTAAATAAAATTGGCAAAGTTTTGCTGCATCTCTTTTTTGAGGGAAACCGTGTTTACGATGTTGCCGTTGAATGATAGGGCAACTTTTACGCCGTCGGCGGATGCAGTGAAGGGTTGAGTGCCTTCGACTATGGAGCGGTCGTCGCATTTACCTGAGGTGGTGTAGCGTACGTTGCCGATGCCGACATGGCCAGGTAGGCGGTTATCCCAGTCGTTTATCGCGGTACCTTTGACTTTGGGAACAAGGTCTAGGTTTTTGTATGCGTAGAATTCACCGTTGCTGTAGGTGAGGAAGCCATGTGATTGGTGACCTCGGTGGTTTTGAGCTCTTAGTCCCCAGTAAACATAGGGGAAGACTGGTTGATTATCGTAATTTATTGCTCCAAATATGCCGCAGCCCGTGTTTTAGTCCCTTCTAGCCTTGAATGACACAGTAGTGAAGGTTGGGGTTTATCAATTTTTAGTACAAATTTAGCTAAAATCAATGATTTTTTTGACAGCAACCAGTTTTAACTTGACCAGAGTTGCGGTAGGTATTTTCTTGGTGCAGAAGGCGCTCTCGTGCTCTGCCGACTTACCATCTCCCTTATATATAGAGTCAACCATGGGTTGAATCTGCACTTGAAAAACCCAAGAACCGCATTGCCAGAGAACGATAAGCCTGCTTATTAGCTAGCGTCTCAGGGTAATGTTTTTGTGCAATAAGCTGTAGAGTAAGTCTGATTAGCGTGCCTACCCCCATATACCACCTCTACATCGAATACGCTGAACCCCAAAAAGGCGGCTTCCGATTCAACATCTCGCAAGAAGAACTTCAACGCACCTTCGCAGAACCCTTCAACGAAGGCAATCACTTCTGGCACTTAGGCCGCCTACTTGACCCCATAAAAGTTAAAAAAATCGCCATATTCTGGTCCTACGAACAAGCCAACCTACTGGACTTGCCAAACAATGAACGGGTAGTGTCAGCCAAAGACAAAAAATACGCCGTAGAATGCCTCGAGAAAAACAAGGTAAAAGGCGCATACGTCTGCACACACAAATTCATAACCAAACCCCACACCGTACAAGCGTCGTCGGCTGCGTCTGGGTCGGGTAAGCGTCGGGTTCTCATCGTAAGTGGCGCAGATAAAGAAATGCAGACCGCCCTGACCACAGCTCTAACCAAGCTCTTACTGGTTCCGGTGGTACTCCGTGAGGAACCGGGTAATGGAAGAAAAATTGTGGAACGCTTCACCGCCGATTACTCTGATATAGGGCTTGTTGTCGCGTTGCTTTCCCCTGACGATTATGCTTATCCCGCCTCTGTGCAGGCGTCAAAGCGGAAGCTTCAGCCCCGACGGGACGTGATGTTTGAACTCGGCTACCTCATTGGCAAAATGGGCAAAAGCAAGGTTCTTGCGTTTTATCGGGAAGCCCCCAACTTTGAGGCGGGCACCGACTTTGAGGGCATAAATGCCTGCCCCTTCGACGAAGAGGGCACCTGGAAACATACACTGCTAAGTGAACTTACATGCAACGGCTATGTGGTTGAGCCAGACAGAATACTAAAATAAGCCTGTCGGTTTCTGTTAGGGATGCGCGGTTGTAGTCTAGCTCGGTAGGACTCCAGCTTCCCAAGCTGGCTACCCGGGTTCAAATCCCGGCAACCGCACCAAAATTTGAATTAAAACGTGAATTGTAAACATAGGACTTATTTTTTCTTAGCTCACAGAAGGAGAAGACCCCAGGCTATTTCTGTTGGTTTCAGGAAAACGTTAGGTGACATACATACTTACGTCCACATAGCCATTGTCTCAAGATAATTCGAGCTCACTCGTTTAGTAAGTCTTTTATGATTAGGTACCGCTAACTTGTGCACCAACGATTCAAGGAGCAGAAAAAATGAATAAACTATCGAAAACTACAAGCGTACTATTAATCGGCTTGTTAAGTTTCACCCTAATAGCCTCTTATGCAGCAGCGGCCTCAACGGGCGTATGGACCTTTGGCGGCGCAGCATACGAGGCGGTAATCAACAACATCGAAGCGCCTGATGGAGGCCACATAATTGTTGGCACCACCGAAGCCAGCAACAACAACTATGATGCATGGATGTTCAAAGTAGACTCTGACGGCAATACCGTATGGAGCAGACCCTACGACGGCGGAAAAAACGAATCAGCATTTAACGTCATATCCACAAGCGATGGCGGCTACGCAATAGTGGGCGCCACCACATCCTACGGAGCAGACGAAACAGGCAAAACTGACCTTTGGCTGATAAAAACCGACTCTGAAGGCAACATGCAATGGAACAAGACCTATGGCGTCAACTACTATGACGAAGGCTGGATGATACTTGAAGTTGACGACGGCTACATCATAGTAGGTATAACCTATTCCGCTGAAGAGATAGGCGACGGCTGGCTACTAAAAACCGACAAGGAAGGCAACTTACTGTGGAATAAAATTTATGGCGGCAGCGGCGATGATGGCTTGTATGGTGTAACTAAGACTGCAGCAGGCGGATACATTCTAGCGGGCTACACTAACTCGTCAGGTGCAGGCGGCTATGATGTTTGGCTAATCCGTGTCGATGAGATGGGTAATCAGCAGTGGGCACAGACCTATGGCGGTGTGGAAGATGACTTTGGGTACATTGCGTTTGAAAGTGAAACAGACTTTGTCGTTGACGGCACAACATACTCCTATGGTGCGGGCGATGCAGACGTGTGGCTACTTAGAGTCGACGCGATGGGCAGCTTGATGTGGAACTATACTTATGGTGGACCAGACGGCGACCATGGATGGTACGGCGCCAAAACCTCCGACGGCTATGCGTTATGCGGCTTCACCTACTCCTACAACACTGAAGACAGAGCGGAAGCGTGGCTTGTGAAAGTTGACGAACACGGCATGACACTCTGGAACAAAACCTATGGTGTAAGCGGCAAAGACTACTACGCCTGGGCAGTAATACAGACAAAAGAAGGCGGCTATGCCCTTTCAGGCGAAGTCTCACCAATCGACAGCGAAGTAAGCGACGCATTCCTTATCGTCACAGACTCCGATGGCAATGCAGTAGTTGAGAATGCACCCTTAACTGGAAACCTCACAATCCATATAGTCGGCGCAGTCATCGCAGTCATTATTGTTATAGTCGTTGTTGTTTTGTTGATGAAACGAAAGAAGTAATCATCCTTTACTTTCTTTTTCCTCTGGTTGTTTTTGACCGCATTCTGGACAGAAGTGCGCTGTCTGAGGGATTCGGTTCTGGCATTTGGGGCAGATTTTTAGAATAACTGGTTGGGCCTTGAGGGAAGCTCCGCAATAGTTGCAATAGTTAGATTTTGCCGTTACCTGAGAGCCACACCTTGGGCAAGTTAGGTAGTTTTCACAGAATGGAATAGGAATAAGGATGCCGGCGGAAAGCATAGCTAACCACGGTATCAGAGAACCCATCTACACTTTATAACTTTACATTTCCCTTTACCTTGGATATAAGTGCATTTTCTTGGGAAATCAGCGGGTTTTTTATCCCCCACAACACACTATTCTATTGGAGGAAAAGGTGTGACTGTTTTTCTTGTAAGAACCTACACCGTAAAACCCGACAAGCTAGAAGCCCATAACGCGTGGGGCAAAAAACTCGTAGCTATGATAAAGAAGCATCCTGAACTGTTTAGCGGTATTAAATCCATGCGGGTGCTTAGGCACAAGTATGGCGGCGCAGTGGGTGGCTTTACGGCTCTGTGGAAGTTTGAGAGTTTGGCCGATTTGGAGGCGTTTGAGCAAGGGTTTAGAGAGGTAAAAGAGAAAGCGGCCTTGCGGGAGGAGTTTGTGGATTTACTTGTGCCGGGCTCTTACTCACAGTGCGTTTTGGAGACGGTACGAGCAATTAAGCGCAAATCTGAATCCAAATCCAGGAAGCGAAAGCGGTAGCCCCCAAGCTTGGTTTCAAAGGAATACGACCTATTTTTTTATCCTGAAGATATGGAGCAGTGGCTAACAGAAGAAAAGCTTGGCTAAAATTAAACAAAAGGAAAGGAAGGGTGGATGGCTTATGGTTGCCATTTATCTATGATGTACTTGGGGATCTCGCTGCTGTCGCGTGGACCAACCAAGACTTTCCAGCCGGATAGTTCTTCGATTTCGCCGCTGATTCTGCTTGCTTTGCCTGGGCTGATGATTTTGCGGTGTTTAACTTTGCTCTCAACGCCTGAGGCTTTGATTGCGTCTGCGATGCGTTCGGCGGTTAGTTTGCGTCCTGCAACGCCGCTGTCAATTGCGCTACCTTCTGCGTCGACTACGATGAGGTATGCGTTGGTCTTGCTGCTTTCGATGTCGCTTGCGACTGTGTAGTAGGTTAGGGCGAAGTTGCTTGTGAACATGACTGGGCTGTTCTCGTCTGGTGTGCCGAAGACCTTGAGGCCGGGTGCGACTGCGACTGGTTTGCGTGGGTCAGTGTAGATGTTTTGGCGTAGGACTGCAAGTGGAAGTAGGCTCCATCCGTCGTTTCCGTGGAGTATTAGGGCGTCTGCATAGCGGACAACCAGCATGGATGCGAGGTATGATTCGCGCCATTTGATGAGGTCGTCTGCTGTTTCACCTTTGTTTGCCCAGACAGTCATGGGTATGCCGAGTAGCGGTAGGCCTGCGAGTTCGTCACCAGCTTTGGTGGCTGCGCGTCGAAGCATGGTAAAGTTGTTTAGGGTGTCTTGTAGTCCTTCATTGGCAAAGGTGCCGGGGTCAAGGACGATGTCTTTTACGCCGTAGGCTTGGAGGGTTTTTGTGAGTGATGCTAATGTGTTAAGATCGTTTGGTGCAGATGCAACGAGGGGTGCATCATACATTATTGCGAGTTCAGCCATTTCTTTCCAGTTTTCTGTTGTTGCTGCGTAGAGTAGTGGGCGTGCTTTGGGTGCGGCCATGATGCCTGCTTCCATGACTTGGGGGTTTAGGGTGCACAGGATCATGGGTAGCTTGGTGGTTTCGCTGACTTTTTTGACGCAGGCTTTGAATTTGTCTGCATCGTCGCTTGTGCATCGGATCGCAATCATGTCAAGTCGCAGAGTGTTTCCGATGTATTCGTAGCTAAAGTTTTCAGTCTTTTGTACGCGGGCGACAACTTCGCTCTCGGGCATTTCGTCGGTTACATCGATTGCGATTGCGGTTGGGTTCTTGTAAGTCAGTTCGTGGCGGTACATGACGAGTTTGCCGCCGATTTTCTTGGCTTTCTCGCCGACGCCGACGACTACTTCTTTCACTGCGGGTTTAAGGAGCTCTTGGAGGGTGGCGTATGCTTTGGCGTGTTCTGGTTTTAGCAGTGGCTTGCATGCGTCGAGTTCCATTTCGCGGTTGACAAGCTTGGTGGCGAAGGCCATGCAGTTGTCGACGCCGCATTCTTTGCAGTTAATTTTCGGTAGGTTCTTGTAGATGGTGATTGGGCTGAGTTCTTTTAATCCGCCTTTTTTCTTTTCTGCCATATCAGTCATGACTCCTTAAGCCTTTACTTTGACCCATTCTAGGAACTTGGCTGGGTCTGCTTTCTTGTTTGCTGTTAAGTAGTTTGTGACGTCTTTGAGGGTCTTGACGGCTGCGGGATGCATCATCATGAATAGATCGACACCTGCGGTGAGTAGGGTGAGAGCTGTTGTAACTTCCCAAAGTGGACCTCTGAGTTCGCGTGGCTCCCAGTTATCGGACATCTTTAGCCATGCTTCACGGGCTGCCCAAGCGTTTGTTGTACCGGAACTCATTGGCTGGGCTAATTCGAGGTCACCCATTAAGCCGCCGATGCGTGCGCGTTCCATGTTAGTGAAGGCGTAGTCTAAGCCGTAACCTAAGGCTGCGGTTGTTAAGTCCATGATGATGTCTTCGCGTCCAAGGTTGTCAAAGAGGTGTCTGTTTAGTTCGCGTGCAAAGTTTAGGTCCATTGGTGTGAAGGCTAGGACTGCGTTGCCGGATTTCTTGATGAATTTGCCGCATTTGTCAACATCCATGTCGCGTGTGACTGAGCTGATAAGGAAGCGTTCACCTGGGAACTGTGCACAAACTTCTTCGAAGAGCGCGGTGTCTTTTACTGGGTCACCGCATCCGCCGATGACAAGTGGCACATCTACTGCTTGCAGGACCTTCTCGATGGTTTTGCATGCGTCTTTGGGTGTTGCATCCTTCAGTAGTGGGTCAACGCTGATGAGGTGTAGTGTAACCATGTCTGCGCCGAATTTTTCGACTGCAAGTTTTGCCCAAGCTGCTGGGTCGCCGACGACGTCTTTAACGTGCATCTTGACGGCTTTGCTTAGGGGGACTTCCATGTCGAAAACGTCTAAGGTGACGACTGGCTTGTGTGGTGTTGGGTTCTCAAAGCTGTAGAAAGCAGGGGAGAGTTCTCCGCCGATGGTGATGGTTTTGCCGCGTGTGCCGCCTTCGCTTCGGGTTGCGCCTAGTTTGACTGTTGCGATTTGGTTGGGGTATTTCTCAATTGGTGAAACAAAAGATGAGGGAAGGAGGCTTGTTGGTTTGCCGCCTGCCACTGCTGAGACGCCAGCTGGAAGCTTGAGCTTGGGCAAGATAGCTGGTGCCATGCCAGGCTCAAAGAGGATTTCTAGCTCTTTGGCGTCAAGTTGGAAATCCTCCAACTCGATCGTCTTGAACTTAGCTAGCGCGGCTAGCAAGTCATCGGAGAGCTGTAGGCCCTCGCTTTTGTTTTTGTCGTTGTTGTGGTGAGTCGTTTTAGTTCACCAGGTTTAGGCTTTCTTGTCGTCTTTTGCGGTGGTGATGATGACTTTGTTGGCGTAGATCTTGGCGTCTTTGAGGATGATCTTGAATCCGCCGGCCATGATTGGCAGGGATCCTGCTGTGGCAACTGGCATCATGGTGCCTGCTGCTTCCTCGTTGACTGTGACTGCTGTGGCTACTTCTTCTGCTGCGGGGGCTTCTTCTTTTGCCCATCTTGCAACAACTGGGTGGTTCTTTGCTTGCAGGAACGCTTTGAGTTCGTCAACGTTCTTGGCATCCTCTTCAGTGGCGATTTTGTCGACGACGTCTGCTGGGATGAAGTCTTTGACTTTTTCTTTGACTTCTTTAGGTACCCAAACGATGCGGTTCCATCCGCCGTCTGCCGCAAAGAATTTGCTGCTTCGCATGTACTCGATGGACATGCCGTGGAAGCCGTCGATTTGTCTGCCGCCTGCCGCGGAGTCTGCTAAGGTGCTGAATGGTAAACCGTTTACGGTTGCACCCTTAAAGTTGCGTTGGACGACACCTAAGCCGTCAACTTCTGGGATGTAGAAGGTTACTGCTTCAAAGCATCCACATGAGGTGTGTGGGTGATCAAAGGCTGTGTAGAGCCAAACTTTGTTGACTTCGCCCATGCTGCGTTTCTGTGCTGCTTCGTTAACGCCGCTGAATTCTCCTTTTTCTGCGTTAATTATTTCGCCTCTTGGGATTGCAAAGACTGGACCCTTGGGGTCAATGCTTGCGGAGGCTTTACCGTCAAACCAGCTGATGGCGCCGCAGTTGCTGTATCTTTGTGGTGTGATGACACAGACGTGGCTTGGCGCAAATGACTGACAAAGTGCGCAGCCATAGAATTCATCAACTTCTGCGTCTTTTAGGCCTCTGGCTTTTGAGTCGCGTGCTTCATAAGCTTGGATAGCTTGAGGTGTCATTTCGTCTAGTTTTGCTGGGTCGGTTATGAAGGTAACCTGTAGTTTCTCAACAATTGGCAGTTCGCTCTTGAAGAGTCTGAAGAGAACTTTACCAATTTGTTCAAAGCTGTTTAGGCCTTTCTGGAAGGATTTCTTGCCGATGCGTATCCAGATGTCATAGCGCTGGTTTAGGTGCATGAAGCCCTCGATGTAGTTGAGGTAGCCGTGAATGCGTCTTTCTAGGACACCTTCAAGGCCTGAGTCGAGTTTTGCGCCTGCTGCTTCGATTAGGATACCGAATGGATATGCGCCGCCTTCCTTTAGGTCTTTTAGATCTGGGCCGATGATGGTGACTTTGCCATCTTCGACTTCGTTCATGGGTTTTACTTTTGCCAGTTCAAACTTTTGTTTGACTGTTGGTCCGCCGAGTTCGACTTGCATGTCGTTTCTGCGGATACGTTCGCCTTCGTAGATTACGCCAACTTCTACAGGTATATCTTTAAACATTGACATTTTCTTATTGTCCTCCTTCAACAAATTTTTGGGTCATTACTTTTAGATTTGCAGCCCAATCTTCTAGGCTTGCATTGGGAAAAGACCAAGATGCGTGTACATGGTACATGTTGTCGATGGTCATTGTTTTTAGGTCTGGTGCAAAGTGTTTAAGACCGCTAAGGATTAGTGCCTCCATGTAGTAGGGCATGCCAACATAGATTACGAGGTCTGGGCGGCCTTTGCCGTCTAGTCCCATCCATGTTGGGTCAGCGACGCGTTGACTGATTTCCATTGCGTTCATGTAGCCTGCTGGTGTGTAGCCGCGTTTGACGAATTCACCGACCATGTGAGCTGTTGCAACCACTGGAATCTTGGATGCCTTTGCTAAGTCGATGACGTACTCGATTGCCTGTTTGCCTTCCATCCATCTTTCGGTTACGTTACTGCCGACAATGAGAAGGGGCCGTTGGGCCTTCTTCATCATTGCGACTGCTATCTCGGGTTTTTGAATTGGGTTTGCTTTTTTGGTTGCTGCAATTTCTGCACATTGCCATGGTTCACAGGACATAGTTTTTTCTCCTCCGTTCCTCACTTCATTTTTCGGACCATTCTTGGAAGTAGGGTTGGGTCCGGAATTATGGTTTCTTTCCAGTTGTTTGCTTCGAGGATCTTGACGATTTCGTCTTTCATGGTGATTGGCACATCAGCCATTGTTCGGACATATAGGTGAATGTCGTTTGGCATGACACCCATATAGCGTTTGTGTAGGTCGATGTAGTGGCTGAGTTTGCCTGCGCGTCCCTTCCAGGTGTCGTTTGGTCTGAAGCAGAGTTTGGCGATTTGGACAATGCATTCTTCTTTGGTTTCTGCGATGGCAAAGAGGTGCTCTGGTGCTGGGCCAGCGTTGACTGTTTCGCCTGTGCGTGCATCAAGTACATTCCAGTTGGATGGGTCTTCCTTGCGGCCTTGGAGGGTACGTCTGTATTTGCTGCCGTGTGGACCGACGACGACTGGGACACCTAAGCGCCAGAAGCCTGCGCCGATTGCAGCTGCTTTCTGACTGTATGCACCCCATGCTAAGCCGACTGCGCCGAGTCTGTTGTGGATGTAGTCTGCGATTTCCTCGTAGTTGCCTCTTAGTGGGCGTTTTGCAAAGATGTTTGCTACTTTAATAGCGGCGCCTGCGATGTGGCTGTTTGAGACACATGAGCCGACGTTGCAGACTCCTCCTGCTTCGAATCCGCCTGGGAATTCTTCATAGAGGGTCTTGCCTTCTTCGTTGCGGTAGCTGCCGGCAGACATTGCACTGCATCCTGAGAGGACGACGATGTATCGTCTGCTTGCGAATTCACGGGCGATATCGTAGACGTCTTTGCCGCCTTTTGGATAGTTGCTGCAGCCAACGATTGCAACTATACCTGGAATTTCTCCAAGCACGATTGGGCTGCCGACGTTGCGGATTTCGACGTCTGAGACGGCACCTCTACCGCTGCGGCACAGGTTGTCTTCTGCATACATCGCTTTTTCGCCTGCTTTAACGATGAGGCTGTGGATCTTGATGCCTTGTGGGCATGCGCTTTCGCATCTTCCGCATCCGATACAGACTTCATAGAGGTTCGTTAATAGTGAGAGGTCACCGGCTGCTGCGGCTTTTAGTGCTGGCGGAATTGCAAAGTCTTGTGGGCAGTTGCGTTGGCAAGCCTTGCATTGTGTGCAGGTCTTTGCGATGGAAACGATCTCTTCGGGTGTTGGGAGAACGTTTTTGCGTTTGCGGATTGGAGCTACTGCCATCGCGACGCGTACGGCGACTTCGCCGACTTTTTCTGGGTCAAGGATTAGTACACCTTTGACTTTGCCGCTAACGAGGTCTTCGACTATTGCGTCGACTGGATCGTTTGTGCGGTTCTTGAAGCCAACACAGTTCTTTTCTGAGGCGGCGATAACTGGTGTATCGACTAATGCGGCTTGTTCTGCGACGTCGGTTCTGATGCATTGCTCATCGAGAACTATGACGTCTGCTAAGCCAGCGCGGATGAAGCGGAGTTCCCAGCTGATTGGACCAACGATTCTTGCGCGGGTGTAGTATCTGGTCATGTCGTGTGAAGTGCAGCATAAGCCGACTACTTCGATTTGTTCGTCAACTTTCTTTTCTTTTGCATAGTCGATAATACCGACTGAAGGAACAACGTTGTGACCGATGCACATGACAACTGGCTTTGTGCGGTCAACACTTGCAATGCCGAGTTTGACTAGTGGTGCCTCGGGGTCTGCTTTTGGATAGCCTAATGTAGAAATCTGTGCAATGTCGCCGATTTCCATGCCGATGTGGTCGCACATACCCACGTGGAATGCTTTTGATTCAAAGTCGAGGTTGGATGCTTCTTGACCTGTGTGGGCTGTTGCGAGAATTTGGGTGATTTGTTCTTCGACATAGGTCATGGCTTCGTCGAGGTCGCCGAGGGTTTCAGGTTTGATACCTGTTACAAGGCGAGTGATTGGTGCTTCAACTTTGACGTTTAATCCGCCGACATCTAATCGATGGTTTCGGCCGTATTTTTCGATTAGATGGTGAACTAAGTGCCTTGAGTGAGCTGAGTGGCATGCCGCACCAATCGCGCAAGCGATCATGACGATACGGGATGATTGGGCCGCTATGTCTAAGCCACATGCACCCCGTTTGCCAGCGGTCAAGTCACATTTGCCAAAAGTGCAAAGGCAGCATGAGTCGCAGTCGGGCATGTAGAAAGGCTTGTACTTGTTGAGGAGTTTCAGGTCCCAATCTCGCAGGGCGGTAACGGAGGGCATTGGAGTTGGACCCATTGGCTCTTCGGTATAATTGTCTTTCATAACCTTGCCAATAGACAACTCGAGGTTCTTGATGAGACCGGCGTTGGTCTTCATTTCGTCTATTTTCACATGGACGTTTTTACTAGTCAAATCTAATAACCTCTGTAAAGGTTTACCAGTTAACCAGATTACAATCTTTTTAAACCTTTCCAGAATCTTTATTCAAAAGTCAGGTGCGAGTGATAGAAATGTTAAAAGAAGAAAATTTTGTGTAAAAATTTTTGGGCTATAAGTAACCCAGGGTTTGGAGGATTTTTTTAACTGAAAGGTAAGCTTTGTTATCGTTTGGGAGGTCTAAAAGTGAATCTCCGTTAAGTACAGCTTGATCTAATTGGTCATCTGCTTCGATTTTACCCAAATATTTAAAGCCTAAGTTTTCCTCGGCCTCTTTCCCCAATTCGGCTGGGAAACGGTATCCTCCGATTATGTAAAAGTTTTCGAATTTCATGTCAACTTCTTTGGCTATTCTGTATGCTCTTTTGACATGGTCCTGTGACTTTTTGGAATGGTCCAAAATATCAAAAATGTCGTTAACGTTGGAGGTTATTCTACGGTTAAGGTTCTCCAAGCCAGCCGGAGAGTCAACAATAACATACTTGTAGGTTTTTGTAAGTGACTCAAGCGCGTTTTTTAGTGCAGTGTTAGGCATGCAGTAGCAACCCTCAATCCACTTGTTACCAACCGCCATAAAATCAAAGTTGTTGCTTTCGTAGAGTCCCTGTTCCCAAATCCGTGCCTCAATGCGCTGTGCTGGAGGAACGCCGACCGTGGTACCGCCGCCTTCAATAAAAGTGCTAACAATGAGGTCCGCTATGGTTGATTTACCGGCCTCTTTGAGGTCAACGCCTAGCATCTCAGCTAAGTTCTGATCCGGATCAGCATCAACAAGTAGAATGGGAGATTGTTTTGCTTCTATGAAGGCCTTTGCCATAAGAGCTGAAAAACTGGATTTTCCTGTTCCACCACGACCAACAGTTACTAATGTTTTCATACAATAACCTCAAAGAGTCTTTAGCTTTGTCTAGCAAAATCTCGCATATATTTTCATTGGTCTCTATGCAGCATTTTTCCAATCCATCTTGCCACCATTCCGCGGTTTACTCTGCATGGCATGCTATCGTGTTAATGGCGTATTCAGGCTGTCTAGGCTAAGTTTTCTGGCTTCTTGGAACGGTCTGTTTGGCCGTTTTCTATTAACCGACTGTTGTTTTTAATAACAACCATCGCTAACCCGCGTAATATTATACAAGTTACCTATAAGTCAGGTGGGACTTGGCCGTTAATACATGAAAGTTTGTTTAAAAGGGTTAGGTGAGGTTTTCGTATTTTTCTTGGGTTATTGTTTCCACGATGTCTGTGGCGATGTCAACGATTGAATTCGCCTGCTTCATCATGGCGTCGCAGTTTACTTCCTCGACTTGAGAAATCTGCTGAACGATGGTTTCAACCTCAATTAAGAAACGCAGAACAGAATCATTGGTCTTTGGATTTTTTGCCAATTCTTCACGGATAAGTATCTCAATAAAAGCTGGCTCGCCGAGGCTGTAGTAGATTGCGTTTCTTGCCTTCCGTATGGCCTCAAGAACTAGGTTTGGAGCCATATAGGGAATTTTTTGTGCAGCTTCCAACTCAGCCTTTGCTTCGCGTAGATACCTTAGCGCCCAGCCTTTGCGGTACTCATCCATCATTTAATGTTCCCGTTTATTCGATGATTTCTTCTTCGATGTCTGAATCCATGGCAGAGCTAGCTTGGGCTAATGCGTTTGTGCGTGTGATGTAGCCGGCGACCTTGTTGCGTACTCGTGTGGTGGCGCCTTTGGTGACTTCGTCTACTATGCGTTTGTTCTCATCAAAGTTGGTTGTGAACTTGTTGGGGAAGCGAGTCATTAGTTCTTTGCCAAGGTGTTTTATCTGCTCAGTCTTTACTTTTCCCAGTTTGGTTTCCTCCGATGTTATAGTTAATGTTTCTTCGCCTTTTTTGGCGTCGAAGCAACCTTCAATAGCTGCATGGCTTAATTTAAGCTTACGCCTCAAAGATAATTTTTTAGCACTTGATAGAAACCAAGGCAGGATAACGTATGGGGTTATGCTGGTAGTTTAATGTTGAAGAATGCTTCAAAGTTATCAGCAATCTGCTCGGCCACCTCTTCGGCGGGCAGCTTTTTTATTTCTGCGATAGCTTCCACGACGTTTCGTATGTAGGAGGGTTTTGTGAGTTGTCCATTGTAGGGTTTTTTCCAGTAGGTAACTGGACCGTCGGTTTCGGTGAGTAGGTTGGTTAGGTTGGCTTTCTCGATGACTTCGCGGATGCCATTAGAGTAAGTTGCAGGTGGACCTTCGGTTATGTAGTAGCCGTTGTCCATAGCTTTGGAGAGCGCGGTTAGGGGGTAGCTAAACCAGTGGAGCAAAACCTTTTTGACGCGATATGAAGGCAACATCTGGACAATCAACTCGGTGGTACCCCGTGAATGAATTATTACAGGCAGGTTAAGCTGCTCGGCTAGATGCAGCATTTTATCAAAGACAGTGGTTTGTTGCCCCCAGGTCGATTCGTATTTATTGTCTAAGCCGATTTCGCCTATGGCTTTGACTTTGGTTTTGTGATGCTCTATAAAATCGATGGTGTCTTGGACTTCGGTTTCATTGAGAAAGTTTACGTTCCAAGGGTGTATACCAAGTGCCGGGTAGACCAGTTGGGGGTACTGCTCGGCGAGTTTAATGTCGTTTTGGCAACTTTTAAGGTCCATCGAGTTAGTCACAAGAGCCAGCACGCCTGCATTTTTGGCGTCTGCTACTATCTCCTCAATGTGGCCACTGTATTCTGTTTCGGATAAATGAACATGTGCGTCGGTTAACCGCATATTACTCAGCGCTATATGCGTCCTTTAGGCTTTTAAAATTTTGTTTGCCGCGGCTATCGTTTGTAGTTGACGATTTTTTAGAGGAAAAAGCGATAACAAAGATTAAATATAGCCTTAAATAGAAAAAGAAGCTGAAGAGATGTCGATATGACTGAATTAGAAATAGCCGTAGCTCCCATGCATAGATTATGCAAAAAAGCAGGCGCTGACAGAGTAAGCGAGGCAGCAGCTAAAGAACTCGCCAAGGCACTAGAAGAAATCGGCGTAAAAATCGCAAAAGAAGCACTAGACTTCGCAATGCATGCAGGCAGAAAAACCATCAAAGCAGAAGATATCGAAATCGCCGCCAGAAAAATCATGGGAAAATAAGCAAATTAACAACAGTATACTCTTTTCCTTTCTTTTATTCCGTCTTTATCCTGATTTTTGGCATACGGCAATTTTTTCTACTATTCACCGTTACTGCCAACCCCAAGTTGAATCAGAAAGCCCCACAAAACAAAAGCCATAGACAACTAAGCAGATTACTTTATCAGTTGATCTATATCTTTAGGAAACAACTGCAGACTTTCTATAACACAATCAGGTCTTAGGTTGCTTTCTTTGAGGTCTTTTAGACTGTTAAACTGAGAAGACACAAACACCGCCCGAAGCCCCATATCCAATGCGCCCTTGATATCCTCCATGGGGCTGTCCCCCACAAAGACGGTTTCAGCCGCAGACACCCCCAAGCGCTGGAGCATATCTTGAAAAATCACGGGGCTTGGTTTTCTCCAACCGATGTCATCTGAGACTAACAGGGCATTAAAGTACTGGCTTATGCCAATCTTCCTTAGGCTATTGTGAATTACGGGGCCGTAGGTAAAGTTGCTAATTAATCCGAGCCGATACTGCCGAGAGGTTTCTTCAAGGAGTTCTCTGGCGCCGTCCCGGAGTTCTATGGTGTTAATGAAGTCCTGAAAGAATATGTTAAGCGCCTCTTTTACTAGGGGATCGTCTGGCGTGGTTGGGTAGCCAAGGTTGGTAAGGGCTTCTGCGACCCAGACCGCGTTGGTTACTTCCCGATACTGTTCATAGCGGATTACACGGTACTTCTTGTGTGCCACCCTGTAGGCGTCAAGAAACGCTTTTTTCTCCACCTTAAAGCCCGCGCTGTAGAGTGAGTTGTAGAGGGTGTTCTCAGAATCAGCCATATTGTACCCTCGGCAGTTCACAAGTGTGCCGATGTAATCATAGATGATTGCGCGACATTTCATTGCATTGCCAAGTCCCATGCGGCATGCTCTATTTTATCAAGCGAGGCACCCATAAGCTTGAGCAGCTTTTGGGGGTTGCCGATAGAGTCCTCAACTGCAACATCATAGCTAACGGCACCCAGATACTTGATTTCAAGCTTGGAGGCTTCAGCCATAATAAAGTCGGTGTTGTCTCGCTTCATGTTTTCAACAATACCAACAATGGGCATCTTGAGTTCGCTTAAAACTTCAACCTGCTTTTTGACCACATCAAAAGCAAGAAGTGAAGGCGTAGTTACAATCAAAAACTCTATGCGCTCAACAAGGCGCACCAAATCAAGGACGGGGTCACCGATACCCGGCGGCATATCGATAATTAAATAATCCAACTCGCCCCACTGGGTAACCGCCAAAAGCTCAATCAACGTATTAGACACATCAGAGCCCCGCAGAGGGGTGGCTTTTCCGGCGACAAAGTAAACCAGAGACATGTACTCTAAACCTTCAACCTTGGCAGGTACAAGTCCCTTGTCCTCTTTTGGCTGCACAGAACGTGGCACCCCAAGAATGAAATGGGTGGAGGGGCCAGTGAAATCGATGTCAAAGAGGCCCACTCGGCAGCCTTTCTGGGCAAGCGAGAGCGCCAACGCGGTGGACACCATACTTTTGCCGACGCCGCCTTTGCCGCTGGTAACAGCGACTATGTGGCGTATTTTGGATAAGCGTTTTGTGATTATACTTGTGCGGGGGTCTATCATTCGATTTTTTCTCCTTTTAGGCCTTCAATCCATACTCCTCGGCCCAGGGTGATTTCGAAGTCGGGGCTACCGCATTTGGGGCATTTTATGTAGCTGTGGGCAACTTCGGGAATAAAGTGGATAGCTTCAGCGGTTTCTTTGTCGAGTTTTTTGGCGTTGTATTGCCAGGTCTTTTTGCAGACTCTACATTTTAAGGTAGACTTGGATTTTAGAATGTGATATTTGGCGTTCTTTAAGAGGCCGCTTGCCATTTGCTTGAGTGCAAACCGAAGGATTGAGGGTTCAACCTGTTGTAATGCGCCGACACGTATAGTTACTTCACAAATGGAGGTTAGGTCTTCTTGCTCGGCGATTTGTTGTGCGGAGGCAAGGATTGCTTCTGCTAGCGCCCATTCATGCATACAGTGTAGTTAGTTGTTTTGATAATTAAAGGGTATGCTCAGCGTTTTGACTTTTGAATATATTCTTGTTTTTGTATTTAGATTTTGACTATCTAATCTCTAGCCATTAGGCTCAAAGGTGTTTTTCAAGATAAGTTAATCTATAACCTGGTTCTATTAGCGCCTACCGCATGGTTAAACATGCGTAAGGGGATGCATGGCTATCCGAGTAATCGCTGATTTACACATCCATGGCCGATATAGCCGCGCAACAAGCGAACAGATGAGTTTAGCCGATATCGCAAAGTACGCAAAAATAAAGGGCCTCAATCTGGTGGGCACAGGTGACTTCACACATCCCATGTGGCTAGCGGAAATTCGCCAAGCGCTCAGCGCAGACCAGGACACGGGGTTACTAAAACCAGCCGGCGATAAATCGGTCCGTTTTATACTTCAAACTGAAGTCTGCACCATCTATGACTATAAGGGCGAATCAAAAAAGATTCACCACGTAATCCTTGCGCCTAACTTGGAAACGGTGGAGCAAATCAATGACCGCCTAAAAAAGTACGGTGACCTATCAGCTGACGGGCGACCCATACTTGACTGCACGGCACCTCAGCTTGTCGAAGAAATCATGAGCATATCGGCGGATAATGTGGTTTTTCCTGCGCACGCCTGGACCCCCTGGTTTAGCATCTTTGGAGCGTTTAGCGGCTTTGACTCTGTTGAAGCCTGCTATGAGGACATGACTAAGCATATTCATGCACTTGAAACTGGTCTCTCATCTGATCCCTCTATGAATTGGCGTCTAAGCAAACTTGACCGCTACACTCTGCTTTCTAATAGTGACTGCCACAGCTTCTGGCCCTGGCGCATAGGCAGAGAAGCCAACGTGTTTGACCTCCCCGACCTAACATATAGTCACGTAACCTCCGCCATCTCTGACAACGACCCCGAACGCTTAAAGTACACCATAGAAACCGACCCCGCCTATGGCAAATACCATTGGACAGGACACCGCAACTGCAAAGTCTCCCTATCACCCCAAGAAGCCATAAAGCTCGGCAACAGCTGCCCCCTTTGCCACAGAAAACTCACCAAGGGCGTGGAACAGCGCGTCGAGGAACTAGCAGACCGACCCTGTAGCTACAAGCGTGCGGAAGCGCCGGGGTTTATGCGGTTGCTGCCCCTATCAGAAATTTTAGCAGCCGTTTTGGGCAAGGATTCACCCGCTACCCAAGCAGTGTGGAAACCCTACAATCAGCTTCTTGAGCACTTTGGTGACGAATACAGTGTGCTAATCGATGCACCCATGGATGCGATGGCATCGGTGGTCGACCCCGCGATTGCGCAAGCAGTGATTGCAGTGCGTGAGGGCTCAGCAAAGGTTACCCCCGGCTATGACGGCGTCTATGGGCAACTCGTCTTAGGCATCGAACCCCCCAAAGTTAAGGCTCAAGCGGCTACAGCTGCTAAGGTACAGCAGAAGAGCATGAGTGACTTCTGGTAGAGAACCAAGCGCTAGCAACACAGCCTTTAATATCCACACAGCCATTTTTTCTAGGGCGAATCTGACGTGAAGGACCTTCTAACAAAGTTAACCAACATAGCCGCTGACCAAGGCACATCATACGCTGAGGCAAGAGCACAGCGGCTAACCAAAACCAGCCTTACCCTAAAAGAGGAACGCGTCGAAGCCGCCAAACAGGGCATCGAGTCTGGCGTCGCCATCCGCGTGCTTGTGAATGGCGCTTGGGGATTTGCGTCTGTGGGCTCACTGGATACGGCAGTGTTGAAGAAAGCCGTCATGGATGCTTGTGGCATGGCGAAGTTGGCGAGTGCACGCCTAAAAACCCCCATAAAGCTAGCCCCAGCCAAGACGGTTGAAGACAAGGTGTTGTCTAAGCCCAAAAAGAACCCTCAGAACATAGCTATGGAAGACAAAATCAAAACCGCACTAACCATAACCAAAACAAGCCTATCGTATAATAACCAAATCAAGAGTTGCGGCGTAGACTACATGGACCTTATGGGCATCAGCACTTTTGTAAACAGCGAAGGCACCCACATCGAGCAGGACAAACTCTATGTCTGGAGCCGCATAACCGCTTCAGCCCAAACCAACGGCGCCTTCACTTTTAGCCGAGAAGAAGTCGGCTCCACCTCGGGTTATGAACTCTTTGACGAGCAAGCCCCCGAGGAGCTGGGCAAAAAGGTGGCGGAACGGGCAATTCAACAACTAACCGCAAAGCAACCAAAAGGCGGCAAGTTCCCAGTAGTTCTGGGACCCAATGTTGTTGGCGTATTTGTGCACGAAGCGTTTGGGCATCTTGCCGAAGCAGACCTTGCACTCTCAGGAGGCTTACTTGCCAGTCACATGGGCAAAAGAATCGGCTCCAATCTCGTCACCTTCTATGACGACGGCACCCTCCCCGGCGCGTTTGGCGCATTCAAATATGATGACGAGGGCATCCCAACCCAAAAAACCCTACTCATAAAAGACGGCGTCGTCACAGGTCTTATGCATAACCGCGACACAGCCCAAAAATTCAACACCCAACCAACAGGCAACGCGAGAGCAGAAGACTTCCGCGTGGAACCCATTATACGTATGCGCTGTACCTATATGGCACCTCGGGACCAAACCTTTGAAGATCTCCTAGAAGGAGTCAAAGAAGGCTACTATTTCAAAAGCTTCCGCGGAGGTCAAGCAAGCCTAGACGGCACCTTTCAAGTTGGCATACAGGAAGGCTACGAAATAAAGAATGGTGAAATCGGCGAAGCAGTCCGCAATGCATCAATCAGTGGCAACACGCTTGAGACATTGCATAAGGTTGATGCGGTGGGTAAGGATTTTGGTCTTGATCCCGGCAGGTGTGGGAAGGGTCAGACAGCGTTTATCTGTGACGGGGGACCGCACATACGGTTAAGTGAGGTGGTTGTTGGTGGCAGTGCTTGAAAAGAACCAAATGATCAGTTTAGCCGAGGACGCGGTTAAGGCTGCCCTTAGGCTTGGCGCTGAGGAAGCAGAAGCCTACCTATACGAGGGGCAGGCAACCAACATCGGCATCGAGTTGGGCCAAATCAGCAAAACAAACCGCATAATAGACCGCGGCATAGGCATCCGCGTCATCGTAGACAAAGCTACTGGGTTTGCCTACACCAACATCATAGTCGACAAAACCGCAGTCGATAACGCCATAATGCGTGCGCTTAGCGCCGCCAGAGCCAGTAAACCCGACCCCGACTGGCATACACTACCCCAAAAGAAACCCTACAGCACCCCCCAAGGCACCTTTGACCCCGCAATTGTAGAGTTAAGCCCTGAAGATTTAGTGAAAATAACCACCAGTATGCTTGACGCTGCACAAACGGTGGATAAGCGTGTTTTTCCAGTGGAGGGGGGAGTCGGCAGTGGATATGTCGCCAACGCCATTGCCAACTCCAACGGCGTGGCAGTCTACGACCAAGGCACCATGGTAGAATGCAGTTTAGCCGCGTTGGCAAAGGAGGGCGGCGCAGTTACACCCATCTGCTTTGAATTCAACGCTTCACGAACCTATGCATTAAACCCAGAGTGGGTAGGTAGAGAAGCAGCTAAACTCGCCCTCTCCGCACTCAAACCCAAGCCTATTGAGTCCAAAACCACCCGAGTCATCTTTACCCAGTTTGCCTTGCAGGATCTTTTTGCGTATACCTTGATGGGCGCTGTTAAGGCAGATAGTGTGCAGCGAAGTCAGTCGCCGTTTAAGGGTAAACTCGGTGAACAAGTAGCATCAGAAAACCTAACCATAATTGACGACGGCTTATACTCTGCGGGTCTTCGAACAGGAATCTTTGATGGCGAGGGTGCGCCGCATCAGAAGACCCCAATCATAGAGAAAGGCATACTCAAAAACTATCTCTATGACAACTATTCAGCCCGCAAAGAAGGCAAAGAGAGCAGCGGCAACGCTTCCCGGTCAGGCTATCTCAGCACCCCCTACATAGAGACCACTAACTTTCATATCCAGCCAGGCACTAAAACCCAAGAGGACATACTAAAAGAAGTGGGAGATGGCTTAATCATCTACTACCTGCAGGGTGCACATAGCAGTAATCCCGTGAGCGGCGACTTTAGTGTTGTAGCGACACCCGCATGGAAAGTCAAGGGTGGCAAAATCGACCACTCATGCAGCGGGGTCATGTTGGCTGGCAACGTCTTTGAGCTACTCAAGAATATCGCTGTCGTTGGCTCTAATGTGCGTCAGATGGGCAGCATTATTGCTCCGTGGGTTATAGCGGAGAATGTCCGGGTGATAGGAAAATGACCGCTAGGATTCGGGGTCTATATAGGTTGTCTTAATTCGAACACAGTCAACGTATGTTGTGATTGTCGAGTCAGACCATGAGATACCAGTGAAGACGAGGTTGCTGTTGCCAACGTGGTTTCGCGTGACATCCACCTTTAGGGTTCCATCTATCCATAGACTGGTTTTGTGGTTGGTGACGTCCCGGAGAAACTCTACGGTGTAGTAGGTGCCTGCCTGTGGATTGCTTGGCGTCGGCTCTAGGTCCCAGTAGAATACGCCGTTGATTACGGAGACTATTCCCCAGTAGTACTGTCCGTCGCTGTTGTAGATGAAGGGGTCAACGGTGTTTTGCCAATTCGTGTTCTGAATGCTTCCCAAGCATGTGCGGCTCCCCAGCGGCGGCAAGTTTTCTAGTTTTATGAGTGCTCGACTGTAAGTCTGGGGGCTGCTGTTTATGGCGTGGCTGGCCCAGCTTTCTGAGTTGGCGCCTGCGATGAATTTGGCGTTGTAGTTTCCGCGGTAGGGGTTGGCGGTTTCGATCGTGGATTTGTGGGTGCCAACGCCGCTTACGGTGGTGTATTCGTTAAAGTTGCCGTTTTCAAAGTCTGCCATGAATAGGTAGGTGGTTGGGGTTGGCGTTGGGGTAGGGGTGTCTGTAGGTGTTGGTGTTGGGGTAACGGTTGGTGTGGGAGTTGGAGTTGGGGTGGCTGTCGGGGTTGGAGTAGAGGTTGGTGTAGTGGATTCAGGTCCAATATATGATGTAGACACTTTAACGCAGTCAACGTACAATGTCGCAGTATTGAAGGCGTAGGTAATACCGCTATAAACCCTGTTAGCGTTTCCTATGTGAGGTTTAACCGTATCCACTTTAAGGACGCCATCTACCCAGAGTTTGCTTCTTGCGTTTGTTACGTCACGCATCGATTCAACACAGTAGTACACGTTTGCTTGGGGATTGCTAGGCGACATTTCCCTATCATGATATACTACTCCATTGATTGAGGCATATAAGCCCCAGTAGTACTGCCCATTCTGGTTTTCAACGTATACATCAACATTGTTGTCTGAGTTTGTGTTCTGAATAGTGCCAAGATAAATACGGCTCCCAGACGGGGGCTAACTGGCCAGTTTAACGTATTGCTGAAGGTAGACGGTTGGCGAGGGAGGTATCGTTTTCTGTGCCCAGCCTTCACTGGATGCCCCCACGGTTATTTTTGCGTTGTAGCTTCCATGGTGAGGGTTGGCGGTTTCTATGGTTTGGGAGTGTGTTCCCCCACCGCCGGTTGTAGTCCAACTGTTAAAATTGCCCGATTCAAAGTGATCTTCGAATATTACTTGCCCAAGAGGGGTCGGCGTGGGAGTGGGCGTAGCTGTGGGTGTCGGGGTGGGTTGAGTTGCGCCTTCAGAGATAACATAATTTTTCCCTGGGCCATCGGAGCAGAAGACTAAACCTCTTGGGTTAATCGTCAAAAAGTTAGTGTGATGCAGCCATTGTGGTAGTGCGGTTTCTTTGATGATTTGCCAGTTGACGCCGTCTTCGCTAGCAACTACTCGAGTGATGCCTTTGTAGAATTCGGGCGTGCTTGCAAACAGCAGGATACGGTCATTTAGTTTAGCGCCTGAGAGGACTGGGCACGGGCTGTCGGAAGGGAAATTATAAACTCTCTGTGTCGAGAAGGCCCTGCTGGAACCGTCATCGTAAAAACGGTCGATCCAGTTAGGCTGGAAGGCTTGATCTGACCCCAGATATACCCATCTGCCTTGAAAAAGTATAGGAAGATACACTGTGCTGCCCTGCGCCTCCATCTCGACAGGACGGTCGACAACTACTCGCCAGGTTTGGCCGTAATCCTTGCTTCGAAAGATCCGTTCGCATTCGCTGTTGTTGTAGCCATATGTCCATTCGCCTGTGGCTACATAGAGGTATCCGTCATAGGAGTTGAATTTGATATTGTGTAGATGTATGGTGCCGAAGGTGCGAATTGTAAACCAGCTTGAGCCTCCATTGGTGCTTTTGAGTATAGCTGGCTGCTGTGGGCTTATGCTGTTGCAGTAGGTGGCTGCATAGAGGTTTCTCTGGGAATCCTCTGTCATGGCTATGTAGAACCCGTCGTTCTGGGTTCCGTTTGTGTTTAACACTTGCTGGAAGGTGGCGCCCCAGTTGGTGCTACGATATAGCCGATTGGTGGCTGGGATAGATACAAAAATGTAGTTGCGTGAATCGATAAAGACGGTCCACAAATAGCCTGTTACGGCACTGCTGGGGCTAGGCTGCACAGGAAAACGGTAGACCATACGATAGGTGGAGCCGTTATCGTCACTTCGATAAAGCGTATAGTCATTGTCTCCTACAAAAAAGGTGCCGTTACTGGTGAATGCAGAACTACACATTTGACCACTAAAACCCGGCACAGGATTAACTTGTAAATCACTGACCGCCGCCTCTGTTTGAACGTTAAAGTTTAGAAATGATACTAAGAGAATCAGTACGCTTAGAGTTAACGTTTCTTTCTTGTATTTCACTAAAACACGCCCTCCTAAACAGGCAGATACCAAGAACAGCCTTCGATAACTTAGAATAAGCTGTCGCTTGATTTCTGCCTAAAAAAGACATCTCTATATTACTAAAAGATCCATATAGCCTTTTCTTAGCGCTCGCTCAAACACCGCTGCACGTCGCTTTTTCTGCTCTTTTTAGCAAAAATCGCAACCAAAGTCGCAAGAACAATCACAAAGCCAATCGTCAACTTGAGGGTATCATGGGGCAATTCGGGTATGGTGGGCTTTGGTGTGGCTTGGCTCTTCGGGATAGGTGTTGGTGTGGTGGTTGCTGGGGTGGGGGTGTTTGTAGGTTGGGTTTTCTTGGGAGAGATGTTGGCGGATTGTTTTATGGTGGGTCGATCTGTTGGTGTGGGGGTTTTGTCTGTTGGTGGTTGGGATGTTGGGTTTTCAGTGGGATCTGAGATCGGAAGTGATGTGGAGACGGGGGTTTCTTGGGGTGTTGAAGTCGGATTAGGTGATGGTGTAGGCGTGAGAGTTAGGGTGGCAGTCGGTGCTGGGGTGGGGGTAGCGGTAGGTGTGGGAGTAGGCGTCGGGGTTGGGGTCGGTGTGATGGTGGGGGAAGGTGTAGGAGTTGCAGTGGGTGAAGGAGGTGGCGGTGGAGGCGTATTGGACTGTGATATGGTGTAGGTTTGCCCAATGCCTTCTGAGAAGAATGCTGCCCCTTTTGGGTTGATTGTTAATATGTTGGTGTGATGTGCTGATTTAGTAACTGACGTTTCCCTGATAATGTTCCAGTTTTCTCCATCGACGCTAGCCACTATCCGCTGGATTCCAGAGTAAAACTCTGCAGAACTCGCAAAAATCATCGTATCATTAAGCCAGGTAGCGGATATGACGGGAAAGTAGCCGTCACTTGGGAAATCGTATACTCTTTGCCGGGCAAAGCTTCTGTCGGAGCCGTCATCGCAGAAGCGATCTATCCAGTTATTCTGGTAACCTTGATCTGAACCCAAATACACATAGTTCCCCTTAAACAGCATCGATAGGTAAACGGTTGCTCCCTGCCCCGCAACCTCCACGGGCCGCGATATGACGGTGCTCCAGGTTTGCCCATAATCTTTGCTTCTAAATACGCGTTCGCAGTCTTGATTGTTAAATCCATATGTCCATTCGCCGGTGGCTACGTAGAGGTATCCGTTTGCGGGGTTGAATTTGACGTTGTGGAGGTGGATGGCTTGGAATCTGCGAATCACATACCATGTGGCTCCGCCATCGCTGCTTTTTAGCAAGGGCGGGCTTTGAGGATGGAGAACGTTTGTGTAGGTAGCTGCATAGAGGTTACCTTGATAGTCTTCGGTCATGGCTATGTAGAAACCTTCGTTTATGCTTGCGTTATTGCATAGTACTTGAGTGAAGGTAACGCCAAAGTTTGTGCTGCGGTATAGCCGGTTTGTTGCAGGTATAGAGACAAAGAGGTAATCCCGTGAATCGAGGTATATCATCCATACATAGCCAGCTATGAGGCTGGTGGGGTTTGGCTGCGTCGGGAACTGAGCAACCAAGTAAAATGTTACGCCGTTGTCGTCACTGCGGTAGAGTCGGTAGTTGGTGTCTCCTGCAAAGAGGGTTCCGTTGCTTGCGTAGGCTGAACCGCACATCTGCCCTGGAAAACCAGTCTTCGGAGTCACCTGTAGAGGGATAGCTGCGGCGCAGCCGGGAAAATTCATCGATAAAACCAACGTTACAGCTACCGTTAAAGTTGTAAATACGATAAAACGTTTCCTTAGAGCTATACTTGTAGCCTCCAAACAAAAGGGATGCTAAAAAGAAAGCCGAAGAATCAACTAAGCGGTAGCATTAGAATCGGGAAGCCGAGTCGCTTTCTTTGTAGCTGCACAATTACCTTCCTATTTGAGGTAGCGGGTGGATATAGTCTTTTTTACGGCTAAGAGTTCCCTCTTCTGCCTAAACTCTAGCCCAGAAACTCTTAGAGTACTCGCCTAAGACACCCTCGTAGATGCGTTTGGTATCCATGGCGATTTTTTGCCAGTCATAGCGTTCTAGGACACGGCGGAAAGCATTGTCCTTGATGTACTTGGCGTAAGCATCATCCTTGAGAACTTTGGCTATGCCCCACGCCAGTGAGTCGGGGTTGTTAGGGTAAACCTTCACGCCAGTTACATCATGCTCCACGATCTCTGAGAGGCCACCTGTATCTGAAACAACTATAGGGCTCCTTGCAGCCATAGCCTCCAACGCTACAATGCCAAACGGTTCAAACAGCGACGGCACCACCGAAACGTCGGCGCACCTTTGGAGCTTGAGCAGTGTAGGTTCATCCATGAAACCCTCGAAAAGCACCTTATGCTCTAGGCCCATGCTGCGAACTATGTTCAGCAATTGCTCCTTCATGTAGCCGCTTCCAACGATTATGAATTTAGCGTTGACCTGCGAGAGGATTTTGGGAACGGCGTTAATTAAGATGTGAACACCCTTTTCATAGACCAATCTGCCTACAAAGAGAACAATCTTTTCTTCTGGCAAAGCAAATCTGCCCCGGAAAGCCGCAATGTCATTTTTCTCAGGGTAATTTTTGGGGTTAACGCCGTTGGGTACCATGACTAGTTTATCGTTTGGTAACCCGAAGACATAGCGGACATGGGAAACCATATAGTCGCTGCAACAGATGACTTTCCAAGCCTCATAGGTGAGCCAAGCTTCGGTTTCGTGAATCATCCGCTCAGCGGTGGTGTGCAAGCCGTCGCGTCGGCCCATCTCGGTAGAGTGCATAGTAACTAGAAGAGGTTTTCTGAAAATGTGCTTAAGCCCAATACCGGCGTTGGCAACCAGCCAGTCATGTGCGTGAATGACATCGATTTTGCTGCCGATTCTCTTCATCAACGCGGCGGTTTCCCGCTGCATATTCATGTTCATGAGGTAGACCCATGTGGCAAAGTCAGGGGAGGGGCTCTTGTAGGAGTCGATGCGGTAGACTTCTACGCCGTCTACGACTTCGTGTGAGGGGGCATCGGGGAAGTCACAGGTTACAACATACACTTTTACGCCTTGCTTGACGAGGTATTTTGAAAGGAAGTAAATGTGGGGGGAAATGCCGCCGATGACTCTGGGCGGGTACTCCCAGGACAGCATCAAAACAGAGAGGTTATGTTGCATTCCGCTTACCCTCCGAGGCCCTACTGTAGCTTTTGAGCACCTCAGTTACCCAGCTGATCGTGTCCACAGGGATAACCGAAATCTTCTCGTTAGGAACCTGATAGATGCGTGCGACTTCTTCCTTCATCCACTCCGACTTCACATTAACCCTCACAGATTCAAAAAAACCCAGCCACTCAATGCTTTTGATAGCCAAATTATAGGCAGAGTTAGCGGTTGGCGACCGATGATCCTCCAAGCTTTCGACAGAATAGATAAATGGGATACCTAAACCGTTTTTGAGGGCAACGGCGGCGGGGATAAAATGCCAATCAAACACATCGATTAAATCGATTTGTTTAGCTGAGTCATAATAGAGATTTGCTGCGACTCGCTCGACTTCTTGGTTTAAGGTGAGTGCCCATGTTAGCACGCCTATGTGGGTTTGCACGGGGTTGTTAACTCGTATGACTTTGACGCCGCTGGGTTCAATTGTTTCACCCGTCGCTTTGTCATCATATGTGACAACGCTAACATTCATTTTGTGAGCTGATAGTTCAGTGGTTAATGATTTAACGTATCCTGATAGTGTTCCTACCACCCGAGGCGGATACTCCCAAGAAAAAACGATGGTACGCATAAGCGTGTCACGCTATCGCTAAGTAAATAGTGAGCAGACCTTGATGATGCCCCTTCCGTTTAGGTAATAGCGTTTCTTACCTTCGCCGTCATAGAAACTCTCTGCAAACCCCTCGTTCTTGTATTGGTCTAGTATACCCTCGATTTCTTGTGTGTCCTTTTGCAGTAGCCGTGCAACCTCTTCGCCCCGTCTCGCTAGATCGGCTGCGGTTGCACACAGGTTGTGGAGGGTCTGCAAAACCTTGTCTGGAAAAGGAAGTTCCTCTCTCATCTTACAATCACCGTGACACCACCTAGTACTCAAATCCAAATATAAACACCCATGTGCAAGAAGCCTACGATAACCCGGTGGCTTCCTGAACTTGTCGGCTTTGGCTGCTGAAGCGTTTCTTTGCAGCAGCTATAAGGGTTTTGCGGAGTTTCTCACCCTTCTGGGTTGACGAGGCTGCCTTGATGTCGCTTGCGAGTTTGGGGTCTTTTAGTGAATGCTGTGCCCATGTTTCAAAGTCGCCGTTGACTGCATGGAACTCGACTGCCGATAGGTTAACAGCCGTGAGTGCTTTGGTGAAACCTTTTAGACTCCAAGCTTTCACACCGGTAAAGCGCGATTCGCCGCTGCCAGTATAGAAGAGGAAAGGCTCATTTGCCGTCAAAATAGCTAAGCGTAGTCTTGTTTCAAAGTCGTTGATGAGTGTCTGGGCGGCCACGAAGGCATCCATGGGAGACTCATATGGGCTGAAGTAGGAGTGCACTTCTCCGGGGCCTCCGCCTGCGGTGAACATGTAGTAGAGGTGGTCGCTTGTCTGGAAACACCGCCACAACCGCATGAACTCGGGGTCGTCGGCTTCCAGCACTAGCGGCTCTAGCCTGCGAAGGGTGGTGTAGTATGCCCATTGCATAACGTTGCCCAGCCAACCGGACTGGTCTCGTTGGATGTCTGCCCAGGAGACTGTGCCCTCTGTTTCGGGGACATCTACTTCGCCGGCGGATGCATGCCGGGCAACTACTTCGGTGGGAGTCACCATCTGCAGGTGATCATACTTGAGTAACTCGTCAGGGAGATGCCGAAGGAAGCTATGGATGCCGGTTTCTGGCCAATGATGCTCGCCGAAGGTTTCGTAGTCGGGGAATATGTTGATGACTTCACCGTTGGTTTTGGCTATCCAATTTGCATATTTGGGGGCTGTTAGCGGCCACTCAGGCCACCACCTAGCGGAGAAGCGGAATCCAACATCATCAGTTAATTTGTAGTTGCGAAGTAGCAGATGGATTTTCTTTGTGCCTTTGGGGTGGTAGACGAAGTTGGGGGATTTTTCGCCAAGAATCTTCTCGACGCCCTCAGTATAGATGCCCCTATAGCCCATCTCCTCGACGATTTTTGCGATAGTGTTATTGTAGAGTAGCTCTGTATTCTCAAAAATCGTCGGAGAGTAGCCTAGGAGATCTTTGATTGCTTGATTGTGCATTTTTACTTGAGCGATAAATTCGTCTTTTTCGGGGTAGAGGCTTGCAATGGAGTGGTAGTATGTTTGGTCAAGAAACTCTACACAGCCTGTTTTAGCCATCTGCTTGAAGGTTTCAAGAAGGTCCTTGTCATACATTTCGCACTGCTCAAGGTAGACGCCTGAGAGGCTGAAGGCAAATTTGGCCTGTCGCTTCTCGTGTCGGTGTTTGTCTATGACGTCGAGTATAATTTGGTTGGAGGGATAGTAGCATTTGCGTGCAGCGCGTTTGAATATATCGCGGTCTACTTCGTTATCAAAGTAATAGTTGAAGAGTTCTTGTTTGGTTTGGCGCCTGAAGGTTTTTCCTTCCCAAAACAGGTTTCGACGTAGCCGATGGGGCTGGTGAACCTCAAAAACAAACACTACATCAGTCATAGCGGTGTGCCTAATGGAGATGTGTTGGCGGCATATTTATCTCTAATTTTAAAGTGACATATGGGTTGCATGGCTGGTTTGTTCTCTAAAGGGGTTTTAGGATTATTTTTCTGGTATTTATCCGAGACTGCCCAAAAATGGTTGTTTTGAAAAAGCTTTAATGACTACCTTTTGTAATTATTGTGGAGCAGTCGGGGAACGGGCTTGGCTGAAGGTAAAGAAGAAATCTACTCCATTATGTTTAGTTCACTTAAGCATCCAGCCCGCCGCAAAATACTACGTGTTCTATCCGACAAGCCCTTAACGTTTTCCGAGATGCTTGAGTTACTCGGCATATCCAGCTCCAATTTAACCTATCACCTAGAAAACCTAGGCGAACTAGTCTCTAAAGACGAAAAAGGAGTCTACCGTCTCTCCACTTTTGGTCAAGCCGCAGTCGGCACCATGAAACTCGTCGAAGACGCCCCCGTGGTTCAACCCAAAAAACGTAGTGCCATAACCAAGAAATGGCGCATAATAACAGGCGTCCTACTTGTCGCTTTAATCATCGCCGCAAGCTTTGCTGCAATAGGGATAACCACCTTAAATTCGGCGGTGGGTGAGCTTGATTCTCTTCGAAAAAAGTATGATCAATTGTTATCTTGGACAAGCACCACGGATGATGCTATCGAGTTTCTGCAGAGGGTCGTGGAGATAGATACAACCAGATATGCGGCAACCCTAAGGGAACGCACAATCGAATCTAAGCCCAATTTGGGTGGGGTAACTGAGGAGACAATGAAATACACCCTAAGCGGAGTCGATAACAGTGGCTCGGAGAGCAAATTAAGTATTACTTTCCGATTTCGTAACGGCCAATTCTCCCGCTATCAGCTTAGTATCGATGAAGGTTCACCGATATATGCGCAGCCTCAATCACCATTCGTGCTAGACGCAGCCAAGAACCTAGTCGACCGATTAGAAGACTACCTAAAAAGCCCATACTTATCTAACATGAGCCGCCTAATGTCGCTAGTCAGCACCTCAGAGAGCATGGAGATCAAAGAAGGCAACCTAAAACTAAACGCCACCATCGCAGGAAATGACGCCGACGTCCTGATGCAGTACACCGAAAACGGAGTGGACTTTGAACAGAAAGGTCTGCGGTTAGTGTTTGACGATGGGGTCCTTAAGGACTTGACGGATGGCTGGGGCCTATACAACATCGGAAGCTCATCAGTAACGGTTAACCGCGACCGCGCAATAACCCTTGCAAAGAATGCCCTCAACGGCTACACATGGACCCAGAACGGTATGGTAATTTCAAGTTTCCAATACAACCCTGACCCCGCGCTTGTTATCTTCCGCCCAGCCACAAAAAACGACTTGAACCTCTATCCCCAGTACGCTATAACGTTCTTCCTTGACAAAGTCTACGCTGGCGGCGTCTACATGATTGTAGTGTACGTGTGGGCAGATACTGGCGAAGTTGCGTACATAGAGCCGCGTGATAGCCCCTTATCATTCAGTTCATAACCCCTTTGTTTTCTGAAGGCTTTAGCCTGAAACTTTATACAAAACACAACGTACTCTCATAAAGAGCAAACATGCCTTTAACAGTAAAATTCCTTGGCGCATTTCGTCATCTTTCTGGCAATAACCAACTATCATTAGAGTTCCAACAAGACAGCACTGTAAGAAGCCTAATTGAGCAACTCAGCCAAGACATCCCGGGCCTGAGGCGAACCTTCACTGATGGAGACCTCAATGACGCCCGCTCCAACTCGCTGATCCTAATCAATGGAACAGAGATCAGTGTCTTAGACGGCTATGAAACTAAGCTAAACGATGGAGACGAAGTTGTGCTGGTTCCGGTTGTTCATGGTGGCTAGCCAGCAATGATTACGCTGACAACAGACTTTGGACTCAAAGACCCCTATGTAGCAGAGATAAAAGCGGCAATCTTGGGCATTAATCCCCAAGCAAACATAGTCGACGTCAGCCACCTTGTCGATAAGTTCAGTGTACGTATGGGCGCCTTTATCTTGGCTTCCGCTGCACCTCATTTCCCCAAGGGAACCGTGCATGTGGCAGTAATCGACCCAGGCGTGGGAACTGAGAGACGAGCCATCCTTATCGAAACCAAACAAGCCTGCTATGTGGGGCCTGATAATGGCGTTTTAATGCTGACTGCACAGGCACAGAGCATCAAGCACATCTATCGATTAAGCAACCCCAAACTTATGCGCCAAGAAATCTCGAGCACATTCCACGGCCGAGACATATTTGCACCAGCTGCCGCATATCTCGACTTGGGTGTTAAACCTAAAGAGTTTGGCGAAGAAATCACTGACCCAGTCACCCCAGAATTCACGAATGTTAAACGCAGCAAAAGCGGTTCAACCGTAGGGGCAGTGTTGCACATAGATGACTTTGGTAACGTAGTTACTAACATTAAACCAGCAAATAACAAAGCCCAAACCATCAAAGTAAACCTACATCATGTCTCCTTGGAGCTACCTTACGTTAAGACTTATGGCGATGTTAAGGTGCATGAGCCTTTAGCGCTTATTGGTAGTCACGGATTTTTAGAATTCGCGCTCAACACAGGAAGCTTTAGTGAAAAATACCGAGTTAATAACGAGGACCAAGTCGAGGTAGTCGACGTTTAGGATTTTTTGAAGCCATCAACTAAGTCAGCGATGACCTTAACCGGATTTTCCAGCCCCGCCAGCTGCTCGGCTACATCAAACCGTCTACCCAGATACTTTTTTGCAAGCTCCATCACTCTGCTTTCGGCGGTTATGAATAGTGGAAAGCCTTTCTTGGCAAGGTAAGTGTTAAGAGGGGCCTTTGCTGCATCTGAGATGGCGACGCTTGGAACCCCCTGCAGCGCAGCTTCCCGACACACGGACCCACCATAGCTAACCACTAAATCCGCTTTCGAGACAAGTGCAGCTGAACTCTCAACCGAATTACCTTGACCTAGCAGGTATACTTCGCCTATTTCAGCAAGTTTTTCTGCGAGGGCCCTATTTTTTTCTGCCTGGCTTGTGCTCTGGTCATAAATGATTAAGGGCTTTTTAGAAGCTGAAGCGCTATGGGATTTTGAGCTCTCTATCCATGCAACCTCATCCACACCCTTAAACCTGACCACCCGTTGAGCACAGTAGGCTTTGGGGAACCGTTTTGGCAGAGCCTCAGAAACCACCGCCGTATGGGCAAAGGGTATGGTTAGACGGTTTAATGCATCGGCGTCGAGTTTGTCGGCAGTTAATATTATTGGGATGCCTAAGCCGTAAGCTGTTCGAACAACCTCAGCTGACTGAGGCGTTATTGCAACATCGGGATTGTTATCTTCGAATAGCTTGCAGAATTCGATTATACGTTGGGCATTTGCCTGCAGCCCAGATATCAATGAGTCTGAGCTAGGCTTGCCTATGGCTTTAGGTTTCTCGCCATACAAACCAGCTTGCGACAGCGCTTCGGGGCAGTCAAGAGCGGTAAAAATGAATTCGTGCCCACATCTTTTGAGTTCTTTGCTTAAAGCACAACCAAACTTTAAGTCCCTAATACTGTGCGCGTCGTACCAGACTTTCATTAGCGTGGAACCTTTTGCTTTTCTGCCAAGAACTCTTCGCGTTTTTTCTCAAACTGCTCTAGGGTCATGACTTTTTTGGCTGGGCAACCAGCAACCACCGTGTTTGGCGGGACGTTTTTGGTGACTACGCTTCCACCACCGACGACAGCTTTTTCGCCTATGGTGACGTTTGGCAGGATGGTGACTCCACCGCCTATAGCAGCCCCGTTTTTAATCACGGGGGGCGTCATGAATGGTGACTTGGGGTACTTGTCGTTTAGCAGACTGGTGTTAGGGGCTATGAATACGTTGTCGCCGAGTACGCAGCCGTTTGAGATGGTTACGTGTGCTTGGATGTTACAGTTTTTTCCTATGGTGACGTCTTTGCCTATGTCTACGAAGCTGCCGATGATAGTGTTGTCGCCGATTGTGGTGTTGTCGCCGATGACGACGTAGTTCCAGATGGCACAGCCTTCTCCGATTTTGACGTTTGTGCCTTGGATAATGCCTAAGCCGCGCTTTGATGTTTGCATGGCTTGTCTTTCTGTTGACCAACTTTAAATAGTTTAACATGGACTCTCAATCAGCAGTCGGAGACATCACTTTGCCACGTGAGAAAGTCTTACTTATCGGGTTAGGCGAAATCGGCCACACACTATTCAGCTTATACAATGAAAAAAAAGATGTTTTTTCAACCTTCGGCATAGACCTCGACGAAACAAAAATGCGCAAGCTAGACCAAGAATGGAGCAAGGTCCCTCCACAGGTGGATACGTTGCAGGTGGCACTGCCCTGCGGCAACCCTGACCGATTCGCTGAAATAATAGCCGACTATGTCGATAAATACAGGCCTAAACTTGCAATCATAAACAGCACGGTACCGCCTGGAACAACCCTTATAGTTGCAGAAAAATGCCACTGTGAAGTCGCCCATTCGCCTGCGCGGGGCGTCCACATAACTGCAGAGCACATGGTTTGGGAGATGAAGCGCTGGCCCAAATATGTAGGAGGCGCCACTCCAGCGGCAGGAGAGATGGCAAAAGCGCATTTTGAAAAGTTGGGCTTAACGGTTAAGGTGCTTAAGAGTTGCCGCGAAACAGAGCTTGCGAAAATCTTTGAAACAACCTATCGTGCCTGGATGATTGTCTGCTTCCAGGAAATGCACCGAATCGCACGTTCCAACGGCGCAGACTTTAACGAAGCTGTGGACTTTCTTGAGGACACCCATCGCCAACGCCTTGATCGACCCATAATGTTCCCCGGCTATATAGGCGGCCACTGCCTGATCCCCAACACAGAGTTACTGCTAAAAACCTACGACTCAGACATGCTACGACTCATCCTAGAATCGAATGAGAAGCGTAAAGAGGAAATGAAGAACCCCGAAATCAAAGCGGAAGCCGAGAAAGTAGCCAAGAGAGCAGAAAAACTCCAAAAGGACCTGACGGGTGAGAAGAATCTTGTTTTGCCGCAGAGTCGGGGAGAAACCCGACTCAACTGCGATAGCTAAAGTTGATGCCTGAATAATTTTTTCGTATGGATTCAAGCGGATTGTTTAGTGGTGCTTGAGGCAGGGTTAAAAAACAAAAATGAAAGAAATATGTTGGATTGGTTTCCGGGCAAGCAAACTTTTGCTTATGCTTTTTTGGTGAGAGTTATTTCCATCGTGGAAACCATTCTGGATTTGTTCTCGCCCTCACGAGGTGGCATCTCTGCGGTGCCGATTGCGATTTTAGATACTTTGAGGTCTTTGATGAAACGGTTTCTTGCGATCTCGGCTACGTCGACTGCGGTGGTAATGGCTTGGCCTCTTGCTTTGAGGGTGATCTCGTTTAGTTTACCTGAAGAGAGGCTTGTGATGATAGCCAATACATAGCTCATGGGGGGTTTGTTTCCGACGAAGATAACGTCTGCATTTTCGGTCATACCATTTTACTCCTTATGTGTCTTTGTGTAACGTTGCTGTCTTGCGCTCTGTTGCGCTCAGAACGTCACTGCCCAATATTGGAAGTTCCTCCTAATAAGGTCATTGAAAGATAACGGCTTGGCAGCTAACGACTAAGTGGGTTCCAGTTAAGAAAGAAATATCTACATGCGACCCCTAATTGGCTACAACCCCCGGACGCATCCACTGTGCTCACCATACTAAAGAAAAGAATTCAAGAAATGCTTGCCACAGAAGCAAAAATAGCACACGAGCTAGGGCTAACACCCAACCACATCAGCGTCATCGGCTTCATTCTTGCCATAGGCACAGCGGCAAGCTATGCCTTCACCACTACGGAGTCCCTTTGGCTGCTATTGTTGGCGGTGTTTTTCATGATGGCTTCGGGGTTTTGTGACGCCATGGACGGTATCGTTGCACGTACATTTCAGCAGGCCTCTAAATTCGGGGGCTTCTTTGACTCCGTATTGGATCGCTTTGCTGACGCAACATCATATGCAGGGATACTGGTTGCGGGGCTTTGTAATTCGGCTTTTGGGGTTTTCTGGGGAACCATCGTGACGTTGGCGGCGTTAATTTCATCGATGCTTGTTAGCTATACACGGTCTAGGGCGGAAGCCATCGGGGTAAAGATGGAGTCGGTGGGTATTGCTGAGCGTGCGGAGCGTATGCTGATTCTGGCGGCTGTGAGCATAATGGGTTTTTGGTATCTGCCAATTTTGGGTTATGGGGTTGCCTTAATAGCAGCCTTGTCAACCATAACGGTTCTACAAAGAGTATGGCATGTCTATGTCGAGTTAAAGAAAGAAAAGCAGCTTAAAACTGCTTAGTATCGTGGGCGACGATACTTTGTGTGGCGCTCGTTTTCCGCACGGACTTTAACGATGCCACGGTGAACAGCGCACGAGATACAGTAATACTTGGTGTCGACCCAAGAGGCTAGGAAGGTGCCTTTCTGCCGGAGTTCCTTGGCGAGTTGGGGCTCAACGAATGAGACGCGTCGTGTGGATTTCTTGGCTTTATCACGCGGCACCATCGATCCGCAGTTAACGCATTGAACTAGTGTGCTACTTCCTTTGCTTCCTTTTGATCTTCCTCGGCTTTTTCGCTTAAATGGCATGAAGTTTTGACTCCTTATTTTCCTTTTTTAACCATTATTTGAATTAGCTTTCTTATATATCTGCTCTTAACTTTAAGAGAGAAGCCACGTTTGTTTTCGATTCAATCTTTGGGACGATTTTGCCCTCGGCTGATGACATTATCGTGGTTACGCCCGGTCCATGTCCTGCGACATGGCAGTTTGCGTGGACGACTACACCGATGGATATGGCACCTTGGCGGTAGACTCTGCCATAAGAGTGGTCAGCATCAATGATGGCGATTATGTCGCCTATTCGCAGGGAGTCTAGGCCGTACTGTTCGATGATTGGTTGATCGAAGAGTTGGATGTCGTAGTCTCCTGTGTTGACATTGTTGCTGCCTAAACCTGAACCCATGATGGCGGCTGGAACAAGGTGGGTGACGCATACTTCGAGTTTGTCTCCGTTTGACTTTGGATCCCACGCCTCCAGTAGGGAGGGGTCCATGTTGAAGACTTTGATGTCGGGGTAATCGGGGAGTTGTAGTCCTGTGCCGTAGGCTTTGATTTGTATTTTGTCGCCAATCAGCAGCTTATCGAGCACTTCACTTGAGAAGTCAACCAGCACATGTTCGACGCCGCCATGCTTACCGATGACGATGCCTCTGTCGCCTTTTGCGTCGCCGGATGCTACGATGGCTTGGTTACCTATGCAGCAGAGGGCGTTTAGGGCAGTGTTTGGGCCTCGTCCTGTGCCCGGGTCGTTTTCTTTGTTTTCTATGCTAACGCCTGGTTCTACATGGTCTGCTTCCCATCCGACTGCGGGGTCGCCTACTCGGAGGTTGTAGGTTATGCCGCCGACGCCAGGTAGAACAAACGGGTTGCCTGATGCGGAGACTTTGTATAGCTGGCGAAAGCTTGGGCTGGCGACTTCGCCCATAACGGAGAGTTTTATGAGTTTATCAGCGTTTGTTCTAATCATAAATTAGTCCTCAAATACTACATGGTGTAACCTGAGGGCACCATATAAAGCTAGACACGGCGATTTTTTTGAACTAAGCAACTCTTAAATCATGCGCCTCTTTTTATTGTTCAATTAGAGCTAAGCCTATCTAAATTGTCGAAGGAACTTGCCATGTCGGAAATTGGATTAAGACCCAAAATGCTGGTGCGAGACGTAATGAGCAGCCCAGTTGTAACTATAGACGAGGATGAAACCGCCAATCAAGCTGCCATGAACATGGATATGAAGGATCTAGGCGCGGTTATCGTTCAGAATAAAGCGGGGAAATCTATCGGCATCATAACTGAGCGGGACCTAGTCATCAGGGTTGTTGCTAAGAACCTTAAACCGGACACTGTTAAAGCTAAAGAGATCATGACAACCCCACTTGTCACAATCGAGCCTGAAGCCACCGTAAGCGACGCTGCCAGACGCATGACGCGCCTTGACATAAGAAGGCTTGGCGTAGTCTACAAGGGTAACTTGGTCGGGATTATCTCAAGCAAAGACGTCCTAGGCGTCATGCCTGAACTGCTGGAAATCTATCAGGAACGCGAACGCATCATTGGTGACTCACGCGCTGAAGAAACCATTGAAGTGCCGCTATCAGGTTACTGTGAACGCTGCAATGCCTTCTCAGACAGCCTAAAAGAGCGTAACGGCCAACACATCTGCGACGAATGCAGAATCGAGTTAGAAACCGAAACGTAAGATCTCCTTCTTTTCTATTCTTTTGTCACTAGCTTCTTTTGTACAACTGCTACACCGTATTTTAGCAGGCTTTTGGCGCCACTAAGCCTTTTTCTGGGAACGATTGTAACGCTGTAGACTAAACCGTAGAGCGATAGCAAGATAGTGGCAAGAAACGATGAGCCAGAGTAAACCACCGGACGCAGAATCAAGAGAAACAAACACGTAAACCATTCAGTAGGGGTCTTTTTTAAACTCATCACACCGCTTCAGTATTATAGGTTTGAATGTATGAAACTTATTAACAAACTCTTCGCTACACTATAGCCGTGAACTCTCATGATAGTTGATTCTGTCCTCACCAACGCCAAAGCCTACCTCAAAGAACGGGGCCAAATCGTTGACTGCTGCATAGCCATTGAAGAAGGAAAAATATACAAAATCGGCAAAGAACCCCAAATGCCCAACGCCGACGAAAAAACTGACTTGCATGGCTTGATGGTGCTTCCAGGGTTAATTGATGAGCATGTGCATCTGCGAGATGAGGGCAGAGCATACAAAGAAGATTTTGCTTCAGGAACAGCTGCTGCCGCGGCTGGCGGATTTACCACCGTCTTAGATATGCCCAACAATGACCCGGTTACGAAGACTGCTAAGCGGCTGGAGAACCGTATGGTGCTCGCGGACCGTCGGTTGCTAGTTAACGTGGGCTTCTACTCCGAGTTCCCAAACACCCTCACTGAGGTCAAAGAGATTGCGGATATGGGGGCGGTTGCATTCAAACTGTTCCTAAACGGCCAAATTGGGGGGGTAAACATAGATGACGATGCCGCTCTCCTGGAGGCCTTTAAGGCAGCTGCTGGCGCTAAACGGCTGGTGGCGGTTCATGCCGAAGACCGCTCTATGATTACGGCGGCCGAAGAGAAGCTCAAAAGGGCAAAAAAGGCTGCGCCGGTCGAGTTTTTGCGGGCCCACAGCGAGGAAGCGGAACTCCGAGCGGTCCATCGACTTCTGCGATTAACCCAAAAAACCGAAACGCACCTGCATTTCTGCCATATTTCAACCGGAGAAGCTCTAAAGGAAATCGAGCAAGCAAAAACGGAGAACCGAAAGGTCACCTGCGAAGTGACCCCCAACCACCTTATGCTGACAGATGACGAGGTAGGCCAAAGTGGCGGTTTAGCAATCATGGCTCCACCCCTCCGTAACCGCTTACAAGTGAATGCACTCTGGAGCGCCATAGCCGATGGAACAGTTGACTGCCTAGGCTCCGATCATGCCCCCCATACACTGGAAGAGAAACAGGCAAGTAGCGTCTGGGAGGTCAAACCCGGCATACCCGGTCTAGAAGTTACCTTGCCGCTGATGTTAACTATGGTACAGAAAGGCAAAATCTCACTCAATCAAGTCGTCGCTCTTTTAGCGGAGAAGCCAGCAGAACTCTACGGCTTAACCGATCGGGGCCAACTGAAGGCAGGCTTAAACGCCGACCTAACGGTTGCCAGCTTTAAACCTTTCAAGATAGATACAGCCAAATTCAAGACCAAAGCCAAATTCTCACCCTACAATGGCTGGGAAGTCTATGGGCGACCCATAAAAACCATAGTCAACGGTACCCTCGTCTATGACGACGGTGACATTGTGGCTAAGGGCGGGGTGGGCGCTGTGGTGCGGGGAGGCAGCCTTTGAGGTTCTTAGCGGATGGGATGCTGGGTGGGCTTACACGTTGGCTAAGGATGCTTGGACAAGATGTCCTGTATAGTACAGAGCTAAGCGATAACGAGTTGCTTTCCCTGTCAAAGGGCGAGGGACGTGTGCTTTTGACGAGGGATTTGGAGCTCTACAAACGTGCCGTCAGTCGAGGAATAGAAGCCTTCTATGCAGAAGGCGAAGGGGAGGCGGAGCGGCTGGCAGGGGTTGCTAAACGCTATGGGTTAACGCTTGAGATTGATATGGATAGGTCTCGTTGTCCGCTTTGCAATGGGAAACTTGAAGTTGCGCCAAAAGAGCAACTCAAAGACAAGCTCCAACCCAACACCTACCGCCATTACAACCAGTTCTGGCAGTGCCCCAACTGCGGCCAAATCTACTGGCAAGGTTCCCACTGGAAACATATCAGCCAAACAATAGCCTTAGCACAACAAAAAATCGTCCCTGCACCTGTTGAGGGCACCAAGCCAGCCTAATCAATCGGTGTTCTTCGCGTCTGGCAGGTTGCCTTCAAGCGTGGGTTTACCCGTGTTGGTTCTATATATAAGGAAGGGGGTAGGTCGGCAAAACAACAGACAACAACAAAAACCAGAATACAAAGCTATTAGGTTGAACAAAAAAAGAAAAAGGAAAGATTGGTTGCTTTTTCCAGTCTTTTTATGGTCGCTTCTTCAGAGTCATGATGATTACAACGCCGACAACCACTATTGCGATTGCCAGGGCTGCAATTGCTGGGAAGAAGTATGTTTCAACCATGGAAGCTGGTTCAGCTGTTGGTTCTGGTGTTGCTGGCGGTGGGTTGGTGACGCTGACTACTGTTTCTGCCTGTGAGCCCCAGTATGAGTTGGAGCCTGAGTAGACTGCAAAGATTCTGTAGATGCCTGGTACTTCGGGTGTGTAGCTGATTGCGTAGAGTCCGTTAGCGTCGCTTGTAGCTTCGCCGATGCTTACATAGTTGCCGTTGGGGTCAACTGCCATCAAGCTGACTGTGACACCAGTGACGTCCATTGGGCGTGGCTGCTGCTCGTAAACGTATTCCATCCATGCAGTCATGCTTTCTTCAGAGACTGCGGGAACACCGTCTGGGAAGCGTGCGGCCTGCTCGTGTTGCTTTGTGCCAGGTGAAATGTCGTAGACTTTGCCCTGAATCAGTACACTGTTGCCCTGTTGGATTACGTCGTTTCGGATTTCAACTGTTGTCTTGCTTGGGCCCTTGCCTAGAGTGTAGATTTGGCCGTCGTATGCATTGAGGAATGACATGTAGCCGTCTGCGATGGCGACTGGAGCGTTGGAGGTTCCTAGACCGGATGCTGACCAGTCAAGAAGCGTCCAGAGTTCTTCGCCGGTAGTTGCGTTGAGTGCACGTGCACGGTACCCGAGGTAGAGTGGCGTGTTAGGTGAGTGCTCGCCTGACATGGTGTAGACGATGCCGTTAGCGAATGCTGCGATGTGTGTTGGGTAATTGCCCCAAGGTGTGTCTGAGCCAGTGTTTGTGCTGTTGCCTTCGCCGCCGTTGCCGTATGTCCAGAGTAGTGAGCCGTCTTTCATTGAGTAGCAGTAGACGACACCGCCGTATCCAGCGACATAGAGGTTGCCGTATGCGGGTAGACCTTCACGTGCGCTGTAGTACTGGAACTGTGGAGGCATTTCTGGACCAACTGGACCCCAGAGTTTGTTGCCAGTGTCTAAGCTGTATGCTAAGCGTTGACCGGTTTCAAATCTTGTCATGGTGAAGGCACGTGTAACTGGATCGATGGGTTGCATTGAGAGCATTTCGGTTTGGTTACCTTCGGGAGCTGCATAGTCTTTCTTCCAGACTAGGCGTCCGCGGTCGTCTGCTTCGTCACTAAGTGCCCACATGGTCCATGGGTTGCTGTTGGGGTTTGGCTGTGAAACTAACCCGATATTGCTGCTGCGACCAAGGATTATGTCACCTGGAAGAACACCGACAATAGCGGGGCTTACGTTACCGACAAGATCAGCAGTGATTGTCACGTTAGCCGAGTAGCATGCGGATGTGCCCGCGTTTATGACTACACCTGCGCCTACTGCGCCGGTTGTTGTAGTTGAGCCACCGTTTGGCCAGCCAGGTTCATTGTTAATAGTGGATTGGCTAAGGATTGCTGCGGTGCTGTTCCATACCAGTAAGCGTCCAGTTTTGGCAGTTGTGTTGTAGCTTAGGACATATCGGAGGATGTCGCCAGTGTTTGTTGTGACTTCTGTACCTGAAGGGACGTTAGTGAGGTTCATAAGCCACTGCTTGTTAGCTGCGTTGTATCCGACCCAAGTGTTGCCTACAACTTGCCATAGAATACCGCCTACAACACCGTGTTGGTTAGCGGACTCAAATTCGACAAGTGAAGCTTTTGTTGGGAAGAAGGTATCGCTTGTCCAAACAGTTTCGCCAGTGGCTAAGTCAACGCCGACCATTTGGCCGTTACCGCCGTTTTCGCCGTTTGGTTCACGGTAGTATAGTATGCCTTGTAGTATGATGGGGTTGCCGAATCTTGTGTTGTATGAGAAGCCGCTGTAGTATGTTGGTGCGGTTAGGGTATCTTGGTCATACTGCACTGTCATGTCGCCCGTCAAGCCGCCGTATTCAAGGGGCTTTGTCCAGACGATGTGTGCACTTTCTGGTGAAAGACCGTTCTTTTGCCAGAGGTCAGCTGTTGCTGCGCCTGCTAGCCAGTTAGAACTGATGGTGGACCAAGCATGGTTTTGGCCGAAGATTGGACGTGACCAGTACTCAGTTGGCAGTGGAATTGCAGGTAAACCAGTGACTGGAGTCTCCTGTACTGTTAGAGTTGTAGATGCACTGCTTGCTGTGTAGGTATCGTTTTGGTATTGTCCGCCGTAGTCATAGACTTGACCGGGGAAGTTGAAGTAGAGGTTGTATGTGCCGACTTGGTCAGGTGTAAATTGGTAGTACTGTGAGGATGTTGTGTCGGTGATTGTTGGGAAGATTTTCTCTGTTCTTGTTCCGTCAGGTGCAACGATTGTCAGGTTGTAGTTGCGGAAGCGGATGTTGTTAGTGATGCCTGCGCCCTGGATGACGGTGTCAAGCCAGAAAACAATGTTTGTCTGTTGACCAACGCCAACAGGGTTTGGTGCCGCGCTGATGTAAGCAAATGTCGTGATTTCCCAAGGTGGAGTATGTGCCGATGCGTCTGGTGGTAGTATTGACAGACCGATTGATGCTGCTAAGACAGCAACAATCAAAACGGTTATAGTTTGCTTTTTATACAATTGCATTTCTTTTTCTCCTGTGGTGTCGTAACTTCATTTAAAGATGATACTTATGAGTTAGTTTTCACAGTGTGATGCGACAGGTCGCCAAAATACCATCAAAGAAAGACCCATAGGGCACTAACGTGTCAGCCATCGATTAAAAAATTAAATAGAGAGGGTTAGTCTCTGCTGGATAATACCAGAATGTAGTCTGCTGTATCAGCACACATGTCTGCGGCTTGTTCAATAAACTCGATCAAGTCATCAAAGATAACCATAGCGCCGCAGTTCATCGATACCCCATACTTGATAAATAGCCCCTTTGCTTTGAGGTACTCTTCGTCGATGAAGTGCTCGATGTCTCCGACCTTCTTGGCTTCTTTTATGGCGTCATTGGGCGCGGAGGATATCTTTTCGATGCTTCCACGGAGCGTTTGAGCAGTCTCCACCAGCTTTGTAGTCATGAAAACTGTCTTGTCCATCAACTCCGAGGGGATGTCCGCCTCATATAGCATCTCAAGACAGCGAGCTGCGTCCTTTACGTGATCAGCTAGGGTGTCGAGGCGTTTAACGAGGTGAAGTAGATCTTCTCGATAATCAGAAACCAACGCGGCGCCCTTTGATAGCTCCATAAAGGTGTCTGTGCGGAGCTGGTCTACTTCCTCTTCGGCTTCGTAGAGGTTTGCGATGTATTTTTTGGCGTCTTTCACGTTCTTTTCTGAGAAGCACTTCGTTGCTTTCTGCAACCAAGTAACGGTATCGAACGCTTTTGTGATCTGCTCATGTGCGAGTTCCAATCCACGGGTTCTACGTCGCTGCTCGAACCAGTCGTAACTCTTTTTTTCCACTATACCAACTCCGAATTTACTACTCATTAGACTCTCTTGTAGATATAACCCTTCCTTCTACGCCCTGTAATGGCTCCTTGTGCTTAGGCATGAAGCACCGCCCGTGCCAAAGCGACCTTATCATCCAGCGACTTCATCACCGTATTAGTAACTGTAACATCCAACCCCAACTTTTTGATAGGCTCCTTTAGTGAGACATCTTTAACATCGATTACGAGGGCGTCAAGAAAATCCGAATAAAACTTTGCTATGCCCAATGCTGAAACCTCAAATCCTAATCCCCGAAGCATCCTATCGGCAGGGCCCTTAATGGTTGCGCCAGCTACAATGGGACTTACCGCCACCGCTCTTGCTTTGGCACGCCTTAAAGCATCGCGAACGCTGACTATCGAGAGTATTGTGCCGATGCTAACTACAGGGTTGCTGGGGCAAACAACAAGCAAATCCGCCTCGGAAATAGCTTGCAAAACTCCGGGGGCTGGTTTTGCTTGGTCTTCACCGAGGAAGTCTACGCCTAAAAAGTCATCTTTGCATTGCCGCTTCACAAAGTACTCCTCAAAGTGAATTGAACCGGTGGGTGTTTTGACTCTTGTTTCGAAGTGGTCGTTGCTCATGGGTAAAATTCTTGCTCTAACGCCCAATTGACGCCGAATCTCATCAGTTACCTGGGTTAGTTTGGCGCCTTGGCGGAGGCGGTTGGTTCGATAGATATGTGTTGCCAAGTCTCTGTCGCCTAGGTTGAACCACGCTTCTGCGCCGTATGCTTTGAGCATATCAAGGCATTGGAAAGTGTCGTTTTTTATTCCCCAGCCCTTGGTTTCATCAACGATGCCAGCTAAGGTATAGGTGACGATGTCTATATCGGGGGATATGTGGAGTCCATGCAGAGTTATGTCGTCGCCAGTGTTGACTATTACCGTAAGGTTCTCGGGAGACATTGCCTGTGTTAAGCCGGTTAGGAATCTTGCTGCACCAACTCCGCCTGCTAACGCTGTTACCTTCAAACAGTTCTCTCCAGTAGTTGATTTGGCACCATTAGTAAGCATGCGGTTAGATGCTTAAAAAGCGTTTAGAACTAAGTTAAAAGTAAAGTTGGGGGTTTGGGGATTTATTCAGAAGCTGAGGGAGCCTCTGGTTCTTCAATTTCTTCTTCTATTTCCTCTTCGGTTTCCTCAGCGTCTTCTGGCTCTTCTGCTTCTTGGATTGGAGCGTCTTTTGGTAGGTTTGTGGGGGCAGCGATGAGTTTGGATTTGCGTATGCCGACGTGTCTTAGTGGCGCGACGAGTTTAGCTTGGTTGTAGATGTCTGAGGCGATTTTGCCGAGAACCATTTCTTGTACGAATTGGTCAAGAGTTAACGAGGCAGATTTTTCTCGGATAATCTTTTCCATCATGTCACGGATGAGTTTTTCCTGAGAGGTCTTTATGCGTGAGAGGGTTAATGCTGAGACGGAGATGCGTAGTTTGAAGCCGTCTTTTGTTGTGATGTTGAATAATCCGTCGACTTTGGTTGTTCTTCTGCGGACCAAGCTTCTTAGGAAGTCACGCGAGTACTCATGACCCTTAAAGAGGGTGCGTGCGGTTTTTCCTTCGATAGCGTGGATTTGGAAGAACATTTTCAGGTAGTGATGTGAAAAGTCGCCGGTGATATCGTAGAGTGTAGCCTCGACGACTCTGCCTATTAACATCTGTTCTTCTTGGGCTGGAATTGAGCCTAGCTCTATGTTGCCGAAGAATGACGGCGCAACGACCATGTACCATGTCTTGCTGCGCCATTTATCGCGAATATGCTTTGCTGATTTAGCGGACAAAGGTTATTTCTCCGAACCGTCCCAAAACAATCTCAACGATATATTAAAACTTTTAGCGTTTTTTAGTTATTTTTTCTCTACCGCCCAAGTATTTTCTTAGCGCATCGGGGACAGTTATGGTTCCATCACTGTTTTGGTAGTTCTCAATTATGGCGACTATGGTGCGGCCGGTGGCGATGGCGGTGCTGTTAAGCGTGTGTACGGGGCCCTGTGGCGGCGCGCCCTCTTTGATGCGGTAGCGGACGCCTAAGCGGCGGGCTTGGTAGTCGGTACAGTTGCTGCAGGATACGGCTTCGCGGTAGTCACCCTGTGCGGGCATGTAGACTTCGAGGTCATATTTTTTGGCTGCGACGGTGCCTATGTCGCCTGTGCAGACGTTGACTACGCGGTAGGGTAAGCCGAGTTTTTGATAGATGGCTTCAGCGTTTTCTAAAAGTTCCTCATGGAGTTTTGGGGCGTCTTCGGGTTTGCAGAAGATGAATTGCTCGATTTTGTTGAATTGGTGAGTGCGGAAGATACCGCGGGTGTCTTTGCCGTGGGCGCCTGCCTCTTTTCGGAAGCAGGTGCTGATTCCGGCCAGTTTGACGGGTAGGTCGTCTTGTTTTAGAACTTCGTTCCAGTACATAGCCGCCAACGGATGCTCGGATGTCGCGATCATGTAGAGGTCTTCCCTTTCAATCTTGTAGAGAACCTCTTCGAAGTCTCCTAGCGCCGTTACGCCTTCATATGCGTCGCGTTTCATCATGTAGGGCGGCACTACTGGGGTGTAGCCGCGGTTTTGGAGTTCCTCAAGCGCAAAATGCATAAGCGCCATATCAAGCATGGCGATGTCGTTTTTGAGGTAGAAGAATCGGGCGCCAGCGACTTTTCCTGCACGCTCCATATCGATTTGGTCGAGTGGTACTGCGAGGTCAATGTGGTTTTTGACTGGGAAATCAAACTTGGGTATGGTGCCCCAGGTTTTGATTGTAACATTCTCGCTTGAGTCCTTGCCGACTGGAACCGAGTCCTCAAGCAGGTTGGGTAGGGTTAGGAGGTAGGTTCTGATTTGGGCTTCCTGCTCTGATACCTGCTTTTGGGCCTGTGTGATTTTCTGGTCGACTTCTGCGGCTTTGGCGAAGTGGGCGTCGGCGTTCTGGCAGGCTTTTTTGGCTTTGGCGATTTCGATGGTGATTTGTTTGCGTTCATGGCGCAGGTCGTTTAGTTTGGTGCTGTTTGTACGCCAGTCTTTGTCTAATGCGATGAGGTCTTCTAGCATTTTTAGGCATTCGGGATTGTTCCGTTTAGCTAGGTTTGCTCTTACGAGTTCGGGGTTTTCCCGGATAAGCTTGATGTCTAACATTGGGTCCAGGACCTGATTGTGTACTTGGAAAAGGTGCTATTTAACTCTAATAGCCTAAACAAAGCCGACTAGCTAAGGCTACACTTGCGGGTCAACCTTTTGGAACATTGATGCTAGCAATTCACAGGAGCCATGTAAGACTCTGTTGCTTTGCCGAGGGACCCCTCCCTTATATACAGACACAGCAACCGCAAGGAAATAGCAGAGCACAAATAGGTGTTTGCTGATTTTGGCAGTGAGCGCCTGTACGGTTGCGCGTGGGGTTGTTTTTTGGTTGCCCGACTGGTACAGATAGAAAATACGCCTGTTCGCGAAGCGGTACAAACACAAGAATCTTTAGGATCCACTGGGTTGTGGGGGTTGTGTTAGGGGTTCGTTGTTGAGAAGTCGTCTGTTAATTCTTTGATGTGGTCTTTTTTCTGTTTTCTCTTCTTTCTGCCGCGGACATCGATTGCTATCATGAATATGTAGGGGAGCGAGAGGTAGAAAGATGCGAAGAATACGTTGCTAAACAGCTGCAGATTAGAATTAGAAAGTAGCGCCTCCTGGGAGATTGTAAACCCATAATCCGCCAGAACATCAACCAACACAAAAGCGGTCAACGTCAACGCTAAACAGACGATAAATTGAACAATAACACCGCGGTCCTTGCCCAAAATTAAAGACGGAATAATAGATGACAACACGAACACCCAAGCAAACGCATAGACAAAAACAATCATGTCTAACCTAAAAAGCAGCCAGCCACCAAAGCTAGGGAACCCAACCGCGATTGTATCTACAACTGTTCTAACAGCAGTTTCAGTAAAAATCTGATAACTAACCATCAGAACCCAAGCGACAGATAAATAGGCGGGCGTTGCCAAGGCAGCTTTAACCAAACAGCTTCACAGCCATATTTGCGGCAATTTACGTATATATAATTTATTACACAATTTACCTAGCACACAGCCGTATTTTATTTACACATCATGTTATTTACGGCAATTTACGTGTAACACTTTACATTGAAACTTGATTTACAAACAAGCATCTACGCCTAAAGAAAAAGAGGAATATTATCGGGTTAGTCAAATTTGTTAACTAAAGCAATCAGTCTGTTTGCAGTTAAATTATCAAGCGGTCTTCATCTATTGCCACGATTAAACCATAATTTGCTGTGATTATTTTCAAGCAGCCAAAGATGGCGGCCTCGATAGTCTCGATTTGAAATTGGCAGACACTAAGTAACCGAGCAAGGTCAATAATGCTAATGCTTTTTATCCATTAGTAGAACAGAAAAATCAGTTCTTGGTGCGGAGGGTGGGATTTGAACCCACGAACCCCTGCGGGATAGGAGCCTCAGTCCTACGCCTTTGGCCATGCTGGGCGACCTCCGCGCACTGTAGCGGAAATATAGGACAAGGGCACATTTAAAGCCTTTACCGTAAAAAACAAAGAGAAAGACGAAGCGGCTGCTTAAATGCCAATGCGGCTAAGCAAGAAATAGCCATATTCAGCTAGCAGGTTGGGGAAGAGTCGGACTTTGCGGTTGTCGGTCTTGTAGAAGGCGTCTTCGATGGCTATGCCTTTCTGTTTTGTGTAGTCGCGGAAGTCAGCGATGCTTAGGAAGTGCAGGTTGGGCGTATCATACCACTGATAAGGCAACGAGGGTGTAACAGGGACACGGCCCTGGAACAGTATGCTTGCGCGCGCCTTGTAGTGAGCAAAGTTCGGGATCCCGACAACGACTTTTTTGCCAACCCGAAGCGCCTCTTGCAGGACAAAATCTGGCTTCTTAACCTGCTGTAGGGTCTGGTTGACGATGACGTAGTCGAAGGATTTGTCGGCGTACTCAGAAAGGCCCGTGTCAATATCCTGTTGGTAGACACTTAAGCCTAAAGCTACACAGCCCACAATGGCGTGCTCGTCAAGTTCGATGCCCTGTGCCCGGACATGCTTTGTCTGGGAGAGATAAGCTAAGAGTTCGCCGTCTCCGCAGCCCAAATCCAGCACCGAAGACCCCGGCGCTATCCAATCAGCTATGGCTTTACAATCGATTTTACCTGCCATGCTAGGTGCCTCCGTTACCGTTACTTAATCCCTTAAGGAAGCCGGCGATTAACCTGTCTTCCTGCTCTGTCTCCACAAGGAAGGAGTCATGACCATAGGATGCGTTGATTTCGCAGTAACTCGCTTCCACACCGCTGAGTTTGCATGCCTTAACGATCTCCTGTGACTGGTAGGGGGGGTAGAGCCAGTCAGATTTGAAAGCGATAACCAGCACTTTAGCCCTCAAGCCGTGGAAGATGCTGCCCAGACTGTGACCGTTTAGCAGGTTAAAGTAATCCATGGCTTTGGTTATGTAGAGGTAGCTATTTGCGTCAAACCGTTTAGTGAAGGTGTCACCTCGGTTGTGAAGGTAGCCTTCGACTTCAAAGTCAGCGCCAAACTTGAAAGGTGCCTTGTCGGCTCGGATTTTGCGGCCGAACTTTTCTGCCATCGAGGTGTCACTCATATAGGTTATATGCCCAATCATTCTGGCGATGGCTAAGCCCTTAACGGGGGTGGTTTTGCCGTAGTAGTTACCGTTTAGCCAGTCGGGGTCCGCCATGATTGCTTGACGTGCGACTTCATTGAAAGCGATCTGCTGGGGATTATGTTTTAGTGTCGTTGCAATTGGAATTGCTGAGCGTATCCGTGTAGGATAGGCAGCCATCCATTGCAGCGCCTGCATGCCACCCATCGACCCTCCCACAACAGAGAGCAACTGCTCGATGCCAAGGTAATCGATTAGGCGACGCTGAGCGTTAACCATGTCGCCGATGGTGATGAGCGGAAAGTCTGTTCCATAGGGCTTCCCTGTTATGGGGTTAATTGAGGATGGCCCTGTGGAGCCACGACAGCCACCTATGACGTTGCTGCAGATAACAAAGTACTTGTCGGTGTCGATGCCTTTCCCGCCGCCTACCAGACTACTCCACCAACCGCCCTCACCTGAAACATGGGAGTCACCACTAAATGCATGCAAAACCAAGATGGCATTGGTTTTGTCAGCGTTGAGTTCCCCGTAAGTTTCATACGCCAGCGTAACCGGACCGAGTTTTTCGCCTAACTCCAGCGTTAACTCGTCGAAGCTGAACTGGTGAACGGGTTGATTTGAGATTAGCCTGTTACCTCCTAATAGATGAGGGGTGGGTTTAGGGTTGGGCGGCGGCTTTGAGGGCTTGGTCTAGATCCTCGATGATGTCTTGGACGTCTTCGATGCCTATGGATAGTCGAATATAGTCTGGTGTGACGCCAGTGGCTGCCTGCTCTGTGGGGGTTAGTTGTTGATGGGTGGTGGAAGCTGGATGGATGATGAGGCTTTTTGTGTCTCCGATGTTGGCAAGGTGCGAAAAAAGCTTTACTGATCGGATCACTTTTTTCCCTGCTTCTAAGCCGCCTTTAACGCCAAAGCCTACCAAGCCGCCGTAGTATCCATCGAGATATTTCGAGGCGATTTTGTGGTTGGGGTTGCTGGGTAAGCCTGGATAGTTAACCCAACTGACAAGGGGGTGCTGGCTTAGGAACTGGGCTACATTGAGTGCATTTTCGCTGTGTTTGCGTTGACGTAGCGCAAGCGTTTCTAGGCCCTGTATGAATAGCCACGCATTGAAGGGGCTCACGGCTGGACCGACATCCCGCAGAAGCGTAACCCGAGCCTTAAACGCCAACGCGACGTTGCCTAGGCCGGGGAAGTTACCGAAGGCATCCCAGTATTTGACGCCATGGTAAGCTGGGTCGGGTTCGGTGAATTCGGGAAATTTGCCGTTGTTCCATTGGAATTTGCCGCTGTCTACGATTATTCCGCCGAGGCTTGAGCCGTTCCCAGCGATGTATTTGGTGGCGGAGAGGACAACTATGTCTGCACCGTAATCGATGGGTGCGACTAATCCTACGCCGACGGTGTTGTCGACTACAAAGGGTATGCCTGCGTCGTGAGCGATTTCTGATAGGACTTCAAAGTCAGGGACATCCAGCTTGGGGTTGCCGATGGTTTCGGCATAGATTGCCCGTGTTTTAGCGTTGATGGCTTTTTTGAATTCCTCAGGGTTCTGTGAGTCTACAAAGGTGACTTTTCTGCCCAGTTTGGGGAAGGTGTGGTGGAAGAGTTCGTAGGTTCCTCCATAGAGGTTGTTGGCTGCGACGATTTCGTCGCCGACACGTGTTATGGTTAGGAGTGCTAGTGTGATGGCGGCTTGGCCTGAGGCGACTGCGAGCGCCGCTGTACCGCCTTCGATGGCTGCTATCCGGCGTTCAAACACGTCGGTTGTGGGGTTCATAAGTCGGGTATAGATGTTGCCGAGTTCTTTGAGCCCGAATAGGTTTGCTGCATGTTCGGGGCTTTTGAACACGTATGAAGAGGTTTGGTAGATGGGGACAGATCGCGCGCCGGTTGCTGGGTCGGGGGACTCTTGGCCGGCGTGGACGGCGATTGTGTCTATTCTTCTTTTGGTCATTGTTTGTTGCTCCTTGGTTTGGGTTTAAAACAAGAATGCAATAACGGCGTTATAATGGTTGTTGATTGTAATATTCAAAAAAGAATAAACTGCAAAAAAGAATGGAGACCTAGGAATATGAAAAAGGGCCCCTAAGCGCCAATACGCCTATTCTTTGGGCGGCGTATGGTTCTCCGTCTTATAATTCTGCTGCGGAGCCGCAATCGTAATCTTTGTTCCCGGCGGCACTGGCCCCGTAACCCACACGTTGCCACCAATTACCGAATTATCGCCCACAACGGTCTCAGCGCCAAGCAGTGTAGCACCTGAATAGATGACCACATTGTTGCCTATAGTTGGGTGTCGTTTGCGGCCTTTGATAATGTTGCCCTTCTCGTCCTTGGGGAAGCTGAGCGCGCCAAGCGTGACGCCCTGATAGAGTTTGACATTATCGCCAATCTCAGCGGTCTCCCCAATTACCACGCCGGTACCATGATCTATAAAGAAGTTATTGCCGATTCTTGCGCCCGGATGAATGTCTATACCCGTTAAGCTGTGCATATGTTCGCTCATAATGCGCGGGATTAGGGGCACACCACTCCGGTATAGTTCATGTGCAATGCGGTAAGTGGTGATTGCAAGAACAACAGGATAGCTCAAGATGACTTCATCAGTGCTAACCGCTGCAGGATCGCCTCTGTATGCGGCTTGTACGTCGCCACTGAGTTTAGCGCGAATTTCAGGTAGCTTCTCAAGAAGCTCCCGCGCAACTACATGCGCCCGCTTCTGGCAGATGTCTTGAGCACATTCGTTGTTTTTTCTGCAGATATATTTGAGGCTCTTTTCTATCTGCTCGGTGAGCCTTATGTAGATGGAGTTGATTTTTATTCCAAGATTATACTTAATGTTTGCCTTGGTGAGTTCAGAGTCCCCTAGGTAACCAGGGAAAAGGACACTGAACAAATCTTCCAGTACCTCAATGACGACTTTTTTGGAGGGTAAATCGCGTCCTTCAAGGTGATCCATACCGCCGAATTTCTCGTAGCTAACCAACACTTCGTCTACGAGTTTAGGTATGCCCTTTATCATCCAGTCTTCCTCGACCTTAGGCTCTGACCGCATCAGGGTGTCTAGCATGCGCTCGGGGTTCCAGCAATCGACGTCCCGGTTTTTCTCTATACATTCTTTGCAGTCTTTTGGTCGAGTAGGGTTAGGTTCTGTCGTCATGTCTGGTCCCTTCTCTGTATTAGTGAGTGGGACATATAAGAGAAGCGTTACAAAAAGAAAAAAGAGAGGAGTTTAGATGGTTGGGGGCAGGATGGGATCCTGGAACAGTACGGTACTTAGATATCGTTCGCCTGTGTCTGGCAGTATGACGACAATCATTTTATCCTTGTTTTCGGAACGCTTTGCCACTTCAAGCGCCGCCCAAGTTGCAGCCCCCGCGGAAATGCCGACAAGCAATCCCTCTTCCTGTGCAAGCAACCGTGCGGTTTTCAATGCGGCCTCATCTGTCACCCGGATAATCTCATCTACCAACTCTATCTGAAGGGTATCTGGTTTGAATCCTGCGCCTATTCCTTGAATTTTGTGGGGTCCTTTTGTGCCGCCGCTTAGCACTGGAGACGCAGCTGGCTCAACAGCTATGGCCTTAAAGGAGGGCTTTTTAGGTTTAATGAACTGTGCTACTCCTGTTATGGTTCCGCCTGTTCCGACCCCCGCGACTATTATATCGGCTTTGCCTTCTGTGTCTTCCCAGATTTCTGGTCCAGTGGTTTCGCGGTGGATTTTGGGGTTGGCTATGTTTTTGAATTGCTGGGGTATGAAGCTGTTAGGGGTTTGAGAGGCGAGTTCTTCGGCTTTTTTGATGGCTCCACCCATACCCTCAGGGCCAGGGGTAAGGACGAGTTGTGCACCGTATGCTTTGAGCAGGTTGCGGCGTTCAATGCTCATGGTTTCAGGCATGGTTAGGATTAGTTTGTAGCCTTTGACGGCTGCAACCATCGCTAGACCGATGCCGGTGTTTCCGCTAGTGGGTTCGATTATAGTGGCGCCGGGTTTTAGGAGGCCTTGTTTTTCGGCTTCCTCGATCATGGCTTTGCAGATGCGGTCTTTGACGCTTCCGCCGGGGTTTTTTGATTCAAGTTTGACTATGACGGTGGCGTTTGTTTCTTGGGTTAGTTTGTTTAGGCGTATGAGGGGTGTTTTTCCGATGGTTTCTAATATGTTGGTTTTTATTGTCATTGTAACCACGTACCTATAACACTGTTATAGTGTTTGTGCTTAAAGCCTTTATGGTAACCCCAAACCCAAGTTTAAAAAAAGCATCAATAAAAAAGAAATTAAAACCACAATAAAAGAATACCCTAAAGCATCCTCAACAAATCCGCCTTGGTGATGATCCCAATAACAACACCCTTCTTGGAAACCAGAACCGCTGAATAATTCTGCAAAAGCGTAGTAATCAACGACAAAGGAGCATCCTCATTAATTTGCGGAAAAGCCTCCTCCATTATGCGCTCAGTCGGCAACTTGGAAATTTCAGCCAAGTCTTTCCCGGCCAGAATTTCACGCAAAATTGCCTTTTCTGAAATGCTACCGACGGATTGTTTTCCGTCAAAGACGGGTATCTGGGAGTACCCGTGTTCCTTCATGATTTTCACGACTTCAGAGACCGGTTGGGTACGTTGTATGCCTACGACGTTGGTATGCACGAGTTTCTCAGCTTGGACTTTTGTTTTGAATTCTAGGCGTTCTAAGACGTCAAAGATGGCTCGGACTTTGGTGTAGGATGAGTCTATGGTTCCAGCTTCGAGTTTGGCGATTAGGGATTGGCTTACGCCGGCGGCTTTGGCTAGCTCGGATTGTTTTAGGCCTAGTTGTCTGCGTCGTTTGCCTATGTCTTCTAGTGTGGGAAACATGGTTTATTGTTAGTTAACGGCGTTATATATTCTTTTTTGAATACCAAACCCTAGTCTGAAGCACCCTAGAGCACTATGCAGAGAAAAACCTGCAGAACCCCAGAAACGACTTATAAGTATAAGCATGTTATAATCCAACGGTAACCATGAACCCGCAATGCGAGATAATCGGCAAATACGTCCTACCGATATTCCGATCAATGCTAGCCAAAGAACTCGTACAAAAATACAAACTCTCCCAAACCGAAACCGCAAAAAAATTGGGCACTACCCAAGCCGCAGTCAGCCAGTATCTAAGCGCAAAACGCGCATACAAAGGAGTAGAACACGTAGAGCAGTATCTCCCCAAAATCCAGGCAATGGCTTGCCAAACTGCCAAGAAACTAGTAAACAAAGAAATTACCGCAGACGACATTACACCTGACTTCTGCAGTCTCTGCGCAAGCTTCTGCCGGCATAGAGAGGTTCCTGAATCAGAAAAACCCGAGTATTACATATAAGCACTCCACAGCAACAGAGCAGTTGCCCCATTCAGGGGGTTAATGATGTTGCAGAATTTCATTTCCATCTGCTAGCATACTTAATCAAAATGGCCCGTATACAAAAGCATCAACCAGCATACCAGTAAACAAAACGCCACCACACACCACGCAACATGCAAGGGGCAGCTAAGTCCTTATTTACCTCCACACCCTTAAAACTCATGGTGAACTTTATGACTAAAACCGACGAAAACCTAAAAGAGGCGTTTGCAGGCGAATCTCAAGCAAACCGACTCTACCTCGCCTTTGCCAAAGCAGCCCAACAAGAAGGCTTTCCCCAAATCGCCAAACTCTTCAGGGCCGCAGCCGAGGCAGAAACTGTCCATGCCCAAAACCACCTAAAAGTCATGGGCCAAATCAAGACCACAATCGACAATCTAGGCACAGCAGTCTCAGGCGAAACGTATGAGTTCACAAAAATGTACCCCCAATTCATTGAGGAAGCAAAAGCTGAAGGAAACAAACAAGCGGTCAAGAGCTTTGACTATGCCAACAAAGTGGAAGCTATCCACGCAGAGCTATACAAAAAAGCCATCGAAAGCATAAAAGCTGGCAAAGACCTCCCAGCAGCTCAGATTACGGTCTGCCCAGTCTGCGGAAACACCTTTGAAGGCACCGAACCCGATATATGCCCGATTTGCGGAACACCCAAAAGCTACTTCATGAAAATAGAATAGGCCAAAGCCTAACTAACCTAACTTTTTATTTTAAGGATTACTTAACGTCGTCTAAAAAGGAAAGGGGTTAGGCTTTGATTTTTTGGCCGATTGCTTGGCCGAATTCAAAGCACTTCTTTAGCTCCTCAGCGGTTGGAACCCACTTTAACTCCATAGTCGGCTCTTGGGTTTCGAGGCCAAACTCTTTTGCCATCTTGACCATGCCTCGGACTGCGCCGCCGCCCCAACCGTAGCTTCCAAAAAAGTACCATGCCTTCCCTTTGGGCTTCAAGCCGCCAGCATAAGTCAAAAACGAGCCCAGAGAGGGAAACATCCCGTTGTTAAGGGTTGGCGAGCCAACTACGACTGCTTTTGCATCCACAATCTCAGTGACAAGGTCGGTGTTGTCGTTGCATCTTAGCTTGAGCAGTTTGACCTCAACTCCTTGACTTGCGATGCCTTCACCGATTGCGCGTGCCATCTTGTCGGTGCTGCCCCACATGGTATCGAATACGACTACCGCTTTGTTTTTCACGATTTTGCCTGTACACCAATCGAGGTATGCGTTTATGATTTTCATGGGGTCTTTGCGCCATATGATGCCGTGGCTTGGGGCTATGATGTCGATGGGTAGCTTCATGGCTACGACTTCTTGGATCTTTTTAACGATAAGCGGCGAGAACGGTGTTAGGATGTTTGCGTAGTATGTAACTGCCTCTTCCATGAGGATTTTCTCATCCACTTCGTCGTCGAATCGTCCTGAACTTGCAAGGTGCTGGCCAAACGCGTCGTTAGGTAGAAGTATTTTGTCTTCAATTATGTAAGTGAACATGCTATCAGGCCAATGTAGCATTGGCGCCTCAAGGAAAGTCAGCGTCTTTTGTCCCAACGAGATTTTGTCGCCAGACTTGACGACCTCTATGCGCTCAAACTCTGATCCGTAATGCTTGATGAGTTCTTCTTTGCCTCTGGCAGTCGAGTAAATTTTGGCTTGCGGTGCAAGGCGGGCAACGATGGGTAGGCTGCTTGAGTGGTCCATCTCTACATGGTTGACGATTATGTAGTCGATTTTCTCAAGTGGCGTGTGTTCTTTGATGTGTTCGATGAGTTCGTTAGCGAAGGGGGCTTTTACGGTGTCAACTAGGGCGGTTTTTTGGTCCTGTATTAAATAAGCGTTGTATGTTGTTCCCCTATATGTTATATATCCGTGGAAGTCGCGGATGTTCCAGTCTACTACTCCAACCCAATTTACTCCTTCCTTCAGAGTGACTTTATCCATACTAGATATCTCCAAAATGTAACTAGTCTAAATCGTCAGGTTCAAGCGCTTAATATTAGTTTCGTCTGCAACCGCTTGGGTGCTTTAAAGGCTATATGGAGCAGTACACACAGTAGTTTTAGCTAATATAGAGGTTTTTGGAGGGCTAAAACTTGAGTCTTCTTCCCCAAGAAAAAAGGGAACTGTTACAGAGAGACTTTGAAACCAGACTGGTGGATCCGGTTAAGCTTGTTATGTTTACCCAGGAAACAGAATGCCAATATTGCAATCAAACCCGCAAACTTGTCGAGGACATGGCAACAATAACCGACAAAATTACTGCTCAAATCTACGACTTTGTTTCGGACACTGAAAAAGTCAAGGAGTATGGGATCGAGCGTATCCCCGCGATTGCAGTCATCGGCAAACAGGATTATGGGGTTCGCATCTATGGCATACCATATGGATACGAGTTGCAGACCCTCATTGAAGCCATCATAAACGTCTCCAGAGGACAGACAGACCTTTCTGAGAAAACCAAAGAAGTCGTCAAAGATATCAAAACGCCAGTAAATATCAAGGTCTTTGTAAACCTAACTTGCCCCCATTGTCCAAGTGCAGCCGCTACCGCACACAAACTCGCCATCGAATGCGGCAACGTTAGAGCCGAAGTGATAGACGCCCAAGAATTCCCCGACTTAGCCCTAAAATATAATGTTATTGGCGTGCCAAAAATAGTAATAAACGAAAAAGTGGAGTTTGTGGGGGAATTTAGTGAGGACTTGTTTGCGGAGCATGTCCTGTTAGGAGCCTTCTAAAAAAGGAGGGCTAGTGTTTGTGTCCGCATCCGCAGCCACAGCTATGGTCGCTTGGTTCGTCGTCGCCTTCCCGCTTGTGGTAGTGAACTGGATGCTGTTCTTCTGAGAGTTTGATGTTCACGTAGAGTTCTGGTTCTTCTTCGAAGGCTTTCTTGCAGCCTGGAGCACAGAAGTAGTAGGTTTTGCCCTTGTAGACGGCTGTCCATTTTGCTGTACGCTCGTCTACATCCATCATACATACTAGGTCTTTTGCCATGCTTGTTTCACCTCCAAACAATCTTACGAGGGGTTACTTAGAGTTTTGGTTTAAACCGCCGCAGTAGCGCCGCGTTAGACACAACGGTAACACTGCTAAAGGCCATAGCGGCCGCCGCATACACTGGATCAAACACTACACCAAGCAACGGATATAGCACCCCAGCAGCCATTGGAATCAACGCGACATTATAGAAGAAAGCCCAGAATAGGTTCTGGCGAATTTTGCTCATCGTCGCCTGACTCAACTGGATTGCAACCACCACGTCACGCAGGTCATTTTTGATCAGCACTATGTCGCCTGACTCCATAGCAACATCTGTGCCCGAGCCTACAGCAACCCCGATGTCAGCTTGAGCCAGTGCCGGGGCATCATTGATACCGTCGCCAACCATGGCCACCACATTGCCTTCACCCTGCAGACGCTTGATTTCAGTGGCTTTTTCGCTGGGCAAAACTTCCGCCAGTACACGGTCCACGCCAACCTGTGTGGCTATGGCTTTGGCTGTGTGTGGGTTATCGCCGGTTAACATTACTATTTCAAGCCCCATCTTCTTGAGCGCTGTAACTGCCTGGGCTGAGTGCTCTTTTACTACATCAGCAACCGCAATTAACCCAGTGGCTTTTCCGTCTAATGCCAGCAGCATCACGGTTTTGCCCTGCTCCTCAAACGCCGCCATCCTGGGCTCAAGTGTAGAGATGTCGATGTTGTTGGTTTCCATTAGTTTACGGTTGCCAAGCAACACCGTTTTTCCGGCATACTTAACTTCGACACCCTGCCCCGGAATCGCGTTGAAGTCGTTTGGCCATTCAACATTTAGGTTGCGTGTTTTGGCGGCTTTTACGATGGCTTCGCCTAGGGGATGCTCAGAATTCTTCTCTGCCACTGCTGCATAAAGTAATAGTTGCTCCTCATTGAGCGTATCAGTGGTTACTATGTCGGTTACTTCGGGTTCACCCTTAGTTAAGGTGCCTGTTTTGTCGAATACCACCGTTTGCAGCTTGTGAGCTGTTTCTAGTGTTTCGCCGCTTTTGATTAGGATGCCGTTTTCCGCTCCTTTTCCGACACCGACCATAATAGCTGTCGGAGTAGCTAACCCTAGAGCACAGGGGCAAGCGACGATCAGCACCGCTATAAACACGGTTAATGAGAAGATGTAGTCTGTGCCGAAGAGGAAGTACCATGCTAACGCCGACAGTGTAGCGATGGTTATGATAGCGGGGACAAAGTACCCTGAGGCTATGTCGGCTAACCGCTGTACAGGCGCTTTAGAGCTTAAAGCGGTCTCGACTAAACTTATGATCTGGGCGAGTGCGGTATCTTTGCCGACTTTGGTGGCTTGGAACTTGAAGGTGCCAGTCTTGTTTAGGGTGGCGCCAATGACTTGGTCGCCTTTGCGTTTCTCAATGGGAATGGATTCGCCTGTGATGACTTTCTCGTCTACAGCCGAATAACCCTCGGTGATTACGCCGTCGACTGGGATTTTCTCGCCTGGACGCACGACTATGATGTCGCCGACTTGGACTTCCTCGACGGGTAACTCGGTTTCTATGCCGTCTCGTATAACATGGGCGGTTTTGGCTTGTAGACCCATGATTTTTCGGATCGCTTCTGATGTTCGGCCTTTGGCGGCGGCGTCGAGTAGTTTGCCGGCTAGGATGAAGGTGATGATCATGACGGAGGTTTCAAAGAAGACAGGTGAGTGGTGGAATATGTCGGGGGCGAAGGTGACAATTGTGCTGTATACCCATGCGGTTGAGGTGCCCATGGCGATTAGGGTATCCATGTTGGCAGTTCTGTTGCGCAGACCCTTGTATGCCCCAGCATAGAACGACCAGCCCACAATGAACTGGACGGGTGTGGCTAGGATAAACATCAGCAGGTTATTTTGCTGCATTGTAGAAAGAGGCATAAACCACATGACAAGCATGATGGGAATCGTGATGGCTATGCTTGATGCTAAGAGGATTTTTAGGCGTCGGATGTGACGTTGGCGGGCCTTGCCCTCGGAGTCCTCGACTGTTTTTTGTGGCTCGATCACTTCATAACCGACGTCTTGGATGGCTTTTTTGATACTTACTAAGCTGATTTGCCCTGAATTGTACTCGACCAAAACCCGCTCTGTGGCAAAATTCACTGCTGCACTATAGATGCCCTCTTTAGCGTTAAGCGCCTTTTCGATGGCTTTTGCGCAATTTGTGCATGTCATACCGGCGATTTGGAGGCTTATTTTTTCGTGGATAACTTGGTAGCCGACCTCTGTTATGGTGTCTTCTATGGTTTTCTGGTCTATGATGGTGGGGTTGTATTCGATGAGGGCTTTTTCTGCGGCTAGGTTGACGGTGGCTTGGGTTATGCCGTTTAGTTTTTTGAGGGCTTTCTCTATGCTACGTGCGCAGTTTATGCAGCTCATGCCGGCGATGTTTAGGGTGAGTTTTTTGGTGGGTTGGCTTATGGGGTTGCCTCCTTGAGTGTATGGTGGGGGTCACAAGCATATAAATGTGTCTGAATAAGATATATTATTTGAGTATCCATCAACCCAGAGACACAACAATCAGCCATCAAGAGACAAACTACCAAACCCCAAACAGAAAAGCACAGCAGACACCTACTCAATGCGCTTTATGATATGATAGCCGAACTGGGTTTTAACTGGCCCGCTAACCTGCCCCTTTTCAAGCTCAAAGGCACATTTCTCAAATTCCTTAACCATCTTGCCACGGGCAAAGGTTCCCAAGTCGCCGCCTTTTTTGCCCGACGAGCAGAGGCTATACTGTTTGGCAAGGTCGCTGAATTTTTCGCCTTTGGTTAGGCGGGCTTTGATGTTGTTGGCTTCGGTCAGGGTTTTTACTAGTATGTGGGCGCAGTGGACTTTGGTTGGCATGGGATTGTTATGGTTGTTTTTGGAATATAACTCTTCCCCGGAGGAGGTTTCTGTTTTGGGGTTTTGGCCCCGAATTTAGAGATACAAGTGAACTTAACCATGACGTTGTTTGCATGTGTGCTTCGGATGTGGCATAAAATTGTAGAAAAACACATCTCGAGAGAAGGTGCTACTTCGAAGTTCGAAGCAACCACTGCAGATAGTGTTATAGCAAAAGCAACCCATACAGGTAGCTATGCAAGCAGAAAACATGCTCATAGACATCGAAGAGGAACAGCACCTAGACAGAGTAACCGCAGAGCAACTTGCAAAAATTGTCGAGTTCCTGCTAAACCTCGAAGACTAGCAGACTTACTTTTAATTGCTAGCCTATCTGCAAAGTTGCCTATCCAGGTATTGCGTCTTGTTAGAGTTTTTCGGTGATGAATTCTTTGGCAAACCCTGCTAGGAACTCCACGTTAAGCCGCGTCAAATACATGAACGTTTTAAAGCTCCAGTTCGAAAGCGCAGCAAACGGCGTCAAAAGCAGCCGCGCCGCCATCCGCCTGGCGAGCTTGTAGAAGCCAAAATGGCCATAGCGCCGATACGAAACCCCCACAGTTACATAATCTTTCGATGTCCCCAGATGCGTTGCGCCGATGAAGGGCAGCACCTTCCACTTGTAGCCAGTTTTTAGCACGTAGCTTTTGAAGTATTGGTCTTCGCCAAAGAACAGTTTGGGCGGGTTGTAGTTTTCCATGAGTTTGCGTCGGATGATGATGTTGTTTATGTGGGGGTTGGTATCGAGTTTGCTTAGGTTGTAGACGGTGCCGACGATGCGTTCATAGCTGGCGGCGTGGGGGTTTTTGTGGACTGCGACTGTGCCTATGGCGCCTATATCGGGTGCGATGTGCGCGGTGACTTTTTGGAGCCAGTCGGGTGGTAGGAGCATGTCGTCATCTACCATGGCTACCCACGCGGTTGATGCGGCCAGGACGCCGTGCTTGCGGGCGATGCTTAGGGGTTTTTCATGGGTGTTTATGATTTTTCCTGCACAAGGCATACGACGGATTTGCCTCAGCAAGGCGGGGTTGGCTTGGTCGCGTGAGGGAACAACAAAATCGACCTTTTGATCTTTGCTCGTGCAGGATGACATAGCCTCATATGTCCTGTGAGGTGGATAAATAGTTTATCTGACCCTGCACACACCTCCGCCAGAACCGCTACGGAAGCACTGTTGCTCTGCCATAGACCCCCCTCCCTTATATATAGACTCAACAACCGCAGAACAAAACTTGGGGATGATGGGAGTTTGCTGGGTATTAGAGGAGGAAACTATGCGACTGCAGAATATGTCGATAGTTAGCTGCATGGCTGTTTCGATTGAAACGACTCACTGCGAACTGGGCTCATTAGTTGCCGATTATGAAATTAGCAAGCAGCCTTTGTTATCCTTCGACTTTGGCTTCAAATCCGCCATACGCCATCCGCTTAACCTCAAAGGGCATCTCAACGCCCTGGTACTCCTCTGCCCGCGTCTCCATCTCCGCCATAACCTTAGCGTTAACCTCATCTCGATGCTGCCTGGATTCAAAAACCACAAAACTGAACCACACGGTCTCGTTGGGTTGAGCTTTTGTAAGCTCTATAAATGAGAGAGGTTTCCCGCCGCCAGTATCCTTGGTTTCAAGGTCCTCGCCCATGCATTCCAGGTATTGGAGAGCACCATGTTTCATCCATAACTCTTTTCCGCCCTCAGCCATCTTTCGGTAATCGGCTTCCCTATCCTTGGGGACTACTATTACAAATCCGTCTACATATTTTGCCAATTGCATCACTCACACTCACAAAATTTAAGCTGACAATCTTAGGGTATCTCATGGATTTGAGCGTTTGTGTCGCCCAACAAGGAGTTACATGTTGAGGATTTTCTTGGCTTTCTGAGCTGCCCGTTTAGCGCCTTTACCAGCAATCATGCCCTTCTGGACACCATTGAGTAGTTGCAGAATCATGCCCTGCTTCACATGCTCAACCATCTGCTGCTCGCTAATACCGGGAAGCTGCATACAATCGCCTATCTTCACGTTATGGGTTGCTATGCCGTACCTTTGGGCTATGTGGTAGAGTTTGCTGCCTATGATCGGGTTGGTTATGGACCAACTGATGTATTCTATGAGGTTATCGCGGAGGCAGGCTTTGGCGAAGTCAAGAGTGTTTTGCACTTCCTCGGGGGTTTCATACTCGAGTTTGCCGTTTGTCTCCCACGCATTATAGAGCATCAAGAACCCATAGACTTTAACGCCGTACTTTTTGAGTAGTTCCAGTGTGCGTATGTTGTCGGCTTGAGTAGCGTTTTTACCTATGCCCTTTAATACACGATCGTTGGCGGACTCTAACCCTATATGAGCCAGCCACACATGGGTGTCACTTAGCTTCTTAGCCAACTCGTCGTTGAGTTTGTCGGCTCGGAGGTTGCACTGAAACACCATGCCCCGCAGCTTAAGCTTCTGGATCTCGTCTAGCACTTCAAGGCACCATTTGATGTCCACGTTGAAGGTGTCACTGCGGATGTAGACTTCTCGGATGCCTCTGCCGTAGAGGTAGCGGACTTCTTCGGCGATGTTCTTGGGGGAGCGCATGCGTATCCAGGGCTTCTCCAGCTTCCAGACGGGGTTGCTACAGTATGTGCAGTAGTTGGGGCAGCCACGGATGGGTAGGAGGTAAGCCATGCGTTTATGTTTGCTGACAGCTATGTCATAGTTTTCAAAGTTGATGAGATCCCACGCAGGGAAAAAATCCAGATCCCGCAGAAGAGGACGTAGACCGTTGTTTTTTTGGCGATTAACAGTGCCTACAACATCAGTTACTGGTTGGCCGACTTGGGTTTTTTGGATGATTTCGGTGCAGGTTTCCTCACCCTCACCCACCACGCAGGCGTCGACCGCCGTGTTCTTAAGCACATCCTGCGGATTGATGGTTGGATGTGGGCCGCCTGCCAGCATAAGCATCGGTAACCCTAGCGCCTCTACCTTCGTCAGTGTCTCAAAAGAGAAGTCGCGCCGGGGCGTCGTAAATGATATGGCGTAGATGTCTGGCTTAACTTCTTTAACCTTCTTGAGATGCTCCTCCATCGATAGGAATGGTTCTAGATAAGTGAATTCTACATCAGGCAAACGCTGCCTTGCATAGCCTATGATGTAGAGTATGCCAAGGTTCGGTGACTCGGTTACGGATTCGCCCTTTGCTTCCCTGCCAAACGGTGGATCAGCAAAAACAACTCTTAACTTCTTAGATTTAGGCGCCATCTACTCTGTCACCAAGAGCCATCTTACAAGAACGCACACACGCAACCGTATATATCTTCTGCATCATACCGCCATGGAGCCGCAAGCAGCTAGTAAACTTCTTTAGAGCCCAGCCAATGAATGTAACAACTAAAAACTGAGCTGAAACGGCTTGGCAACCTTCCTGGTGGTTCACGCATACCTAGACATCTATGGCGGCGGCGAACGCGTCTGCCACAACGTAATCAAAACTCTAGTTAACCAAGGCCAAAAAGTGGAGCTGCTAACCTTCGACTTCAACCCTGACCGCTACCGCGACATAGTCGGCGAAAGCTTTCCCCCAGAGGTCACTTTGCACTCGCTTGGCAAACGCACCCAAGAAAAATCCCCCTTCACCATATACAAGCGCCACCACAACTACGTTAAGCTACTCAAAAAGTTCCGCAACCAACTCCAATACGATTACCTCTTCTCCACCCAATCAAGCTCCCCCTTTGAACCAACATTCTTAAACAAAGCCAAAAAAAACATCGCCTACGTCCACTTCCCAGAAATCCACCATGACTACCAACGAAGTTCATTAAAGCGTAAACTCTACCTGTGGCTCTTTAAGCGCTGGGTAGAGCAAGGCATAGACAAACTTGACATAGTATTCTGCAACAGCAACTACACCAAAGAGGCCATGCTAAAACTCTGGAAACGCCACGGCGTAGTAGATCCCATTGTAGTCTATCCGCCTGTGAACCTTGAACGGTTCTGGTGCAAAAAACCCCTCACACAGCGCAGAAAGCGAATAGTGTATGTAGCGCGATTCATACCTGCCAAGCGGCATGAGATCCTCAAACGGCTGGCAACGGATTTGCCGATGTACGAGTTTGTGAGCGTAGGGGGCTTAATTGAAGCAGAAAAAGACTGGTTCAACAAGTTCCAAACCGATCTCCCCCAAAACTACACTCTAAAACCCAACCTTCCCACCTCAGACCTACTAGAAATCCTTCATGACTCCCGCATCTACGTTCACTTGATGGAGGGGGAACACTTCGGGATAGCGCCTGTGGAAGGGTTAGCCAGTGGATGCGTTACACTGGTGCATGACAGTGGAGGCATGAAGGAGTTTATACCTGAAGCGTTTAGGTGGCAAATCTATGAGGAGCTTAAACAGAAAATAATCGACAACATGGATAACCCCAGTTGGGATGCCACGCGGCAAGAGTTGTGGCGCAAAATCGAGGTTTTATCTCCCCAGCACTTCGAAAAAGCCATCTGGACAAACCTTAAGCAGGTTTTGGCGACGGAGTAACCACTTTTTTGGTCGCCTCTCTTTTAGGAATAACTTTAAATCAAAAAGCTACCCTAGCATATTGAATAGGTTGATAATGCTGATTAAGCCCGAAATTGGCTTCTCCCCCCAAAAAAAGAGGATCTTCTGGAAGGAAAGCGCGTTTGATAAATCATAAGATGCATCTATTACTAGGCTTCAACCCTCCTACACCAGAACCCGTTGCCAGAGACGAACCCGCAAAGAAGCGGAAACTACGGTTCACCAAAACCACAAAGATGCTCATCGGAGCTATATTCGTCGTCGCGATTTTGGTTTCATGTTTTAGCTTCTACCCCCAACAACCCCTCGACACTAACTCTAGCAACAACTCCACTCCCGACCCCACCGACCAAACAGAACCAACCACTAACCCAACTAACGATGGCGGCAGCAGTACGCAGCCAACACAGGGAACCAGCAGCACAAATAAGCCCACCTCTAAACAAGATGGCCCGCGCCCCACACCAGACAGTACACACAAAATTGTAACCAACGCCAAAGGCAACCTCACCAAAGCAGATTGGAAAAAAGTAGCGGAGTACGCATGGAAGTACTTTGAGTTGTACACTAATTATAAAACGGGGCTTCCGGGGTCAACTGAGGAATTCTCCGCTTTCACTGACTGGGATTTGGGCGTGTACATCCAAGCGGTCATGGACGCACAGCGCATAGGTTTAATAGGGACAGAGGGAGAGTGGGGAGCCTATTCCCGAATAGACAAAATATTAACATTCCTTGAAACCAGGGAACTCAACGCAACCACAGGCTACCCCTACTGGTTCTATACAAGCGACGGCAAAAACTACAAAGAACAATCCGACAGAGCCACGGTCACAGTTGACATAGCGGATACGGGTCGTTTGCTGGTTGCACTTAACAATCTTAAGAGCTACAATCGTACTTTATTCGAAAATAGGGTCGACAACTTTGTCTATAATAGACTCCCCTATAACAGATCCGACTATGCAGCGCTAATTCCAGGAATTAGAGCCGAGGGTATGGCGTCCGATAACATCTATGCCTACTATGTTTTCGCGGGCTTCGCAAGTTTCTGGCCAAATGAACTCAAGGGAGTAACTGATCAAATCCTTGATAATATACTTAGCAAGCCGAAATTAAGCTATGGAAACGTCACTCTACCGGAGAGCAAACTTCTCTCTGAGCCACTCTTCTGCTCAGTTTTCGAAATAAGAAATCCCCCCGAAAAACTCTATGCAATAGCAGAGAAGGTCTATGCAGCCCACGAAACATATTATAATATGACTGGCCTGTACCGGGCGTTTAGTGAAGGCCCAACAACTGGGACGAACTGGGTATGGGAGTGGACAGTAAACGGCGACGACGTTTGGGTTGTCTTGCCTGAAGAAATCAGCAATATATCACCGATAATTTATACAAAGACAGCTTTTAGCTTTTTAGCGCTCTACAACAGACCCTATGCCGTGAACCTCTGCATGTTCCTTGAGGATAAGCTCAGCGTGCCTTCAAGCGGCTACTATAGCGGTATCAGCGAAGACGGGGTAGGCCTCCAAACTACCAGTCTACATACCAACGGTGTTATCATAACAGCTGCTAGATACGCCTTTGAGCATGTTTCTTAACCCCCTTTTTATGGGGCGCTCTTTTTACACCTGAAGGGTTTATAACTAAATTAGCGCTTCACTATGGCTGGCAACTGAAGACGAATGATAAAACTAAGAATTGACGTAGACTACCCCTATCCCTCAAGAGCAAAAAGCTTCCTATGCGTAGCTCTAAGAATAAAGCAAAAACACACCAGCGACTACCTAAAAAACGCGCGAATCATCGCAGGAATGATCAATGAATCAAGCCAACCAGTAAAAGCATACTGGTTTTTCACGCCCTACACTATCCCAGACAAAGAATTACTCGAGTTATTAAACTCCGAAAAACACGAAGTGGCACTTCACGTTGCAAACAACCCCATAAAAGAATGGAATGTATTAGAAGAAAAGACAGGAAGGAAAGTCCAATACTATACTATCCATGGTACCGAGCGGCTTTTTGCCAGGCTATTATGGGGCCGAAAAATCAGCCAAGGACAAGCTATAATCCCCCAAGATTTCCCCTTAATCTCTTTGCATGACTTTCACACTATGAGTCTTGACCGGGACCGTTATCTCTACGGTTATGAAACTGCGATAAAAGAGACGCGTGAGTGGATTGAACAAGGCATAGTTATGTCTATGCATCCCGAGTGGCTCTTTGCATCCACCAAGAAGACCAAAAGGGGACCCTTTTATGATGTCTTAAAAACCATGTTAGATGTTGATAGGGATTTAGAGAGTCTTAGCGATCGCAATAAATTCTCTCTTAAGATCGCTCACGACGTCACAGAATACACCAAGAGCGTTAATCCAACTGAGAGTTTTCTCAATAAGCTCCGGCTAAGAAATATAGACATTTTTGCGTTTCGGGAGCGGAGCTGGTGCTGCCCCATCGCTAACCCGCCGAAAACTTGGATAAAAGAAGAGGATAACGTAGGATTATTGGATATAAAGGACTATGCGGCATGGTGGAGTAGTATCGGCAAAAAGACCCGAAATCTAGTACGTAAAGCCCAAAAAGAGGGCATAACAGTTTCCGTTGTTCAGCCCAGTGATAAACTAGCGGAGGGGATATGGAGAATCTACAATGAGACACCAATCCGTCAGGAACGAGCGTTTACTCACTACGGCGAAACACTCCAGACGGTGGCTGCCAACATGTATGCAGAAAAGCAATCCACGTTTATCGGCGCCTACCTCGGCGACGAATTGGCAGGGTTTATACAGATACAACACGGAGACAACATCAATATACTCTCGAATATTCTCTCGCTGCAAAAGCACTGGGATAAAGCCGTAAACAACGCGCTCATAGCTAAAGCAGTTGAAGTCTGTGCAAGCAGAGGCGACCGATGGTTGATGTATGGACGCTTCGGCAATCACCCGTCCCTTGATAGGTTTAAGGGAAACAATGGTTTTAAAAAGTTCCCGATAAACCGGTACTACATTGCCTTGACATACAAGGGGCGGTTGGCAATCAAACTGAGGCTGCATAAAGAAACAAAAGATGCCTTACCAGACTCAATTAAGTACAGAATTCTTCCAGTATTCAATTGGATAAGCCGAACCAAAATTAAACTGAAGCTTTGGTTAAAACAGAAAAAGCCTCTGCCAAGCGAGCAGCAGAAATCTTGATTAATTCCAAAAAACGATACTTTCTGTTAAGCTGGATATTTCATGGCAAAATTCCTCGTTGTACACCCTTACCTTGACATTTATGGCGGCGGAGAAAGGGTCTGCCACCACATAATCAAAGCACTCAACAACCATGGTCAGCGGGTGGAACTGTTAACTTTTGATTTTGACGAGGATAAATACGCAAGTATAATGGGTGAAAAGCTGCCAGATGGCATTACTGTGCGTATGTTGGGTAAACGGGAGACTGTTGAGGCTAAGCCGCCATTGTCGGTGTATAAGCGGCGCCGGAAAATCGTAAAACTACTCAACACCTACAAAGCTACCGCGAGATATGACTATACGTTTAGCACTCAGACGCTTTCTGCCTTTGAAACCACGCTCTTTAGTAGGGCGAAGAAAAATTTTGCCTACGTGCACTTCCCAGAAATCCCCTATGACTATGAGCACGCTAAAAAATCTAAACGGATGTACCTGTGGCTGTACAAGAAACTCCTTGAAAGACACCTAAACGAGTTAGACTTGGTTTTCTGCAACAGCAACTACACCAAGGATATGACAGAAAAATACTGGAGCAAATTCGGCATCAAAAACGCAGTTATTGCCTACCCACCTGTAGAAAATGTGTTCTGGTCAAACAAACCGCTATCCGAGCGAACTAATCGGGTCTTGTATGTAGCGCGGTTCGTTCCCGGGAAACGGCATGAAATCCTAAAGCAATTAGCCACTAACTTCCCAAATCTTGAGTTCGTTAGCGCAGGTCTGCTGCGTGATAGCGATCAAGGCTGGTTTAAAAATTTCTCAAAAGACCTCCCCGCAAATTATCATCTCAAACCAAACCTCAGCGAAGCCGAACTAATCGAGCTGTTCCAAGACTCCACTATCTACTGCCATCTTATGCAAGGCGAACATTTCGGCATCGCCCCGATGGAAGCACTAGCAAGTGGTTGTATAACCATAGTGCATGACAGCGGTGGAAGCGGAGAATTTATTCCCAAAGAGTTTCGATGGACAACCTTTGAAGACCTTAAAGCAGCTATCGCTAAACTTCACTCATCAGACGCTTTTGCTTCTTGGGAAAAGCGGAAAGATGAACTGCGGGCAAAAATTTCAGTGTTGCGACCCGAAAAGTTTCAAGATATTGTTTGGTCATATGTCAGCAAACATATTGAATAACAAAAAAACCCCGTTACTGTTATTTTAGGAGTTCTTTATAGATTTTCCAATACTTTTCCGCTTGATTAAACCAGCTATAGTTTAAGGCGAGTGCGCGACTTTTAATAGCCATTTCCCCTAGCCGGCTATCGTCATTAATGATTAGGTCGATTTTTTCCTGATAGTTCACGGGGTTGTCGTCATTTATTACAAAGCCTTGGACGCCGTCTTTGATTATTTCACCCATGTTTGACTCTTCTGAGACTATGATTGGCAACCCACAAGCAAGCGCTTCCAATGGAGCCAACGGGAACCCCTCATAGACAGTTGGAAAAATCAGTACATCAGCTGCACTATATGCGGCGATTAAGTCCTGCTCAGGTATTTTTCCCAAAAAAACGGTTTTTTCTGTGTTTTTTCCGTTGATACCAACGACTAGAAGTTTTGAGCATTTGGATATAGATACAGCTTTAATTGCCATTGAAAGTCGCTTTCTCTGAGGGTTGCTGCCTACCCATAAGGCATATTTCTGGTTGGGGGAGAGCGAAAGTCGTTTTCGCGCCTGCTGCTTATCCATGGGAGTAAACTTTTCTGTGTTAACCCCATTATGGATCACTCTTATTTTTTTAGCTGGGCAACCATAATATTGGATAAGCTCCTTCTTTACGGCCTCTGAGCATGCGACGGCAAGATCGCATCTGGATGCGGCTATTTTCTCGGTATATACATGGGGAATCTTTCTTGGGTCAGATGAGTCCTGTAATACTTTTACAATAGTGCCATGAAAAGTCATTAGAAACGGGGTTTTATCCCTAAATAGGGCAGTGAAGACACAGTTATCCCCATGTCCATGAATTAGGTCATAAGGCCCATACTGTTTTGTTTTTCTCCAAACTCTGAGGTTATACTCGTATTTTCCATAATGCGGAATTCCAAATCCATGAGGTATAAAAGAGTAGTCGCGAACGCCAATTAGTCTACACCTACGCTCTTGCTCTATAAAGTCTTGGTTGCTCCGAGCAAAAACATCTACCTCTGCATTGTGTGCACCTGAGTACTTACTCAATTCGGCGACGACACTTTCGACTCCACCAGGAAATTTGGCTAGCCCTGAAACCATGCACACTTTCATGTTCTCACATAATCCGTTAACATGTAATTCCTAGAATGCTTCGAAGGGTTCTGCATCATCTGACATATCCTTGGCGTTGGCGCTCCTTGTACATTGTTTTCTCTATTAATAGCTGCTATGGCGCTCAGGTTTTAATCTACTGCAATATTTTTTCTAAATCAGCCCGAGGCGAATACCTCGAGCCTACCTTTTTATGAATCAACCATTTTAGACCCAGCATCTCTGCCATAAATTTGTTTTTAAGCTTGCTTATACGTGCAACGTCTTTGCTTAGGCAAATACTCTTGATGTCTATGGTGGTCTCGATTGCTAACAGAACAAGACGGTGCATCAGGGATAGCCCGCGTTCAGTATCGTAGAGTCTGTAGAATAGAAGTCTATCTTCGGTGTAGAGTAGCGCTTCCTTTTTTGCCTCTTTGATGTTTCTTGACAAGGATTGCCCATGATGTACATGGTAAGCTTTAATCTCTGAGTTAAAAAGTACGTTATACCCCTTTTTCCACAGATACCACCCTAAGTATTGCTCAAATGTTAGACCTAAAATCCATGAGTCGGGGAACCTAAATCCTTTAGCAGCGTCGGCCAAAATAGACATGTTTGCGCCTTTGGCAAGAAGCGAGTTTACGGGTTGGCTAAGCGCCCGATTTGCAACCTGGAAGTGAAAGGAGACAAATCCAGCTTTCGACAAATAAAAAAGATAATCATCCAATCCATTTATGGGACGGTTACAAAGTTTCCATATAAAGGCATTTTCCGAATAATATTTTTTATTTACTTCCAGGATTTCTGATGAGGCGCCTTTGATTTGGCAGAGTTTGTTATCCTTGATGGTGACTGGTATAACATCGCCAGCAACTCCGCCCACTCCAGCTGTCCTGTAAGCCATGATGTATGCGGATATCAGGTCAGGCAAGGGCACTGCATCGTCATCAAGAAAAACGAGTATTTTTCCTCGTGCATGCATTAATCCAAGATTTAAAGCATCGACCACATAGCCCTGGTTCTGTTTAACTACTTTTATTGCAAGTTTCTCACTGTACTCTTTGATTACTTCCTCAGTTGTGTCTCCACTTGGTTTTACTATCATTAACACTTCGAAGTCTTTGCTGGTTTGATTGGTTAATGCTTCTAAAATAAACGTTAGCAGGTGTCCACGTCTGTATGTGGGTATGATAACGGATACTGTCGGTGTCTTCATTATCGGTATCTCTTTATTCAGGGTGCCGTTTGGGTGTTTGTTGCTTTGGGTATTTAGGGTTATCTTGTAATCCTCAAGTAAGCGACTGAAATTAAAGCAAGAGCTTAATGAGAAAATCCATTAGTTCAGTTTTGGTTTTGAATCCTCGAAAAATGGCTTTGCCACTAGTGTAGAGCCGAAAAGAGACCCCCTCAAACGTCAACTCAAAGATGATGCCCGCGACCGAATTCTTCAAAGTCGCCCGCTTCATAATGGTGGCTATGGCTTCATCCTTCCGCTCATACTTAAAATTCACTATAACGTCGTTTTCGGCTCCGCAGGTTCCCTCGATACGTGAAACGTAATCAGCTACGGTTGACATTAGAGTTTATCTAACTCTCCTAGGATGTCTATGAATCGGTCTATTTCTTCTTTTGTATTGTAGAGATAAAAGCTTGCCCGCGCCGAAGAAGATATCTTGAAAATTTCATGAAGGGGTTGTGCGCAGTGGTAGCCACTTCGAAGCATTATGCCATAGTTGTCAAAGAACAAAGCGGTATCGTGGCTGGATAGGCCTTTGATGCTGAAGGGTATGATTCCACATTTTTTAGAAAGATCCCTTGGCCCATATATGGTAACTTTTTCGCATTGCATCATGCGCTGGGTCGCGTATGCGGTAAGTTCTTTTTCGTGATTGAAAATGTTTTCCATACCTATTGCTTCGAGGTATTTTATGGCTGCTCTTAGCGCGATTACCCCACAAATGTTTGGTGTGCCTGCCTCAAACTTGTAGGGTAACCCATTCCAAGAAATGCCGCATCTACCACTCTGGAGGGAGACTTCACGGATCATTTCGCCGCCGCCTTGGAAGGGAGCCATTTTCTGCAGGAGGTCTCTCTTGCCGTAGAGAACCCCTATTCCCGTGGGGCCAAGCATTTTATGGCCCGAAAAAGCCAAAAAGTCAGCATCGAGGTTTTGTACGTCGATTTTCATGTGGGGCACCGATTGGGCGCCGTCGACAAGCATCAGTGCACCGTTGTCGTGGGCTGCTTTTGCTATGCGTTTAACGTTGTTTATGGCGCCTGTGACGTTTGAGACTTGGCTTAGGCAGCAGAGTTTTGTGTTTTTGGTGATTTTGTTTTCGTAGTCGTCGTAGTCGAGGGTTCCGTCGTCGTTGACTTTGGCGTATTTTATTGTGAAGCCTTTGATTTTAGAGACGATTTCCCAGGGTACAATGTTGCTGTGATGCTCCAGTACAGAGGTAAGTACCTCGTCGTCTTTGCTAAGGTTAGCTAACCCCCAAGAGTAGGCGACAAGGTTGATGGCTTCGGTTGTGCCCCGAACAAAAATGACTTCTTCGGGTGATTTGGCGTTGATAAAGTCGACTGTGCATTCTCTGCCCCGCTCATAGAGGTCGGTTGCTTCGGCGCTGAGGGTGTGGACACCTCGGTGGACGTTACCGTTGTGGTTCTCGTAGTAGTCAGTTATGGCATCGATGACTTGGCGGGGTTTTTGGGTGGTGGCCGCGTTGTCAAAGTAGATGAGGGGGTAGCCATTTATTTTCCGCTGCAGGATGGGGAAGTCTTGGCGCAGGGCTTGGAGGTTTATTGTTTTTCTGCCTCAGCTTTCATCTTCTTTGAGAGTTTTTGCGCCAACTCTTCCTCTTCAAGCGCTTGTTTTTCTTCAAAGGTGTGTTCTTTGCTGAGCCAACTTGGGAACTCTGCGCCCTTTTGAGTGAAGTATTGGCGTATGGCACGTTTTAGAGCGCCCACTGCTAGAACACCGCAGTGGAATTTTACGCTGGGTAAGCCGCCGATTTCTTCGGTAACTTTTTGCCAGGTAACGTTTTTCCAAGCATCCTCTAGGGTTAGGCCTTTGATCATTTCGGTGACTATGCTAGAAGTGGCTATGTTGGCGGCACAGCCGTAGCTTTCAAACTGGGCTTTTTCGATGATTTGTTGGTCGTTGATTTTTAAGTAGAAGGTGATCATGTCGCCGCATGCAGGGTTGCCTGCGACCGCGACGACGGTTGCATCTTCCATTTTACCCAGGTTCTTGGGGTTTCGAAATAGATCCATGACTTTGGGGTTATACGGTAAGGGTATACGTGACATTTTAGTGCACTCCTGTTGAGCCAACTATCCCTCTGATACGGTTGACCGCTTCTGGTAAAACTTTCAGGACGTAGTTTATATCGTCTTCTGTATGGCTGCGGTTAACCTTCATTAGTATGCTGCCGTGGGCTTCTTCAAATATTCGGCCGATAGCGATTAAGACGTGGCTGGGCTGTAATAATCTACGACTGCAAGCTGATCCGCTAGAAACGTAGACGCCTTTGAGGCTGAGTTCGATGGTTAGGGCTTCGCCTTCAGCTCGTAGGATGCTTATGTTGGCGTTGTCGGGGCTGCGCTTGTCGCCTTTGGGGCCGTTAAAGCGGAGATCAGTTAACTCGTTGAATATGCCATCGACCAACTGGTCACGGAGACCGCGTAGTTTAGCTACGTTTGCATCAAAGTCGGTAAAGGCTAGTTCTGAGGCTTTGGTGAATCCGACGATAAGTGGGGTGTTTTCGACGCCGGGCCAAAGCTTTTGGGTGCCAATCGGTCCTTCTAGGATGCGGTCTAAATTGACGCCTTCCTTGACGTATAGGGCGCCTACCCCTCGTGGACCCTGGATCTTGTAGCTGCTGACTGTGGCTAAGTCTACGCCGAGGCTCTGGACATTTAGAGGGATTCTGCCGTATGCATCGGAGGCGTCGGTGTGGAAGAGAGCGTTTGGGTTTTTGGCTTTGACGATGTCGACGGCTTGCTTGATTGGCTGGATGGTGCCCACTTCGTTGTTTACGCTATGGAGGCTTACTAGGGCGGTATCGTTGTCGACTGCGGTTTTGAGTTTCTCAAGGTTGATTTCACCCTCAGTGTTTACGGGGATTTTTTGTACGTTGAACCCGAATTTGCTCATCATTTCGGCGACTTGCAAGACATTTATGGGTTCGATTTCTGAAATGACGATTTTTTTTGCTTTGCCTTTCTGTGAGAAGCAGCCGCCTATGATGGCGAGGTTGTTGGCTTCGGTTTCGCCGGGGGTGAAGGTGAGTTCCTCGGGGTTTTTTGCTCCGAGGTAGCTGCCGACTTTTTGGAAGCAGCCCATGAGTGTTTCGAAGGCTTCCCAGCCGGGTTTGTGGGTTAGGGTGGGGTTTCCGTAGGCTTTTTGATTCCAGTAGGGCATCATAGCGTCTAAGATTTCTTGGGGGACTCTGCAGCTGTTTTCGTTATCCAAGTAGACTTCGTGGGTGATTCCCTCGTGGAGTTGGAGAAGGTTCCTTATGTTTTCAACCATACAGTATCCTGCCTGTTTTGAGAGATTAGATAACTCGTCACTGTGGATTATGACTGTTCAGGTAATAAAATGTAGCTGTATAAAAATAACGGTGTTATCCATTGTTTGCTTGATAATTTTAAGGAGCAAGAGAGGAGGGGCAAGTTTGTTGTAAATTAAGGCCGCTATGGGGTGTATGTTCCGTTTTGTGTAGGCGCTCGATTTAGCATATCAACACGATCAAGATACAATGGCGTAAGGGTGCAGTTTGTGAGGGCTGATCCAGTGTAGGGCAAGGAGACACCAAAGCCAACCGCCATATGCGCAGTTATCCCCGTAAAGGACTGCTTAGTGTCTATGGCTATCCCTTCATTGTTCATGGCAACTATATGGAGCATTCCATCGTATGCGGTCCCGTCGCCGGTGTTGTTAAGAAAACCTCTTATGTTCAGGCTGCTTGTGGTGTTGGTTCGGTAATCCTGCGCCGTCAAGTTTACGGTGACTACGTATGGTTTGTAGTCGCCATGGTAGCGTTGCTGGTCATTGTGAATAACGGGGATATAGTTTACTCTAACTGTAGCGCCAGGCCCAGGCAATGGCTGGTAAGGCCTTTGGTTGCTAAACTGCTCGGTAATTTGACTCTGGAGCGAGCTAAGCATGAATAGCCCGACAAAGATTCCTCCGCCGAAAAGTATGGCGAAGTACAAGGCGACTAAGGCCACTATCCACCTTTCACGCATAATTCTGACCTTAAAGGTATTAGTTATTGTGTTTCCATAAAAGATTTGCCTAAATCAGGGAAATTGCCGCAAGAACCTAAAAAACCCTAATAACCAACAGCGGCATACATACCGACAACCACACTTATTCGGCGAACTCCGATTGAAGATTGCAGATTTACCCATTGCAGACAGCGTTAAAGAAGTCCTAGCCGGCATCGGTATCGTAGAGTTGTTTCCGCCTCAGCAGGCATGTATAGAAAACGGGGTGCTCGATGGCCAAAACGTTCTGCTGGCAAGCCCGACGGCTTCGGGTAAGACCTTGATTGCGGAATTATGCGCCATGAAGCATGTGCTTGAGGGCGGCGGCAAAGTCATCTACCTCTCACCTCTACGCGCTCTTGCCAGTGAAAAATTTGAGGAGTTCAAGAAGTACCAAGGCATCGCTAAACCCGACGGACGGAAGGTGGCTGTCGGAATCAGCACCGGCGACTTCGACACAGCCGACAATTGGCTCCAACGCTATGACGTAATCGTCACCACTAACGAGAAAGCGGATTCTCTTCTTCGGCACCGTGCTAAATGGATGGAGAGCATATCCGCAGTTATCGCTGATGAGGTGCATTTGCTAAACGAAGCCGACCGAGGCCCGACTCTGGAAATTGTGTTGGCACGGTTGATACAATGTAACCCTAACATCCAAATCCTCGCCTTATCCGCCACCATCAACAATGTGGATGAACTCGCGGGTTGGTTAAACGCTAAACCCATCGTCACCACCTGGCGCCCCATCAACCTAAAAGAAGGCGTCATATTACAAGACGAAATCAGCTACCGAGACGGCGACTCCCGCAAAATAGAGCAAGAAACCCGCTTCACAGTAATCAACCTAGTTCTAAACACCCTACGTAACGGTGGACAAGCACTGATTTTTGCATCTACACGCAAGAACGCTGTGGCCGCGGCAAAGCAGGTTGCCAACCACATGGATAAGGTACTTGTGCCCAAGTCGGGTTCAAAGATTGTCAGAAAGGGTCTTGAGGAGCAGACCAAAGGTGTTTTAGAGAAGGAGGCGCGTAAGATTTTGGAGGCTGGCGAGCATACCCAGCTCAGCGATGAATTGGCTGATTTAGTGCGCTGTGGAGTTGCTTATCATCACGCGGGGCTTTCGGGTCCTCACCGAGCAATCATAGAGCAAGCCTTCAAGGACCGCCGAATTAAAGTGTTAACGGCGACGCCGACGCTGGCTTGGGGAGTCAACCTTCCGGCGCGCACCGTCATCATTCAAGATTACCGTCGCTTTGAAGCAGGCCTAGGAAACTACCCCATTCCCGTCTTGGACTATAAGCAGATGGCAGGCAGGGCAGGCCGCCCCAAATACGACAAATTCGGCGAATCCGTCATTATAGCCAAAACCGCCGATGAAGCCGACTACCTCATGGAAAACTATGTCCTCGCAAAGCCCGAACGGATATGGTCACGTCTTGCGGTTGAAAAGATCATCCGTACTCATGTGCTTGCCACCATCGCATCCGACTATGCGCACACCGAAGAGGGTATATACGCATTTTTCCGGAAGACTTTTTACGCTTACCAGTATGACGTGAAAGCCATACAGAGCGTCATCGCCAAGATATTGCGTTTCCTGCATGATGAAGAAATGATATGTGTCGTTGGCGACCAGATTTTGGCCACTAAGTTTGGTAAACGCATAAGCGAACTCTACATTGACCCCCTGTCGGGAGTTATTATCCGTGATGCTCTGCAGACCAAACCGCCAGTTCTCACAGAATTCAGTCTGCTCCAACTCATAGCACATACACCCGACATGGGTCCCATCATGCGCCCATACCAACGCGAAGTCGACAAACTATCTATCACATTGGAGGATCATCGGCAGGAATTCTTTTCCGAAATCCCTGACCCAGCAGGCGACTATATCGGATACGCCGAGTTTCTTGGTGAAGTCAAAACCGCATTAGTGCTCAACAACTGGATTGAGGAAGTACCAGAAGACAAGATTCTTGAGCGGTTCAATGTGCAGCCCGGCGACTTGTACCGCACAATAGAGAACGCGAAATGGCTGCTCCATGGAATAGAGGAGCTCTCTCCAGTGGTCGCAAAGAACAAAGAAGTTACGGCGCTGAGTGCTGAGCTTGTGGAGCGGGTCTCTAAAGGCATCAAACGGGAACTTTTACCCATCGTGGCCCTAGAAGGCGTCGGCAGAATCCGCGGACGCAAAATCTTCGATGCAGGATACCAAACCATAGAAGACCTAAAACACGCCTCCATCGACGAATTAACCACCCTCGTGGGCCCCGCCTTAGCTAAAAAAATCAAGGAGCAAGTCGGCGGCTACGTAAAGAAGGAGGAGTGGGAGAACCTCAGGGAAGCCGCAAAAGCGCCGCCTGAACAGCAGCCCCAGCAAAAAGGGCTATTTGACTTCTAATCGCCCGATGCGAAGCTTTCAGCCTGTTTAGCGGCGGTTCCCGTGTAGTTTTTGGGGTTTAGTGCGTAGTCGATTTCCGCTTCGGTTAATTTGCTGCTGACGGTTGGATCTTCAAGGAGAGTTTGTTTGAAGGGTTTTTTCTCTACTGCACTTTTGATGGTGAGTTGCCGTAGTAGTTCGTGGGCTTCCTGTCGGGGCACGCCTTTCTTGACTAGGGTTATCATAACTGACTCCGACATGGAGCGACCCTCAGTGACGGAAAGATTAGCCAACATACGTTGACTATCGACACGGAGATTAGCAACAATGTTAATTGTTAGGTTTAAAATGTAGTCGAGTAGGATGCTTGATTCGGGTAGCACAAAGCGCTCAGTAGATGATTGTGTGAGGTCTCGTTCATGCCAAGTCACCATATCCTCCAAAGCGGGCAATACGAGACTGCGAACGATTCGAGCTAACCCGGCAACGCGCTCACAAGTCTCAGGGTTCTGCTTGTGCGGCATCGTGCTGCTACCAACCTGCTTTTTAGCCTCAAAAGACTCGAAGACCTCAGCGATTTCAGGACGCTGCAATTCACGGATTTCGGTAGTAAAGTTCTCAAGCGAAGTAGCAATCATCCCGTAAATGGCGATTAACTCGGCATAGCGGTCGCGTTGCACGATTTGGGTTGAGATTTCGGCTGCATGAATGCCAAGCCGCTTCATGACCAGCACCTGGATTTCCTCGGCGTGTTCGCCAAGACCCGCTTGGGTGCCTACTGCGCCGCTGATTTTGCCGGCGACCACCCGTTTTTTACATTCTTCAAGGCGTTGGAGGTGGCGGTTGATTTCATAGCCCCAGACCGAGAACTTGAAGCCCAGCGTGATCGGGAGGGCGTGTTGGCCGTGTGTTCTGCCAATCATAACCGTGTCCTTGTATTGGCCTGCCTGCTTTTGGAGTACGGCTTTGAATTCCCTTAGACGGTTCTCGAGGACTTCAATGGCGTCTTTTAGTTGGAGTGCGTTGGCGGTGTCTACGATGTCATAGCTTGTGACGCCGTAGTGGACATAGGCGCCGGATTTGCCGCATTGCTCAGAGAGCGCTCGGACCATGGACATTATGTCGTGTTTGATTTCTTTCTCTATGGCTTTAATCCGTTCGACTTTGACGTATTTGGTGGAGGCCATCTCGGCGATTTTCTCTGCGTCCTCTCTGGGGATGTTGCCGACTTCGGCGTGTGCCATAGCCAGCGCTGCCTCAACGTCTAAGAGTTTCTGAACGCGAGTTTCTTCGTCAAAGATTTTTAGCATCTCGGGTGTGCCATATCGGCCTGTGTCTATGGGTAAGATTGGCAAGCGGATTCCTCAAGGGTAGGTAATTAGCGTTTAAGATTAATGTTTTGTAAACAAGTTACGGGATTCTTGCCGCCGCCATGCAGTTTGCTACGGCTAAAGATTGGGGCTGGTTGGTGTACAAAAAATGGTGGTGTGGGATTAGAGTATCCCTAAAAGACCCAGCACACCGACGACTATGGCGATGACTCCGATGATGGTTTGGAATCCGCCAAGCCATTGAGCGAGTTTTTTGAGGTGTTTGCCTAATGCGGGGATGCTTGAGAGGATACCCATTGCCAGTATTAGGCCGCCTATGATGGCGACGGTGCCTTGGATTAAGCTAAAGAAGAGTATGCCAACGATGATGGCGATAATGCCGATTATGGTTTGGAATCTGCCTAGCCATTTTGCGGCTTTCTCTAAGCTTCTTCCAACAGCAGGCAATGCGGGTAGAATACCGATTGCCAGAATAAGTCCTGCGACTATGTTTGTTAATTCAACTATCATTTAAATCACGGTTTATTCAGTATTCGAATATGCCGCTTATAACCTTACCTATAGCACGATTGCTATGCTTGCAAGCTGGCTCACCTCCTTTCATTCACTGCAGAAAATGCTGAGCATAAGAAAGCGGCTTCAGAACGTTAATGTTCCACCCCAACCTCTAATTCAGTACGCAAACCTGAGGGCTAAGAAAATGAAAGTCACAATAGCGCTATTGGACAAAAACGGAAACAACGCAGTAACAAGAATGCTTGACGTACTCCACTCTTTCGATGTCGGACAAACATCACATTTCGCCGTCCTGACGCCCAAAAAGAGCTTCTTTGAAAAACCCCTCGGCATAATAAACAGACAAGGACTAGAAACCACCACCTTGCTGGGTTGCATAAGCTCCCGAGCAATCAGCTCAAGCGGATATGACGCACTCCAGCTATCAGACGCCGCCGTCATGTTCGATGGCAGAGTATATGCACCCATCCAAAAAGAAGCCCTAACCAAGCAAATATCTCAAGAGCCCCAGCGCTGTGAAACCGCCCTACAAGCCCTCATAGAGCAGGCAGACGGTGACTATGCGTTTTGGATGCTTAGGGAAGGCTACATAGCCGCAGGGCGTGACCCCATAGGTGTACAACCACTCTACTTCGGCGAAACCCGAGACATCGCCGCCTACGCAACAAACCGCAAGGCGCTATGGCGATTAGGCATAGATGACCCCAAGAGTTTTCCGCCGGGAACCTTGGGCTTTGCGGATAGAGAGGGCTTCAAATTCAAACCTGTCAAAACCCTCACCTACACCTCGCCCAGGCAGGTAACACTTGAAGAGGCAGCACAAATCCTCCAAACACTACTTGTCGAATCCATCAAGCGCCGTGTTCACAGTCAAGAGAGGGTGGCGGTGGCGTTTTCAGGCGGGTTAGATAGCAGCATAGTCGCCTACTTAGCCAGCAAGCAGGGCGTCAAAGTAGAGTTACTGCATGTAAGCATGGAAAACGAAGCGGAAACCGAGACTGCAGTTGACGCGGCAGAGGCGCTGGATTTGCCATTACGAATTGACCTCTACAAAGACAGCGACCTCGAAACTGCGTTGCCCTATGTGGTGGAGTTGATTGAGGAAGTTGACCCCGTGAAGGCAGCTATTGGGGTCCCCTTTTACTGGACTGCAAAGCAGACCTCAGAAGCCAAATACAGAGTGTTGCTGGCGGGGCAGGGGGCAGATGAACTGTTTGGAGGCTACCAACGCTACGTCAACGAATGTCTAAAAAGTGGACCCGAAAAAGTGCGTCGAACAATGTTTGATGATGTGGTGAAAATACATGAGAGCAACCTCGAGCGGGACCTCAAAATCACTGGTTGGTTTGATGTGGAGTTACGGTGTCCCTTTGCATCTTATGAGATAGCCGAGTTTGCCATGGGTTTGCCGCTGGAATGCAGAATCGAAGCCAAAGCCGACACACTGCGAAAGTTGGTGCTGAGGAAAGTCGCCCAAAATCTCGGCATGCCAACATCGATCGTGGATAAGCCAAAGAAGGCAGTGCAGTACTCGACAGGAATCAACGATGCCCTAAAACGCATTGCTAGGCGTGATGGGAAGACGGTTAATGAGTATGTCTCGGGGTTGTTTGAGTCTTTTAGAGGGCGAATGTAGGCCTTTAACCTAACCGGCCGCCATAGAAACAAATATCATCAAAAAAGTGAGTGTGTTAATAAAAAAGGAAGCTCTCTCAGCACGGTGAGAGACGAGTTTGGTTTACTCGATTACCTGAATTGCACCTTCAGGACATTGTGCCTCGCAGGCCCTACAAACCAAGCATTCACTTTCTTTTGTAGGACTTGCCTTGCCGTTTACAATCTCGTAAACGCTGACTGGGCAAGTGTTGACACAAGTTTCGCATCCAGTGCATTTAGGGTCGACAACAATTTTTACCATTTTTGTCTTACCTCACTGTAATTATTTCTTGGAAAGCTGTTATGTAAAATAAAAGGGTTTAGGTAGACTACCGTATTTTTTCACGTAATTTCAAAAGGATTCCATTTATGGCTAATTCAGCCTGACGGCGGGTTTTTTGAGGGTCAACAACAGCTTTCTTGTAGGTTTCAAGCGAGATTTCACCCTTACTTAGCCGTAACTCAAACGCGTTTAGGGTTTCCTGCGCGTAGGCAAGATCAGCTTCCGCCAGATCCAGCTGCTTAATTAAATCCGCATACACTCCAGATGCGCCACGGAATAATGCTTTGTTGCGCTCAATGATTCGAGTTACGCTGTCAATGCGGTTTTCAAGCGCCGCCCGCTGCGCCTTATACTGCCGCCGAGAAATCTTGTCTCGTAAGCCCTTCATATCCAGCGCATGGAGTTGGGCGGTTAGTTGCTTTTTATCCTCGTATGCATCCGTGAATTCCCTAAGCATATCAGGCGTAACTTGTGCGCCTTTGATGGTTTCATACACCGGCGCCTCAACTTTCGATGCTTTGAGGTCGGCTGGTTTGGGCCGGGTAAGGTAGGTTTGTTTGGGTCTTTGCCGCCGATAAACAACCGCACCAACACTGACAAGCACACCTGCCAACGAAGCGTAGAAGGTTGCGCCAAAGGAAACCCAGACGGGATTATAATTGTAGGAAAGCCAAGTGTTCTCTTGAGGCGCTAGGGCATCAACGTAGCTGATGTCGCTTGCCCTAACGGTTAGGATGTCTTGGTAAATGTTGCGTATGAGGGTTGCAGAGGAATCCATCTCAGATGCAGCCGGTGAGGTGATGGTTGCGCCTTCAGGTAGGATGAAGGTTATGGTTGCATATTGCACTACATAGGGGTATTTAGTGAAGAGCTGGAAGTCCGGAAGCATATACTGCGAACCCCGCAACACTGCGCCGGGTAAATTGTACTGCACAGTCAAGGCTGTGGCCTCTTTAGGGGCTAGGGGAGCGCTAAAGGTTGCGTTAACCAACTGTATATCGCTACTTGGCACCACGCTTGATTGTAAGGTGACATCTGCCGAATCCTTAACTGTGATGTCGGTGGCATCAAGGGGTAAGCTTAGTACAAACGAGTTGAGGTCTGAGGATGCATTGCTGGCTAATTGGTAGGTGTCAGCGGCTCTCACAGCGCCTGTGGCATCCACAGTTATAGACCGATACAACGCAGGTACCGTGACTGTCTCTAGGGTTCCTGAGGGAACTTGGATGTTTGCTGAGGCGATGGAGTAAGTGTAGGGGGATAGGTCGTTTTTGCGGTAGCTTGTGGTTGTGGTGTTGGTGTCTTCTTTTTGGATGCTTATGCTTATGGGTGCGGTGGGGCAGACGACATTGACGTTGACGACTTTTGCTGTCTGTGTTAGGCTTGGGTAGGCTGGGAATTCGATTAAAAAGTTGCCGTTGCCTTGGTCGGTGGTTAATCTGTTTGAGAGCACAAAGGCTACGGTGAACTCGCTTGGTGTGGCACCGTTGAAGTCTACTGAGACGCCGTAGAATCCGCTTTGGTTAGGTAGGGGGACGCCGACTTTTACGTTGTAGACGTGGGTGCTGTCGTAGGCTAAGACTTTGAGGACGTCTGCGCTGTAGATGTATGGCAGCGCTATCAGAAAGCCATCTTGAACTATGCCTGAGACGTGAACGGTGTCAAGGACCACCATGTTCCCCGAATATAGGATGGCTATGGTGTGGTCGACTTGGTTGATGCTATAGCTTGTTTGGGCAGTAACCACGCTAGGATACAATGCAAGGGTTATGAAAGCTACAAGTAAAAGCGATGCGAGGATTCGCTTCATGGTTTTTCGCCCAACGCGGTTGTTTAATGTTAGCCTTTGGTGTTTATTTACCTTTACAGTAAAACATTAAAAATATGAGTCCAGTTCCGCTGTGCAGAGAGGGCGGTTCTTGTATCTGCTTGCTCTTGATTTTGGTATACATACCGCATATTTAACCGCTAAACCGGCTTGTTTTTGTGCCAATAAAACGAATAACAATAATTTTTTTGGGGTTACTTGTGGTAGCGGGGAGTAGATTTGAACTACTGATCTCTGGGTTATGAGCCCAGCGGGTTAATCCTGGCTACCCCACCCCGCTCCATTTCGGGACATAATTAGGCTTGGTGCAGTCTATTATCCACATGTCAGATATTAATAGTTTCTTTTCCTCAAGTCAGCAAAAGCCTTTTAGTATCGAAGATATTTCCCTATGGCTGGATGGTTTAGATGGATAAGCCGTATTTACGAAAACTCTCAAATCCGACCCTTGATAACCCAATCTTTGTACAGGGGCTACCGGGCTTTGGCAACGTGGGGCGGATAGCGGCTCACTTACTAATCAAGTTCTGTGATGCTAAACCATTCGCGGAACTCTACTCCCCAACCTTCCCAGACTACATATCGGTAACCAGCAAAGGCATCGCACACCTACCCCGCTACGAATTCTACTACGCCCCCATGGAAAAAAACAACCTAATCATCATGACAGGCGAAATCCAACCGAGCTTTGATGACGTCGTCGCCCATTATGATGTCTGCGGTGCCGTTTTGGATTTTGTTGAAGAAATCGGCTGTAAATTCGTTGTGACCATGGGCGGTGTTCCTATAACTGAGGATAAGACTCAGGTTTTCATAGCAGCCACCTCGCCACGCCTTGCCACCGAATTCATGGAGAAAGGCGGCGTCATATATAGTAAAGGCCGCATTGTGGGCGGAACAGGCTTAACTTTGGCGTTGGCAAAAGAGCGTAAGATGAATGGCGTCAGCTTGCTTGGTACAACGATGGGTTTCAAGGCGGATAAGGGTGCTGGATTTCTGGTTTTCAAGTTTTTAATGAAGGCTTTAGGAAAAGAGATAAAAGAAGGTTTTGCGGAAAACAATCAATCTGAAGAGGCTTAAGTTGGGCGCTGCCATGACTGAAATTGATGAAAATAATGAAGAACTCCAAGTTGGAGGATCCAAGTTCACCCGAATAGTTTTAACTTTGGTTGCGGTGGTGCTGATTTTTGCTGGCCCAACTTATGTTCCGTGGCTATTCATTTCCGCAGGCGTCCCAGACGTGGGCGCAATAGTCATTGGCTTTGTGCTGTTCATCCTCGGATTGGGTTTGCTGATCTATTTGATCCGCAAGAAAGTCATAACCTAAAACAACCAACCTATTTTTAGTGAATTTTGCCTCAGATACCCTAGAGTGCATCATCAATCAGCTTTTAAGATTCTTCATCGGCGACCAAATTAGGATAAGCCTGTTTTAATAACCATTCCGCTGGGCCACACAATAAACAACCCTCAAACCATCGCCGCAAACGTGAGAGTTAGGAAAACTTAATCTGATGCCAAAACAAGAAAGAAAAGTATGCTCTTCCCTAAGAAGCGCTATCTCGCAACCTTTAGGAGAATCTTAGTTGCGACACTTATGTTGCTTGTACTGGGTATGGCATCTCAAACATGCGTAGCTCAAGACGCTAATCCCCCATACGATGAAACGTTTGAGTCAGAGATCCAAATCTTGGTTACTTCACCCAAAAACCTAACCAGCTACAACGCTGGATTACTAAATCTAGCCTTTGACGTAACAGTGGCAGAGGACACCAAGAACGCCCTTATCTCTGAAGTCAGCTACATCGGCGACTGGCAACACAAAGCCGCCACCATCTTTGCCTACGATGGATACCTCCCCAGACCACGAAGCGCTCAACTTGCCAATCCACGCGAATTTAGCAACCCAATAAGCCAATTCTCCACATCCCTGAAACTAAACGACATCCCCGAGGGGCACCATTCAATTACCATCCAAGTGTCAACATGGCATTACAATAAACTCGAAAAGATAGATGACCCTCTTGAACCCTACATACAATACACCGACCTGGTGATGGCAACCAAAACATGCAGTGTCTTTTTCACGGTAGATAATACACCGCCAACCATGGAGTTCCTAACAAAGAACAACACAAACTTCTACGCTTACCCTATAGCAATTGAAATTTTCCACGATGAGCCCACAGCACAACTCAGCTACAGCATAGACGGCCAAGAAAAACAAACCGCAGAGGGGAATATAACACTTAGCGATCTCCCAAACGGCCTCCACACAATAACTATTGACTTAACTGACGCCGCAGGAAACAGTGCAGCATCAGCTACGCTGGTCTTTTCGGTTACGGTGGCTTCACCTTACGCGTTTGGAGCTGTCACTGCCCTCTTGGCTAGTGTCGGACTGCTGTTTTCCTTTAACCATTACAAGCGAACTAAGAAAGAAAAAAGCATGCCCAGCGTCTACTGTTTATGGTGGTGTTCGGGGTCTTGCAGCGCCCCAAACGCATTCTGAACCACCTCATTGAGCGCGGGGTGAATATGCATTCCCCGCACAATGGGCCCATAGTCTCCCGGCGGAGTAACCATGGCGTTTGTAATCTCCTGAATCAGCACCGATGCTTCGGGGCCAATTATGTGGGCACCTAAAATCTTGGCACTCTCTCTTTCTACGATTACCTTCACAAATCCCTCGGGGTTACCCATAGCAGCCCCCATAGCCGTGTCCCGATAAAACGCTTTACCCACCAATATCTTGTAGTGCTGCTTGGCTTCAGCCTCCTTCAAGCCCACACTGGCAATCTGCGGATAAGTAAACACTGCATGAGGCGTAGCCGAGAAATCCATCGACACCTTATGGTCATGGGTAGCATTATGCCACACAACACCTGCCTCATAATTTGCCGCGTGCCTAAACATCTCCTGCCCAATAGCATCGCCAAAAGCGTAAATATGCTTCTTGCTGGTCTCTAGGCGATCGTTAACTTGGATGAAGCCACGCTCATTAAGTTTTATACCCGTTTTTTCTGGCTTTAGGAGATCAGCGTTAGAGACTCTGCCTGTGGCAATCATCAAAGCTTCTGCGGAGAATTCCTGCTCGGTGCCGTCTAGGCGGTTGCGTACCCGAAGCGTTTTCTGGGTGCCTTGCTGGCGAACCTCTAAGGCTTCACAGCTCGTGTAGACCTCCATACGCCGCCCAGCCTCGTTGAGTAGCAACTCGGATACTTCGGGTTCCTCTTCGGGTAGCACTCTATCGGTGCGTTGAATAACCGTCGTTTTGGTGCCGATGGCTGAAAAGAAGTGTCCGTACTCCATGCCGATGTAGCCGCCGCCTACAATGAGTATGTCTTTTGGCTGCGTTTTCAGTTCAAGTACGGTGTCGCTTGTGAGGTAATCGACGGCGTCTATGCCTTTTATGGGGGGGATTGCGGTTCGTGCGCCCGAGGCGATGAATATGGTTTTAGCTTTGATGGTTTGGGCGCCGACTTGTAGGGTGTAGTCGGAGATGAATTCGCCGGGTTCTTTGAACCATGTGAGTCCAGGGGTGGCTTCTACGGCTGCGGCTTGGTGGCTTGTGTCGCGGGTGACAAGAGCATGCATGCGGTTCATGATGTTTTGGAAATCCACCTGGTTTACTGTGACTTTGATGCCTATCTTTTCAGCTTCGGATAGGCTTGCAAGTACGTCGGCGGGGTGAATCAGCATCTTGGATGGCACGCAGCCGACGTTGATGCAGGTGCCGCCCATCCTGCCGCTCTCAACTAAGGCGACTTTGTAGCCTGCTTCTAGTGCAGCGGAGACAATAAGCATCCCCGACCCTGACCCGATTACGATTACATCGAATTCTTCCATAAAAACGCCTCAAGCATATACAAGATTATGACTAAATAAACGCACATAAACTTTTCAATGGCACAAGCTTAGCAGTCAAAAAGTTGTAGCTTCGCTCAGGAACTTGGGGAGACACCGCTTATCCGTTAGGGGATCAAAGCTTTCCAGCTCACTCCTTTTTAGCGGCAACACGATTCGAGAGACCAAACCATTAAGACTATAGGGTAAACGGATTAGGCGGTACTCGCCGCTTGTAACCCACTCGTCAATATGAAACCCCCTCTGCTTGGCTTCACGCACTAAGCTAATCCGCTCCCCTGTATTGAGCAGATAAGCGTCTTGGTCTAGCACATGCACATGAAATCCCCGCCCCGAATAAACCACACATAAATCAGAAAACCGCCCCTGCAAGTACTCATATAGCTCAATGGCTTCCCTGCGTACCATATCTAACTCCAATTCACAGAAGCCAAGGCCCTGCTGCCGAGCCATCTTATCGGCAAGGCTGCCATGAATGGGGCAAACGACGTTTTCGGGATCTAAATCAAAAGCCAACTCCTGCCCCACCTGTCGACCGTCCGCGTCGTAGAGGTTGCGGTCGTAGTAAACGGCTTCGGGGAGAAACTCAATAATCTGCAGTTGCAGGTCCCGTAGGTCGGTGTATTCATCGATTATGACGGTGGTAGCTGTCTCTTCTTTGTATTTGTCTAGCACTATTTTGGTGTGTCGACCCATAATTACCGCAAACTTTACACCGCCAAGTTTGTCGCCGAACCATTCTTTGATTTTTTGGGTGTTGAATTCTTGGGTGTAGAATTGCCTGCGTTCGGCTAAGGTGGAGTACCGCATGCCTTTGGGGAAAAGATATTGCTTCATAAGTTCACACTACAGAGGGAATAGGCTGCAGAAAAGGGTTTGTGGAAAAACCTATATTCAGCCAGAGACGCAGTTATTTGTGGTGAATTATTTTTGCCGATAGATCCTGATTTTCAAACCAAACGCCAAGTAGCCAGTGAACATAATGGTCATAAAGTTTGGGGCCCCGTCGAGCCGCCTCAAACGCTGGGTATCCACGGAACATTTGCAGCGGTGGATTGGGATGTTTGCGTGGGAGACGGCGTTTGTGCAGATGTCTGCCCAGTATCCCTCTATGACATGGTAGATACGCCAGGGCATCCCCTTAGTCAACGCAAAGCAGATCCGGCCCGCGAGAAGGACTGCATCCAATGCTTAGCCTGCGAGCTCCAGTGTCCTGCTGCTGCGATAAAAATCACTCCGCCACCCTAAACCGCAGAGTCTAAACAAAAATGTGAGAACTGACCAGACGGTCAGCCCCATTCCATCTATTTTACTAAGGAGAGGTTCTTGTTGATTCTGTCCCAGTTGACGATGTTCCAGAAGTTCTCGACGAATTTGGCGCGGTCATTCTTGTAGTCAATGTAGTATGCGTGTTCCCATACGTCAAGAGCCATCACGACTGTCAAGTTGGGGGCGAGGTTAACATTGTGTTTTTCTATCTGCAAGATGAAGGCGCGATCGATGCAGGGGTGAACTGCCAGCGCGACCCAGCCTGATCCCTCCGTGCTTGTTGCGGCGTTGTTGAATATTTTTTTGAAGGATTCAAAGCTGCCAAAGTTGTTGTTTATTAATTCGGCGATTGCGCCAGTTGGGGCTCCTCCGCCGCCGCTGCCTTGGGGCGCCATGTTTTCCCAAAATATTGAATGCAGCATGTGACCGCCGACGTTAAAGGATAGTTCTTTTGCCAGACTTTTTACATAACCGTAGGATACCCAATAGTCAAGTTGTGTGCTTTCCTTGGTTGCCTCATCTATTCTGCCCATTAGGGCGTTGGCTGCGTTTACGTATGCTTGGTGGTGTTTGCTGTGGTGGAGTTTTAGTTGCTCCTCGGATATGTAGGGGGCTAATGCGTTGTATTCATAGGGTAGTTTGGGTAGAGTGAATGTTTTTACTTTTTCCATAAGTTTCACCAAAAACCGGGTAATTTCAAAGAAGTATTGCTCTAATATACTTTGCTTTAAGGTGCATAGCGCTTGGCGTCTTGATGAAGCATGCAATCACATGACAAAGGGACAAGAAAACACAGAAATCGACTAATCTAAAAATAAATCTTATAAAGCGAGCTTTCATAGAAGTGCTATGAAAACCCTTTTTGCCTAAAGCTACCTTAAATGGTGTAGGAGCGGCTGGAAGAAACACCGTCTCTTTTTTGGGGCTCTCT
>JBLNCY010000032.1:0-35366 GCA_050261115.1 Methanocella sp.
GCAGTCTACCATGGACCCAACCAGATTAGGCTCGAAGAAATAGCTGAACCCCAAGTTAAAGCAGGCAGAGTACTGGTTCATTTTAAGGCGGGCAGTCTATGCGGCACCGACATGCATTTCTATAGGGGCGATTGGAGGTGGATGCGCAAAGGCAGAATAATTGGCCATGACGCCTGCGGAATCCGCGCAGACACGGGGGAGCGAGTGGTTATGGTGCCTGTTGTTAATTGTGGGCACTGCATCTTCTGCCTTCGAGGACTACCGACCTATTGCGTTCGGGGCAAATTCTACGGCTTAACAAGAGACGGCTTTTTTGCACAATCAAAAGCCATGCCGCCCAGAGCCCTGATTCCAATACCTGAAAATGTGACCGACCTGGAGGCTGCAGTTGTGGAGCCAGTGGCGCTCGCGCTTCGTGTCCTTGATGCTATGCAGCCTAATATTGGGGATTGGGTTACCGTTGTTGGACAGGGCGGCATTGGGCTAATGATGACACAGGTTGCACTGCTAAAAGGTTGCCGCGTCATCGCCATAGACATGGAGGATTACCGCTTAGAGCTCTCACAAAAATATGGGGCAGACGTAGTCATAAACGCCAAAAAAGAGGACCCCATTAAAACGGTCCGCAGGGTAACGGGGTATGGTTCCGATTTTGTGGTGGAAGCCGCAGGTACCAGAGAGACGGTGGAACAGACGCCTTTTTTGGTGCGTAAAGCTGGAAAGGTAGCTTTGGTTGGTGAATCCAAGGGGTTCTTGAATCTGGAGGATGCTGATGAAGCGCAGTTTTTCACTATGTACATCTCGCCGTCAGAGTATCCCAAGGCGGTGGAGTTGATTGCAAAACGGCGTGTAGACGTGCGGACGCTAATAACTCATCAATTTTGCTTTGATGAATTCGAAGAGGCACTAAAAACTGCCATTGACCCACAGCGAAAAGCCATCAGAGTCATAATCACAAAATAGGGCATTACTAACCTGTTTTACCACAAAGTATATCTTACCTCAGGGCGTGTAAACCCCAAACCTGCCAACTTGGAGCACACAATATGCCTATTGAAGCAGTCATATTCGATTTAGACGGAACCCTTGCAGCATTTAACCTGGACTACAAAAGCCTACGCGGCGAAGTAAGAGGACATCTCATGAGAATCGGCGTTCCAGCGTCATTGTTAAGCGTTAAGGAAAGTCTTTTTGAAATGCTATCCAAAGCAGAGCTTTATTTCAAAAACAGCACCAAATCAGCCCAGGCCTACAAAGATGCTCGCCATCAATGCCTCGCAATAGCCGAGAAGTATGAGATGGAAGCAGCTTCACTAACCAGCCTGCAGCCGGGCGCAGTAGAAACCCTAAAAGAGCTCCAGAAACTAAAGCTTAAAGTCGGTTTATGCACCCTCAGCAGCGAAGCAGCCGCTAACTATATATTACAACGATTCAAAATAGCCGAGTACTTCCAAGTGGTTGTTTCACGCGATAAGGTGGCACGGGTTAAGCCCGATTCTGAACAGCTTGAAATTGCGCTCAAAGCGTTAGGCGTAAAACCTACAGATGCCATCATCGTCGGCGATAGTGCGGCGGATATGCAGAGCGCTAAAGACCTAAAAGCCATCGCAGTCGGCGTCCCCGCAGGCATAGCAACCCAGAAACAGCTAACGGCAGCCGGCGCAAACTATATCATAACAGCATTAAGCGACTTACCGCTATTAATCAAAAAACTAAAAGAATAGGGTTAAGCGACGGTTATTGCACCGTTTTCGCTTGCCACAAGTTTTCTTTCTCTTATTAGGCGCTTTAGTACTTCGTTGAAGACCTGTTTTGCGTCCTCGCCTGAGTGGTTTAAGCCAAAGAGTTTAGCGGTTTCAGTCACTAAGGATTCATCGCTTATTCCTATAGCGTATTGAGCGATTAGTTTCATGGCGGCTTCAACTTCTTCGGGCGCTATGTATTGGGCTTTGCGTTTTGATTCTGGGAGACCGGGTTGGGGTATGCGGATGGGGGTTTCTTTGAGACCAGCAGGCCATAGGAAGCTGCCTTTTATGGCAACTTTTTGTTCGCGGATGAGGTTGTTAAGGGCTTCTTTGACGGCGTGGCCGATTTTGGGTGTAGATTGCTTGATGCCCCAGGTGGCCGCTAAGCGTTCTACAGCGTAGTCGAAGTGAACGGGACCTTCGTTGGCTATTAGTTCGGCTAGTAGTTTGGTTTGGTTTTCGCGGTTTTCTGGGAAGTGGAATTCGTTTTTGATTTTGGAGTCTACGAAGGTTCGGCCGTTGGCTACTTTGATGTAGGGGTTATAGGTGGCTTTTAATGGGTGAATTTTGTATGGGGCTGTGAGTTTTTCTATGCCGCTAAAGCAGTTCTTCTGAACGTCAGTTTGGAGTGTAGTGAGGGGCTTGTTTGCGTCTTTCTCTATTTGATGCTTCTGTGCCTGCACTATGGCTTCCTCTAAGCGGCGGATTTCGCTGTCACGCCGAGCTACCCAAACAGGCGCCCAAATGCGGTGTATGCGCCAGCCGAGATTCCTTAGAACCTGCTCACGGAGTCGATCGCGGTCACGTGCGCTGCTGCTGGATTGGTAAGTCGATCCGTCACATTCCACGCCCAGCAGGTAGCTGCCCTTGTTAACTGGGTCAACAACTCCTATGTCGATCTTGTAGATGCTGCAGCCAACTTCAGGGGTGATGTGGTAACCGAGTTTTCTGATTTCAGCGGCGACATCTTCTTCGAGTGCAGAGTCAAAGGTGCCTGCTTTAATTTTGGCGGTTCTGATGGCGTCTGTGCCGCGTTCAGCATAGTCTAGGTAGGTGCGTAGAGTCTGCACACCTAAGGCTTTCACGTCAGCGCTGATGTCCTGTGCCTTTATGGAGGTGACTAGAACGACTTTTTCTCTGGCGCGGGTGACGGCTACGTTAAGGCGGCGTTCGCCTCCGGGTTTGTTTAGGGGCCCAAAGTTCATGGTTATCTGGTGATTTTGGTCGTATCCATAGCCGACGCTAAAGAATATGACGTCACGTTCATCTCCTTGTACGTTCTCGAGGTTCTTGATGAAGAAGCCGTCGATGCGGTCTTCCTTGAAGAAGGGGTCAAATTCCGGCTGTGCTTGGAGTCTGCGATCTATTGCTTTTTGCACGGCGTCCATTTGAGCGATGCTGAAGGTGACGACGCCCAGCGTCTTTTTGGGGTAGTTTTTGAAGTGCTCAAAGACCAGGTCAGCGACTTTTTCAGCTTCAATGGGGTTGTCTCGGTTTCCGCCTCTGTCGTAAACCCCGTCGGGGACATAGACCATTTTGACGCCTAGGCTGTCTGTTTCTGCTTTTGCGGCAGGGAAAGTTATCATAGCACCATCGTAGAAGTTCTGGTTACTAAAGGCGATAAGGCCTTCGTGCTTGCTTCTGTAGTGCCACTTCAGCGTCTTTACGGGTAATCCGATGCCTAAGCATTCGTCTAGGATACTGTCAAAGACTTCAACGTCCTCGTCGCTGAGTTCATCCCAATCGGTGTCATCAAGAAGGTTCTTCTGGAAGAATGAGGTGGGTGGTAACTGCTTGTTGTCGCCTGCAACCACGATTGTTTTGCCGCGGTAGATAGCGGCTATAGCGTCTTCTGGAACCAGTTGTGAAGCCTCGTCAAAGAGGACTAAGTCGAATTTCATTTCGGGCGGGAGGAATTGGCTAACTGACAGGGGACTCATGAGTAGACAGGGCTTAAGTTTAACCAGCAAGTTGGGGATTTTTTGCATAAGCATGCGTATGGGCATTAGGCGACGCTTTTTCGCTGCTTCTTTTTGCAGTATAGCGGCTTCGGTGTCGGCGGCTTGGATTAAGATGTCTTGGGGCTTTCGGGCGTTGGCAGCGTCTATGACCATGGCGGAGGTTTGCCTGATGAGTTCTTGGTCTAGTTTTCGGAAGTCTGCGATTAGTTGTTCATGGTTCTCTCTTCGGAAGCGACCCAGTGTGGGGTCTTCGTTGTAGAGGTTGTTTATCCATTCCTGATAGACGCTCTTCTGGAACAGAGGCAGCAAGTCCGCTGCAGGTATCTTTTGTTCTACCAAGCGACCAAAGAACGGATCTAACCCGCGCAGTGCAAAGCGATTCTTAACATCTTTAAAGTCAATCCACACCTGCAGATCGTCGACTCGGTCACGGAGCATCTGGATACGTTCCTCGATGACTTTGATATCACAGTCAACAAGCTTCTGATTCTGATAGCGCATCTCTGATTCGAAGCGTTTAGCGAAATCCGCAAGCACCTTGAGCGCTGCGTCGCGTTTAGCAATTAACTCGGCATCTGAAGGCACCTCAGTCGGGCCTTTTGCTGCAAGCTCTGCATAAGCTTCTGGCACTGGTATGTCAACGAATGCTGTCTGTACCATCTTTACCCATTCAAGCACAGTTACAATGTCTTGCCAGTCGGTTTGGAGTTCTTGGAAGCGGCGCCCGAATTTCTCGCTTAACTGGGCTTTTTCGCCTACTATTTGCGCTTCTTTTTTGCGGATGGTTTCAGCATCCGATAAGTCATTGATGAGTTGCGCGTAACTTTTAGGCTCTGTTTTAGCTACGGCGAGCGTTTCCTTAGTAAAACTGCAGAGCGGTGTAAGAAGCCGTTCGGTGTCGCTTGCCCACTCATCGACTTGTCTAAGAGAGGTTTCCCATAGGGGTTTTTCCGAGTTCGGCAGCTTTTCGGGCATTAGACTTTCGATTTCGTTCGCTTGGCGCTCCCATTTGTCGATGCTGTCGCGGAGTTCTTCACCTAAATTCTTTATCATAGGCGAGGGGCTGGTGGAGGAGGTTAGTAGTTTAAGCAGGGGTTCTGGCACTGTTGTTGCCCAGGAGAGGTTGCGGATTTCCTCGGCTATCGCGGCAGCTTTTTCTGCTGCATTAAAGTTTGTGCGGCTCTTGCGGTAATAGTGGCCTAGGAGTTTCTGAACTGTTTGAGCTGATGCCTCGATTTTTTTGGCTAATTTTACTACTTTACGGGCGTCAATTAGATCTTGGAGTACCTCTTTGGGGGCTTTGCCGTTGTGGGTGACTTTGGCGATGCGTTTCTGGTCGTTGCGGTAGTCGCTGTTGAAAAGTTTCATACCGCTCTGGTAGGGCCCGCTGTAGTTGGCGATTAAGGTGTCAAGGTCAAGCGTGTAGAGTTCGTCTGTGTATGTTTGGTCTAGGCGGCTTTTGAGTAGGCTGTGTTCTTGATAGATTTGGCGGGCACTGTTAATCGTCTCTTTAACCTGCGATAGGTAGTCGGCGTCAAACCATTCAGGTTCAGGTTTATCATCCGAAAAGCAGAGGAGTGCCATGCGGGAGAGCTGTTTAAGCTGCTTCAGCGTTAAGTCGTCGCTATCTAAGCCCAATAACGGCGCAAGCTGATGCGAGGTATCCTGCCATTTGTGGGTACTAAGCTGCGTGCTTCTAACAAACGAGAGAAAAACCTCTCGGTTGGCAAAGAAGTCACCTTCGGCAATGTTGGGCACCGCTGAGACTTTCCCCAGAGTAGCTATGGCTTGCTGCAACTCAGCGGAACGTGATAGTGATAACTCAAAAATTGCCGGAGTATAGCGCTCAAGCAGAGCAAGGCGGGTTTGTTTTATCCAGAGGCTAGTTTCCAAGTAGCCTTTTGCTTCGGCATAGAGTTTATCGAGGGATTGGTTAGTCATCCAGAATGTCTCTGGCATCGGACTCTCCTTTAGCAAGTTGCTGACGTTAAGAAGCCACTGGATCTTTGCAAAGTTCTCAGGTGGAAACACGCCTAGCTTCGCGGAGAAGTCTTCTACTTCATATTCTAACTCGCGGAAAGTCTCGTTGATGGCTAAAAGGGTGGTGAGTAGTTCGCTACGGATTTCAAGGTTATACTTGTCTGCGCGGTAACCCAGCCATGGAAAGTCAGGGTCCTCTACGACTTGCCAGACCTTACTGAGGTGAGAGACGAGCTCTTCTAGCTCACGCATCTTTTGAGGCGTCAACGTCCCGACATCCGATAAACCGACAGGGACGAAGGGTACCCGTTCAAGGCTAGCTATGATACTTAGGACTTCGTAGGCGCTTCTCTGTAAATACGGGCGCTTGCCATGTAATGCCGCCACGTATCCATTTAGGCTATCACGGTATGCAGTTAACCTGTCAAAGTCATGCCCTGAGGGTAACTTGCGAGGCACAAGATTTTCGTCTAAGCTACGCTTAAGCTCTGCAACTACTTGCTGCTTGTTAGCTTTGCTGCTATGCATTTCCAAACAGAAATGAGCCAAACCCACCTCGCTTAGCCGCTTATACACGACTTCAAGCGCCGCCATCTTATCACTCACAAACAACACCGATTTACCGTTAGCGATGCATTCCGCTATGATGTTGGCGATGGTTTGGCTTTTACCTGTTCCCGGGGGACCCCTCATAACGAAGCTTTGACCGCGAAGCGCATATTCAATGGAGACACGTTGGCTGCTGTCTGCGTCAAGAACCTGATAGGTTTTTGCTGGCAACTGAATTTTGTCCAGGTCTTTTTCGTCCGGTAAGCCACTTACAATAAGGCTGTCTTCTTTTATGCCAGCGATGGCACGGATGATGGGATGCTGAGTAACTAGGGCGGCGTTGGCTTCAAGATCTTTGTAAATGACGAGCTTCTGGAAAGAGAACAAGCCCAAATCGGTGGTGGATTCGGTTTTCCATTTTAGCTCTGCAACCGCCGCCTCTACCTGCGCATAATAATCGGCGAGCTTAACCTCTTCCCATTCCTCTGGTAACGGAGGCAGATCAATCCGGTAGTCGTTTTTAAGTTTCGCTACCAATGCGGGGTTTAGGATCGCCTCGTCTTCTACGGGCGGTAAAGTAATACTGTACGGGGAGCGGATGGTTTCTTTGCCTAACTCTAGAGGAACCAGAATAAGTGGGGATGTCACTTCTTCTTTTGTTTCAGCATCCACCCAATTAAGCGTACCAAACGCGGCGTATAGTATCCGCACACCCCGTTCTCGATAATCCGATAGGGCGCGGCGTTCAAGTGTTCTGATGTTGCTTTCAAGTTCCTGACGGGTCAAATTGCCACAGATGAGCTGATTAGCGGTGGACTTTTTTGGTGACTCTTCTACTGTTGTGGCGGCTCTGGTGGGTTCTTTTGCAATCTTGGCTGATGGTTCAGGCTCTTTTGCCTTGTTTTTGCCTTTAGCCTTTTGTTTATCAGGAGCTGACTTCTCGGCTTTCCCTGTTTTTTTAGACTTTTCAGCTTGGGAAACTTGCGGCGGCAGGTAGAACTCTAGGCGGCTTTTTTTAATAACCAAAGCATCGAAAATCTTTTGGCTCTCGGGCTGCGTTATGGTGAGAGCGCCACGTTTGCCCCTGCGGAAATAGAGAAGATTATTCTTTTTGGACAGATCAATAAGTCTGGATTTCCAATCTTCAACTCGCTTCATAGGGGAAGAAGTAGGTGTAGACATGTATGTTTCGGTCATTAATGGCACATCCGCTTGAGATACAGGGTAGTCTATGTAACGATACTTCTTTAATATTTACCGAAAAGCCCTCTGCCCTAAAACACCGATTAAGCCACTAGTACATATGTAATTACTCGATCAATGCGTTAGGGCGACTCCGTTGCATCCTTAACTACGCCTAATACGTTATCGCATCCAATACTGCGGGTTTCCAGCACCTTAAGCGGCAATCCAGCCTTCTTTAACGCATCGACTAGTTTGTCGCCGTCGCCGCAGGTATCGAGAAGAACAGCCCCCTTGATGCCGCGAAACATGTCTGCAAATGAGGCTTCATCAAGGCCCTCTTTGAGTAGTTTAGGCTTCAGGTCCCTAAAGAACTCTATCATGCCAGGGCCCATAAACATCAAGTTATGATTTGGATCCGCAGTGTCGACTTTTCCTTTACCGCCCAATTGACAATCAACACAATTAACCGCATCCACCTTGGCAACGCCATATTCGTCAGCAAGCTTTTTCATTTCGTTGTCTTGGCCCAGACAGAGGTCTCCATAGACGAGTACGATTTTTCCGTTGAATCTTTTTTTTGTATGTTCTAGAACTTTGCGGAGATTGTTTTCAAGGATAGTATAGTCTATGTGGAAGTTTTTGCTGACAAACACCAACTCAGCGTCAAGTTTACCCTGGGCTTTGAGTTGTTGAAGTTCACGTTTTAAAACGCTACAGGACACTACGCATAGCGGGATGTTTTGGCTCATTTTCAATATACGAATGTATGATTGATTTCTTAACGCTTTCTGTTTAACAAGAAGATTTGTTTTATCGAGTGCATTATGAAGCATCGAATAAGCTTGGCGCCTAGGGGGCTACAAAGAAGGCCGGAGAGGGTCCATAGGGCGTCTTTCCGATGGCTTTCTATTTTAGTAAGAAAAGAGGGCATTTTCTGCTATGTTGAGTCGAGATGTGTGACTTTTTTAATTTCTGCAGTTTCTAAGGGGTGATGTGTGCGAGCGGATTTGCGGTACTGCTAGATACTTTTCTAGCCTTGAACCCGTTATGTTACTGATGCTTCGGTGTGGAATCTTCATTTGTTCTGCATACTAAACAACATCTGATATTATATAATCATGAATATTCATTGAGAATACACTGGAAACCAACCATACGCGCAAGTCAGCGAACCTATTGTCAGTGGAGAAAAATAGCGCATTAAAAACACCAAGTACACCCATTCACCATCTGCTGCAGAGGAGATTTTGCGGCAACTTTTAAATCAACCGAGTTAGCCATTACTTGCTTGGTGAGCCCGTTGAATGCTGGTCTTCCTCTCTTCCTGATTGGGGATAATTCACACATGCAACGGTGTCTTCACCATTTTAAAAAATAGAAAAGTTACTAGAAGGTAAAGGGGGGTTATGCTATGCCGTTAGCATAGCCTAGATTAGAGGGGTTTGAAGCAGTATCGGAACCAAACTGGCCACTGCTCAGGTTGACTGCAAGTACCAAAATCAACCTGAAGATCCATGCCGATCCTTATCTGATCATGCGGAATGCCCTGGATCATGCCAGGGATTTTTAGGCCTCCAGCTAACTGGACTATACCGACTGCGTAGGGGGCCATGGATTGGAATTGCTGTGGAGCGACGTTTATGATGGTGTAGGTTAATAGTTTGGCTTTGCTTGATATGTTTACCCAGCTGAACGCTGTTGAGCCACAGTTGTCACAGTATGGGCGTGGGGGCAGATGCACTTTTTTGCATTTCTGGCAGATCCCAGCCATCAGTTTGCCTTCTTGGAGGAACTTGTAAAATTGCTCGATAGTGAAGGGTTGTACGGGTTGAGTCATTATTGGTCTCTCCTGTAAATGTGCACAGATGCCGTGGCGCCTGAACCACCGATGTTGTGAGTTAAACCGATTTGGCAGTCTTTTACTTGGCGCTTCTCGGCTTGGCCAGTCAGTTGCAGGTACATTTCATACGCCTGTGCGGTTCCTGTGGCCCCGACGGGGTGCCCTTTAGATTTCAATCCACCACTAGTGTTAACAGGGATCCGGCCACCCAGCGAAGTTGCGGCGCTGTCTACTAGTTGACCGCCTTCACCCACTGCGCAGAAGCCGAGGTCTTCGTATGCGATGAGTTCTGCAATTGTGAAGCAATCATGTACTTCGGCGAGGTCAACTTTGTCTGGGGTGATACTTGCCATTTCGTAGGCGGCTTTAGCTGCGAGTTTGGTGGATTTGAGTGAGGTTAGGCTGTCTCGTTCATAGAGGCCAATGGCGTCGGTTGCTTGGCCGCTGCCGATTATGTGGACAGGTTGGTCTGTGTATTTACTTGCGAGTTCAGGTTTAGTCAGGATTATGCAGCTTGCGCCGTCAGAGATGAGGCTACAGTCATAGAGTTTGAGTGGCCAGGCAACATATTTTGAGGTCATCACTGTTTCGAGTGGGACTTCTCTTTGCATGTGTGCTTTGGGGTTGAGGGTGCCGTGGTGATGGTTTTTAGAAGCTATTTTGCCGAGGTGCTCCTCAGTTGTGCCGTATTGATGCATATGGGCGGTTGCCATCATAGCAAATAAACCGGGGAATGTAATACCGTGAAACTGTTCAAAGGGGTAGTCTGCTGCCATGGCTAGGTATTCTGTGACTTCGGCGGTGGTGCGATGGGTCATCTTTTCAACTCCGCCGACTAAGACTACGTCAGCTAAGCCGGAGAGCACTGCGTAGATGCCTGTTCGGAGTGCTGCGCCTGAGGAGCCGCAGGCTGCTTCGACGCGGGTGGCTGCGACGCCCCGGAGTCCAATCCAGTCAGCTATGGTTGCGCCCATGTGGCCTTGATGCTCATATGATTCGCCCATGTGACCGATGAACATGGCTTTAATGTCCCTTTTGGGGTCTAGTTTGGGGCAGCGGCTGAAGGCTTCTGAGGCTGCTTGCCCGAAGATTTCTCTTCCAAGGAGACCTTCCTGTTTGCCGAATTTTGACATGCCAGCGCCAATTATGCTGACTAGTGGTTTCCCATTCAATCCCATTGTTCCCTCTGTAAGCTATACATTGATGGCAGTCCAGAATAAAAACCATACAATCAAAAGGGACACTTGACCGCTTATTGGGATGAGGCTGGTTTTTCGCAGAGTAACAGCACGTTATAGGTGCGTTTGAGGTCTTCTGCGAAAGTTCGCGCTTTTGACAGGTCTTCTTCGTTGGGCCGGCCTTTTTGCTGGCAGCCGAAGAGTTTGGCAGCTATGGTAGTATCGTAGCCGGGGCAGTTAAATTCATCCAGTATCTGGTAGCCTTTGGCCTGCAGCTTCTTGCGTAGACTGCTGTGGAGCTTTTCGCCCTGACCCTCCACGCCGCTTGTGGAGAAGATAAATGCGGGTTTGTTGTTGACTTGTGGGAGTGCGTCGGCTAGTTTTCGGAGGGTTTTGTGGTGTTTGCTGAAGTATATGCCTGAGCCGAAGCCAATCAAGTCGTAGGCGACGACATCTGCAGGGGTTACTTCTTGAGGGGATTTGACTTCTGCGCCAAGTACGCTGGCGATTACTGAAGCGACCTTTTGGGTGTTATTGTGATGATAGGAGTAACATAGGATAAGAGCTTTCAAGAACCACACACTCTCTGCGTTTGTTACACTTAATCCTCCTTAAATAAGTAGCTGGGTACATGCTCTCTAGGGTGTGTTGGAGTCTATTGCGCTCACAGAGTCAACCCTCTCTATATACAGAACCAATCATAGGTTGAGCCCATATTTGAAAATAAACCAGCAGACCCACTTGAAAAAGGGAAGCTCCCCCAGTTGCTTTTGCGAAAGATTAATTGGTTAACAAACCGGCAAGGTAGACTCGGACAGCCACAATGGGCAAAACAACTACCAACCCAAACAGTATAGCAGTAAGAGTCATTATCCGTAGCGCCTTCCCAATATCATCAGACGAAATGTGCCCACGGTCATCTCCCAAAGCGTAGCAACCTACCTTTTCGAGCTGGATTTCGAGAGCGCCCGCCATCGCCGATATGGTGAACCCCGCGTTGGGGCTGGAGGTTTTATGTTTATCCCGCTGCAAGATACGCCAGCTTTCCCGCCAGTTTGCACCTAAAAGCATCGCGGAAGCAACCATCAAATAAGCGGTGATTCTTGCGGGCAGCCAGTTGGTTAATGTGTCCATCTTTGCGGAGAACCAGCCGATGTTTCGGTATTCCTCGGTTTTGTATCCCACCATGGAATCAAGCGTATTAATAACTCGATAAGCAAAGGCACCGGGGACGCCAAAGATTGCGAAGTAGAAGAAGGGTGCTGTGATGCCGTCGGTTGTGCTTTCCGCGATGGATTCAACAGCGGCGGACACGATTTGGCGCTCGTTTAGGGTGTTGGGGTCACGGCGGACAATGTAGGGTAGCCATTTGCGTGCGCCCGCTAGGTCGTTTCTTTTTAGTGCTGCTGCGATTGGTTTAGTGTATTGGCCCATGCCGCTTATAGCGAAAGTGGCCTTGAACAGGATAGCGCCTGCAATTATGTAGGGTATGGAGCCGAAAGAGAACCGGAGCCAAAATAGAAAGGCACCTACCGGCAAAGCTACGATTAGCATTATAAGGAGAGCCATAAAGACGCCGTTGGCTTTCTCGACACCTGCATTGGGGTGTTTGGCCTTCTTTTTCAAGTAGGTTATCAGTTTGCCTATGCCGATGGTTGGGTGAATCCTATCAGGATATTCGCCGAGAAGGAGGTCAATGAGAACGGCTATCGTAAATATAAAAACCGAATCTATGAACCACGACACGTCAAAGAGGAACATACTCTAACTAAACCGCGTTTAGCGCCTTCTTAAATGCATCTATCAACCGAACGTTTTCTTCATGGGTCTTGACAGCAACGCGAATATAGAACTCGTTTAACCCCACGAAACTGCTGCAGTCACGAATAAGAATACCCTGCTTGAGCATACGGTGCTTAAGTGCATTAGCGGTAAGAGCAGTGTCACGAATGTCAATAAAGAAAAAGTTGGCATCTGGCTCAGTGAATCTAAAGCCGGGAAGCTTGCAGAGTTCGTTTTGCAGGTACGCTTTTTCTTTCTTGATTAAATCAAGGGTTAGTTTAAGATGCTCTTTATCGTTGAGTGCGGCGATGGCTGCTGACTGCGCTAGGCAGTTAACGTTCCAAGGGATCTTTGCGCAGAGCATAGTGTTAATGATATCCTTGTGGGCTATGCCGTAACCGCAACGTAACCCCGTTAAACCGTAAAGTTTCGTGAATGACCGTAACACAAACAAATTCGGATAACAATCCAATTTGCCTATCATGGTTTGATCTTTCTCGTCGTCAATAAACTCCAAAAAGTCCTCGTCTAGGAAAACAAGTATATCCTGAGCCGCTGCGGCATCCAGTATTTCACTCAGGTTCTCTTGTGGGATAAGCTTGCTTGTAGGGTTGTTTGGGTTGCACAAGAAAATCATCTTGCATCCTGCCATTTCGCGGCGAAAAGCTTCTGCTTCAATTTGGAAACTGCCGCTTAAACGAACAAACTTTACTGACTCACCGGTCTTGCGTACGGCACTCTCGTATTCGCCGAAAGTTGGTGCTGGCATCAAGGCTTTCTCGCCTCGTCGGAGAAAAACTTCGGCAAAAAGATACATAAGTTCGGTAGAGCCGTTGCCCACGATTATGTTATCGGGGCTGATGCCTCCGAAGTGGGCGGCTATTGCCTGCCGTAATGCGTTAGAGTTAGAGTCTGGATAAGCCTCGATTTGGCCAAAAGCACCCGTTATCGCCTCAAGCGCCTTCTTTGATGGTCCAAGAGGGTTAACGCTGGAGCTGAAATCCAATATATCCTCGGTTTTAAATCCGCTTTCTTTAGCGGCACTATAAACTTCTGCGCCGTGTATACAGGGCTTTAGGTTGCGTATGTTGTCTCTTACCAGGTTTTCGATGGGTTTCATGTAGTCTATGTCCTATGCCGCTAAATTCTAGGGTTTGTTGTTAACGTAAATTGTAATAAATGTTTGGTCATTAGAGCTACCCTGAAACCTTTCAAGGGCAAAGGCTTTAGAGCACCAGCGAGAACCGTTTAGTAGGCATTTTACAGAGGATAGATGGGTATGAGTAAAAGACTTGTGGATGAACAACACGCCAAAGAAGCACTCAAAGAATTAATCAACAACCGAGACCCCGATACGCCGGCAGAGAAGGTTCTGCCAATCTTCTGTCACAGATATGGCTTAACAATGGAGGCGTGCCGAGCTATCTATAACGAGTTAATAGCAGAGGGCGAAATAAAGGAAAAACCACTTTAGCAACAGCTACTACTAAATGCGCAAGGGCATATCAATGGAGCTTGTATTCATAGGATTAGGCTTAAACGACGACCTTGGCATAACCATAAAAGGCTTAGAGGAGACCAAAAACGCCGACGCAGTATTCATGGAAACATACACAAGCCGAATGCCAGACTTTAACATGCAACGCTTCGAAGAGAGATGCGGCAAAAAAGTCCAATTAATCAGCCGCCAAGACCTCGAAGAAGAAAACGGCAAAGTAATTCTCCAAGCCGCCAAAACCGGAAAAGCGGTCTTTCTGGTGCCAGGCGATCCCTTCATAGCCACAACTCACGTTACCTTGCGTATTGATGCCGAGAAACAGGGGATCCGAACACGTGTGGTTCATGGCATATCCATCATGTCAGCGATAATTAGCTTCTCGGGATTGCATAATTACAAGTTCGGCAAAACAGTAACCGTCCCCTTCGCCGACAACTTTTCCGAAACACCCTATAACGTTATCGCACAAAACAAACAGCTTGGGCTACACACGCTTTGCCTGCTTGATTTAAGATCAACCGAAAACAGGTACCTCACAATCAACGAAGCACTCAAGCAGCTCCTAGAGGTTGAAGCTAAAAAGCAACTGGGCATCCTTACAACCCAGACCCCTGCGCTTGGTCTTGCTCGAGCCGGCAGCGACAGCCCAGCCTTGAAGGCTGACTTTATCGAACAATTATTGGACTACGATTTTGGTAAGCCACCGTTTAGCCTCATTATACCCGGAGACATGCACTTCATGGAAGTCGATGCCTTAATCGCGTTCGCAGGCGCCCCTAAAGACTTCAAGAGGCTATCAAAATGAGCTTAGAATACCTCATTGACAAATACATAGCTTCAGCAGAACACGTATTCGCAACCCTCACACGCAAACCAGCACCAATCCAGGCAGATGAGGCAACCATCAATGAGGTATTGAGGTGGGCTACAGATTACCTTAAAGATGCAAAGTATTATAAGTCTCAGGGTAAGCTTGAAACCAGCTTAACCTCTATAGCTTACTGCGAAGGGCTACTTGACGGGTTAAGACTCATGGGGGCAGTGGACTTCACATGGCCAACCAAACAACAAGAGAACAAATAGTGCTCGCCTCAGGCGTCTTTGACCTACTTCACCTTGGGCACGTTCGGTTCCTTGAAGACGCAAAAAAAGCTGGCGGCGAAAACGCCAAACTGATTGTGATAATCGCTAGGGACAGCACGGTTGAGAAGCTTAAAGGCAGAAAACCCATCATGTCAGAAGAGGAACGCCTAGCGCTTGTGAAGTCGCTTAAGGTGGTCGATGAGGCAATACTTGGATACGAAGGCCTAGACATAGGTGAAGTTGTCAAAAAAATCAAGCCTGATATAATCGCGCTGGGCTGGGACCAAAAAGAGATGGAGCAAGAAGTTACCGAGTTCCTATCAAACCATAAAATGCCCACAAAGATTGTTCAGATCAGCAAGTTCGGGGAGAATACTTTAGATAGTTCCAGCAAGATTAAACAAAAAATAATCGAAAAACTCACCAAATAACGGGTACCCATGAACTGCGAAAAATACAAACCCACCTACATCCTCATCGCACTAAACCTCGCCATCTTCATCATAGGCGCCATAATCGGCAACAATGCACTCTCCACCCCCAACAGCATCGTCCTCAAATGGGGCCAAGTAAACTATTTTGTAATCAACGGCGCCTACTGGCAACTAATAACCTCCATGTTCATACACGCAGACATAGTCCACCTGTTCGGTAACCTGCTGTTTCTGCTCATCTTTGGCTTAAGAGCAGAAGAAATGTTCTCACTCCCCGAATACCTTGGCGTTTACTTCCTAGGTGGCCTAGCAGGAAACCTCCTCTACCTCCTCTTTGGGCCCCTTGGCGTCCCAGCGGTAGGGGCTTCAGGTGCGATATTTGCCATCTTCGCCGCTGCAGTCATGTATGATCGACGCTCAATCAAGCAATCCATAGTGGGCGCAGTCATCTTTGCGTTCTTCCTATTCTTCATCAACATAGGCGCTAACACGAATCTGCTGGCACACTTCGGCGGGTTAGCAGCCGGCCTAATCCTAGGCTACCTAATCGCTTCACATAGAAAACCCGAACATTACAGCTACGAGTTCAAATACCGAAACACGCCCTTCTAAGACACAGCGCTTGTGTAGATTTCGACCTTGACTTTGTGGCCATCTTTGAGCCCGAGATGTTTTCGAAGATAGACGGGGGCAATTATCTCAAGTACTGAGGCATCATAGTGGCTTCGGACAGCTGTGACAAGGGCACCCTTGACTTTTCCGCCAATTTTTGCGGGATAGCACTTTACGATACCAAACGAGCGGCTTTCATTCTGGAACCCCGAAATCTCGATCGCAGGATAAGATTCGAGGTCCCGTCGAGTCTTGATATCATAATCAGAGGTTAGCTTGACGTTTAGGGTGCCCGGGTAGGGTTCAAAGCCCAGTTTCTCTTTGATCTGATTATGGTAGGAATCTTTGGAGACATAGTAGGCGCCTTCGCCCAAGCCAGTGAAGACCGTACCCTCCAACGTGACGGATGGGGGGTAGGCTTTTTCTATAACGACTTTGAGGTTAGAGTAGAGCTTGTGGAGTTCTTGGGCGCCGGCTGCTTGGATGGATATTAGGCTGCCGTCAGGGGTGACTTTGCGTTGAATCCAGCCTTTACGCTCCAACTCGATTAGGTGGCGTGAGGCGGTCTGCTGGGATATGCCAAGCTTTTTGGCTAGGTACTCGGTTGAGATTTTAGCGGTACGATTGTAAGCTCCCATGTCGGCGAGTTTTAGGAGCATATAGAGGTACTGCCAATCCCGTTTCTCAGTCACACACGGCGTCTCCGTATGCTAATTGAATGCCCCACATACTATTAAGCGACTCGAAGAAAACTCAGCCGATAGTTAGGCGTTTACGTGCTGCAGCTACAGCGGTCAGTGCCGAGCCACTTCTTATGCCACTTAAAATTCTCACAGCCCTCTTTTGACTCGCAGCTCATGCAGGGGTCTTCGCTGCTGGCGCTGTTAAACATATCAATCAGTTCCTGCTCGTATTTCGGGTCAAGACCCAACTTTTTTACCCGCTGCTCAAATTCACCTGACACATAAATCACCCATTGATAGGTTTACACACAGAGACCTTATTTAAAGCTCACCCGATTGACTTATGTTGCACAATATTATTGAGCCTTAACGTTAACCAACGCACAGCATAAAGCAAGATGCTTCTAAGTATGTTGGTGGGCACACACAGAAAACCCTAAAGCAACTAGTTAAAATTCTTTTGAGCCACCAAATTATACACACCGTTTGCTAAAGATTTGTTAATTACAGTCGAGCGAGCAGTTGAGTTCACTTCGCAAACTCGTAAATTTCAGTTTGCAAAAAGAATTAAAAGACCATAATTCCTAACTTGCGAAAAAGAATATCGAAAAACCTCACAATCCACTTGGAGGAGTTTAAAGTCCACAACCCAAAAAAATGGTCATTGATTGTCTTTATTACTGTTTCAATCGTTATTCTTCTGCTGCTTAGCCTAGCCATATACTATCCAATTGAGCCGCCTAAAGCAAAAGTATTCCTCTTATTTATCCTCAGCATCATCTGGGGAGGCATTACACTCTACCTCTATCTAAGGCAAAAGGCAGCAGAACTCTACCCAACCAAAACACCAACCCAAAAAGAATAAAGTGATTTTGCAATCACTCAATGATCTTTTCAGTTTTGTTTGTTCGAGAAGTGTGCTAAAGTGGAGTGAAAATGCCAAAAGCTGCCCCTTGAGGATCCCTTAGGACCGCGGCTCGACCAAACCCTGGGACGTCTGTGGGAGAAAGCAGGATCTTACCCCCCAGCGCCTCGGCTTTTTTGGCAGCTGCATTAACGTCTTCCACCGCAATATAAGCGATCCAATGTGCATCTGGACCCCCCGATGGCCACCCAGAGCCCTCCGCTCTTGGCCCCACCAAGCCAGCTACTAGTTGGTTGCCGTCCTTAAGTATGGGATAAGGCCCAGGAATTACTGTTAGCCCAGTGATCTTTTGGTAGAACTCCTTGGCCTTCTCGACGTCAGTTGTCATTAGTTCATGAAATACAAAGCCGCGTCTTGGAAATTGGCTCAAACCGTCAGCTCCGTTGCTAAAATGAAAAAATAGGACTAATAAGATTATTGCCTTTTTGAAGTAACAAATACTGTGTCTCGGCGCTTAAGCGTTAGTATTTTTATGAAATGTACTGGTGGGGCCGCTGGGATTTGAACCCAGGATCGCATGCGCCCCAGGCATGTATCCTAATCCATGCTAGACGACGGCCCCTCTGACCGTGTTTTCTGGGGAATTACGACCCATTGGAGGCACGCTCGATATTTAAGGTTTCCCAACAAGCAAACTAAGACTCCATAAAAATACCCGATAAAGAAGCAAGCAAACCCAAAGGCAACAGCCCCTATAGCTCTACCTTTTATAATATTGAACGCACCAGTTTATACTATGTCCATGCAAGCCCTCAAACGCACTCTAAGCTCCCGGCGGTTTTGGATTTGGCAACTTGGCGGCGCAGCAATCTACGCCATACCCGTCACCATCCGATTAGTAACGGGCAACGTGGTGCTTCCTGTTCTGGGGTTGCTTGAGAATCCCTGGATAGATCACTTTGTACCCGCCAACATGGCTGAGAAAATTTTAGTGAATGGCTTCTTTCCGGGTGCGGCTGGGGCGGTTGCGGGCGAAATCTTTTTCACATACAAAAACGGCGAATCGGCAATCAGTAAACGGCGTAAGTACGGTTACCGCTTGGCAGGGGCAATGTTCTATGCAACGTTGTGGTCGCTTTTCCAGTTATTCGGCTACTTAGCAAACATAACAGCGTCCTATGGAAGCAACCTCTTTGAGTACCCCGGCGTCTACCCAGTTAATTTTCTTTTAGCGGCAGGCTCCATATTCACACCCACAATAGTCGGCTTCCTCAAAACAAGCCTCATAAAAGCTTATCATAAGCTCGGGGAGTAAACGGTTAATACCCAGAATCGCCTAAGTTTTGGTATGTCATTTCATGTAAGACGCAAAGACCGCGAAATCACCGATCCTGCAGAGATGCGCCAAGTCCTTAAAACCACCAAATACATCACCATAGCCCTCTGTATGAATAACGAACCCTACCTCGTCACCTTAAGCCATGGATATGACGTCGAACGCAACTGCATCTACTTCCACTGTGCGCCTGAGGGCAAAAAACTCGTCTACGCCCAAGCTAACAATCATGTGTGGGGGCAGGCGGTGCTCGATTATGGGGTGACTGACGAGTGTGACTACGCTTATACGTCGGTGCATTTCAGCGGCCACCTCGTCTTAGTAACGGAGGCTGAGGAGAAGCGTCATGCACTCGAGACCCTGGTACGCCAACTCTCACGCACGCCCGAAGAGAAGCTAGCAAAAGTCAAGCCGGAGAAGCTTGCTAAAACCACGATGGGCCGCATCGACATCACTTACATGACAGGCAAGAAGCATCAGGCGCCGCCTAAGCAGCTTTAACTGTCAAGCCTGCTCTGGTCTATTTGGTAGACGTATTGTCCGCTTTGGTCGTAGACGTTTATTAACCAATCAATCGAGTTGAAGTGATCTAGGCAGTTGGGGTAGTGGCTCAGTTCTTGGTCGCCGACATAGATGTAGGCAACGTTGTATTGGCGGACAAGGCTTTCTAGCTGCGTTGCGGTTCCATTGTAGGCGTTGTCTATGGCTTTTTCTCGAGCCCAAATATCCTCCAAGGGAATGCCATGCCCGTAGGGCCAATTGATATCAGAGGAAACCCGTAGTCGGCCCCCTATCATGCTGGTGGGTGCATGAATGAAGTAGTAAGTTAAAAATACGCTATTCTCAGGGGTGTTCTCCCTTGCCCACATACCCACATCGTACTCTGCCCAGGTCGCGCCCAAAAATTCCGTGTTGACATTGTATACAATGACGCTTAGGGATGTCAGAATTGAGAGCAGCACCAAGGCAAAAACTATGACTCGGCGGGTTTTGGCTAAGGCAATACCTGCCAATGCAGCGATGGGTATCCAGGCGAAAATGAAGAACTTGTACATGTCCCATACGTTGGGGGTGAAAATGATGAAGTGGGGAATAATAATTAGAGCCAGCATGGTGCCTTTGAGGTACCAGTTGCCTCGCCTAAAGAAGCAGTACACCGCAAGTATGAGGGGTATACCGAGGTTTAGGATGTAGAAGGTGAGGGGATTTTTGATGAATTGAATTGCCCAGGCCGTGTTTAGGGTTGCTTGGAATGAGGCGCCTCCGCCCAGAATAAACGGCAACGCCACCAGCGAGGGTAACACGAAGGTTAGGTAGCTGGGCTTGAATTTTTTAAGGCTGAATAGAAGAGCAAACGCGTAGGCTACAAAGCAGCAGAAGAACGCTACATTGTTAAACTGATAAACTAGCCCCGTAACTAAGCCTGCAAGCAGCAAGCGTTTTTTGTCATCTAAGTCGTTTAGCAGAATTAAAACTAAAGCAAAGGCGGGTAACCCAACTAGCATGGGTCGCTGCTGGATCAGGTTATCGTATATGGGTGGTAGGCTGAAGGTGCCGCCGTACTCAAAAAAACTATTCCAATTAATCGGCTGACCGCTGAAGAGAGCGGGGAAAATGTTGAAGAAGCCTAAGCCCCAGCCGAACGTACCCATCACCGCTGCCGCAACCGCAGCTTTCCGCCCATACGGCCGAACCAACGCATACATTGCAACTGCAAATATCGTGATGAAAACGGCATTTAGAACCGGCAGGAGTGTGGGGAGGTAGCCGTAGGTCCTTTCAACAATGGCGGTGTGAAAGTCAACGAAGTAGTGGTAGCTTAGGGGGGTGCCGACGTAGTTGGGGGTTTGGGGTGGGAAGTTGCCGTTGTTGAGGCTTTCGATGATTTCGTAGTGGAAGGGTGTGTCTTGCCAGTTGGCGCCAGTGATTACTATGCCGTAGTCGTTGGTGAACCAGACGGTTTTTAGAAGCACCCCAAGCGAGATAAGCAGAATCAACACAAAGAGCACAAGCGTTGTAACGTTTATTTTACGGAGCTTTTGCCTTAGCTGTCGGGGTTTGAATTCTTGACCTTTCTTGTAAACAACTAATGTATATGTCGCCGCTAAAACCAGAAAACAAACCGAGAGCGTATTGTTTGTGTAACCAAGCAGCAACGACATCGCATAGATGAATGTCACCGAAGTTAACACGCTAAAGATTGGCACGAATGCCCATTTCTCGTGCGCTTTTAAGTTAAAGAAGCGGTAGAAGCTCAAGCCAGGCACAATAAGCGTGAAGACTAATGCGGCAAAGACTGAGAAGTAGGTTTGGGCAAATGACGCGGCCGCTAAGAGGAATAAAACTATGGATAGCCAGTACTGTTCCAACACCGGCCGACTTGCAGTGCCTACCGCTTTACCGATGCTCATACCATAGTAGCTGCAAATTTTATCCATTTAAAAATTGCTAGTTCTCCCGCGGAGGGGTTTTCTCAAAAAAGATAAAGGCACAAAGATACATTACCTCAACAGATTCGGGCATGCTTACCAGAAAAGAACTCCTGAGCTTTAACAAAAAAACAGCCATGGTACTTCTTGTTCTGTTTGTTGTGGCGTTTTTTGTTTACCTTGCCACTGGGGAAGGACACGCAACCTACTATGACTATTATGTGCGTTTATCTGACGCTTTTCTGCATGGCCGATTATACCTGCTTGAGAACCCTAGTTGGTTAAACGAGCTTATACCCAACCCCTCAGGCCCCGGCTACTATGTCGTTTATCCGCCGCTGCCTGCGGTCCTTATGCTGCCGTTTGTAGCAGTCTTCGGCGTCACCTTAAACCAGACACTTTTTGGGTTATTCTTCGCAGCCGCCACCGTTGCCCTCGCATACCTGGTTGCCAAATCTGCCTTAGCTAAGATGCAGCAGTCAACTGCCCAATCTAGGCGCACGTACGTATGGTTTGCGGTGCTGTTCGGCTTTGGCACCATCTTTTGGTATCTCTCAAGCATCGGTTCTGTCTGGTTGATTGCGCAGGTCATCGCCACATTCTTTATGATGCTGGCGCTCTACGAAAGCCTAAACAAAAACCGACCCCTACTTGTCGGCTTGCTTGTCGGCGCTTCCTTCTGGTGTCGATTGCCGACTGCGCTGGGCATCTTTTTCTTCGCCGCACTTGCAATCGCTCAGCAGCAAAACCCGGGCTGGCTAAATAAATTCAAAGCCGCCCTGCCTTACTTGATACGATTGGCTGCGGGGATGGCTGTTTTTGTGCTGCTAGAGTTTGCCTATAACTATGCTCGGTTCGGGACAGTCTTTAATGTCGGCTACTGGTTGATTCCCGGAGTGATGGAGGAACCCTGGTTCCAGCATGGCCACTTCAGTCTGCTCTACATCGCTGACAACCTTAAACCCTTCCTGCTGGGGTTACCAATGCTGGCTTCGGCTCCGCCCTATGTTCAGTTCCCGATGAGTGGCATGGCCATTTGGTTCACCACCCCCGCTTTCCTGTTTGCATTACGATCAAAGCTTAAGGATAAAGTAACCTTATGCGCTTGGCTTGGCATTCTCTGTATCGCCGCCGTCATATTCACTAATGCCGCGACGGGATGGGGCTTTGGCTACCGTTACGCCGTGGACTTCTACCCCTTCCTATTCCTCTTGACTGTTCGAGGCATGGGAGGCAACCTGAAATGGTACCATAAACTGCTAATCATCCTAGGGATAGTCGTTAACTTGGTGGGTGTGGTGGCGATTAACTTGTTCCCCGATGCAAGAGTCCTCGTCTAAAATGGCAGGGTACATAAAAAGTGTATAGTTATCGGTGGTTTGTCGAGGTATATAGGGGTAGAATGCGAGAAAAGCTTAATTAACTCATTACCGTGTATTGTTGCGGCGCATAGTTGCCCAGGTAGTATAGTTCGGTCTAGTATATGCGGCTGTCGCCCGCAGGACCCGGGTCCGAATCCCGGCCTGGGCGCCACTTCTCCCAAAACATTTTTAGAGTCTGTTTTAGCAACCCAATACGTAGTATAAAACCGTAGACGCCGGGTTTCTGTTTGCATTAAAGGTGCAGAGCAGCCATCACGCGCTCAATAAGACCCAAAAATACCCCTATAACCGCGCCAATAATACCCAGGCCACTGACCGTAACCTGCAAATTATTGATGTCTCCTCTAGTAATCGACCGTGTCAATAACAACCCAGTGCCCGCACAGAAAACGAAAACAACCACACCTAGCAAAAGCTCAACCAAGCTACTAAAGGAGACAGCAGAGATGAACCCGTAAGTTAATGCTGCAGCGACCGCTGAGGAGAGGAGGATTTTTGCAGATGCGCCCCAGTCTACTGTGACGCCGTATTTTTTTCTTATCCAGTAAAGGGAAATTACTAAGCTGGGCAAGCCTTCGATTAGTGAGGTTACTATTAAGCCTAGGACGCCGAATTGGAGGACAAGTATAGAGCCTATCGGGATACCTATGGCTGCAGTTAGAATGGTTGTTTTTAGAATAAAGGTGGTGTGTCCTTGGCTGTTGATGAGGTTGCTTGTGCTCAAGTTCCCAAAAGCTGCATAAGAGTAGCCGATTGCCAGCAAAGCTAAGAATAATGGTGCCGCTTCATAGCTGTTACCAAAGAGTACGCTAACGCCGGGTTCAGACAGCGCCATCACAAGCGCCACAACGGGCACTACAAGCAGTGAAGCATACTTGACTGAGAACTGATATACCTGCTTGAGGGTAGTTTGGTCTTTTTGGTGGTCGAGTTTTGAGAACGCTGGAAACATCATGGTAGTTATGGGTGTGGAGAAGAAACCGATTAAGACAATAAATGTCTGAGCTACCCCATAATTGCCGATCAGGGTGTTATCTGATACGTAATGGATGGGTAGCAAAAACATGTAGTACTGTGCCATGAAGCTGGCAACAATAACTGCTACTGAGAGAGGGAGGCCATAGCCAAGCATCTCTTTTAAGTACGCCCTGACTTCGAGCTTAAGGCTGAATGGTTTAGGCAAGGTCTTATAAATTGTCAGAAGCAGCACCAATCCGATTAAGCCTGCAAGAAAAGTGGCCCCAACCAAACCCCAGACAGCGCCAGAGGTACCAAACCCCAAGACTACAAGCCCAATGATTAATGCTGTTTTGATAATGGATAGGCAGATATTCATCACGCTGTTTAGGGCCATACGTTCAAGCCCGGTGAAGGCGGCAGAGACGACGCTGATTACCCCGCTGGCTAAGATATAGAAAGAGGCAATCTGCATCAACGGCGCCAACATAGGACGGTTAAACACGCTGCCGGCGATGAAGTCTGATAGCCCAAAAGAAATCAGACACAACACCAAACCGGAGGCAAACTCGAAAACTAACCCCGAGAATATGACACTACGCACTTCGTCTAGTCGGCCTTCCGCACGGTACTTGGCGGTGAATCGTATCATAGCATAAGTTATGCCCCAATCCCTGAAAATCAAAATCAAATTTGGCGCAACTAAAGCGATTGTATAGAGACCATATGCGTCCGAACCCAGCAAACGAGCAATGAAGATTACGCCAACCGCAGAAATTACTGAAGAAACCACTAGTCCCCAGAGGACGTTGAAGCCTCCTTTGGCTGATACTTTAGCGATGTCGGCAGCGTTACTCATGCAAGGGCATCTCTGCCAAACTTGCACCTGCCTCTAGTTTATTGTTTACGGTAAAAAGACCCAATCTAGACAGGACAAATCGCCATTCCCATGACGCCTATAGCGTCCAAGTGTCAGCAAAGCAAACAAAACACAAAGCTTGAACAAAATTGAAACAAAAGAAAAGAAGCTAAGAATTTAGCTTAGTTAGTTTCGGTGTTTTCGTCGCTTTCTTCGGTTGGGACGGTTTGGTCGTTGTCTGCCGTATCCGCCTCTGAATGCGCCGCCTGGGGCGCCTCTAAAGGGTGGGCCGTTATGTGGGCCTCCTCCACAACAACCGGTTGAATTAGCCGCGAATCAACTACCTGTTCCATGACTTTTTCAAGGGTAATTTCAGCTGGGGCATGCTCGGTTACTTCAAATGCGTGCAGAGGAGCTGCCGGTACTGGTTCAGCTACTTCAACTGGTGCTGCATCAGCGGCCATGAGTTCTTCTTCGACGGCTGGAGCGTCTTGGATCATTTCTTCGTCTACCGCTGGAACTTCAACAGTTGCCTCGGCTACGGGTGTTTCTTCAACAGGAACCTCAACGGCTGCTTCAACGAATGGAGCTTCTTCAACTATTTCTGCTGGGGCAGCTTCTTCCATTGGGATTTCGGTGACTTCTTGAGCTTGAACAACTGGAGCTTCCTCAACAATCTCTGCTGCTTCTGCTGGAGCGGCTTCTTCAACTACCGCCTCTTCAACTGCCGCTTCTGCGGCTGGGGCTTCTACGGCTGGCTCAGGAGATTCAACTGGGGCTGCCTCTTCAATCTGTGCCTCAACTGGGGTCTCAATTGCTGCCTCGACTGGAGCCTCAATGGTTATTGGGGCTTCTTCGACTGGAGCTTCCATGATAACTGGAGCTTCTTCAACAGGTGCAGCTTCAACAACTGGCTCGGCCTCAATGGGGGCTTCTTGGACTGCAGGGGCTTCCTCAACTGCAAACTCAACTGGGGCTGCTTCAACGAATGAAGATTCTTCAACCGCTACTTCTGCAGGGGCAGATTCATCCATTTGAATTTCAGTGACTTCTTGAGCTTGAACAACTGGAGCTTCCTCAACAAGCTCTGCTGCTTCTGCTGGAGCGACCTCGGTGATTTGGGCTTCGACCACTTCTGGTGCTGGAGCTTCTTCAACGATTACTGGAGCCTCAACTGGTGCTTCAACAATTGTTTCCTCTACGGGTGTGCTTTCGACTGCTGGCGTCGCTTCTGCAACTGGTGCAGTCTCGATTGGCGCGCATTCAACTGGCGCTGCCTCTGCAACTGGTGTCGCTTCAACTGGGACTTCTATTGCAGGAGCGGTTTCCATTGGTGCAGCCTCAAGAGGGGCTTCGACTGGTGTAACCTCAACGGGGGCCTCTATTGGAGCTTGGGCCTCGGGGGAAGCTTCAGCTACTGGAGCGGCTGTTTCCATTGGGGCTTGTTCAGCTTGAGCTGTCTCTAATGGGGCTTCAGTGGGTGCAGTTTCAATTGGCGCTGTTTCAACAGATGTAGATTCTTGGGCTGTCACTGTTTCCACGATTGCGGGTTGGATTGTGGCAGTTTCAACCGGAACTTCTACGGGGGTTGATTCGATTGGCGCTTGAATAGCTGGAGCGGCGACGGGTTCAGCAATTACTGGGGCTTCTACTGCTGCTTTTGGAGCAGGGAAAAGCTGGGTAATTGCACCTTTTATTGTGCATAACTCGTTCTTTGTTGTATCAACGATGTTTGAGAGGAGTGCGAGTTCTCTTCCGTAGATTTCATCGTCGATTTCGCCGACTACATGCTGGATTTCATAGTTTGCAAGGAGCATTTCTAGAGTTTTTAGTTGGTTCTCTAGTTCGCTGGTTTTTAGCTGCATTTTTTCTCCGAGTTCTTTACGCTGAATTTCTAGATCAGCGATTGCTTTTTCGATGTCAGCTGTGAATGAGTCGCGGGTTTCCTGGGAGATCTTGCCTTGGGCGAAGAGGTTGTCTAGGGCCTGCTTCTTCTTGGTGGCGATCTCGTATTCTTCATTTAACCTTTTGAACGTGTATTTCCATGAAATCAATTACTTAACACCGCAGGCTTGTATCGCAAAAACAGAGATAACGTTTGTTAACATGCACATATATATGACAGTAATAAGATCGTGCGTACGTGGAAAAAAACGTCAGTTTTATAGTAAAAAAGCGCGGGTTTAGAGCGGTTTTATGTAGATGAAGGCGGCAATTTTTTAAGGCTACCCCCGTCGAAGAATAACAGGTTCATGTAAATACCAAGCGGCCAAGAGCGCCGTTATACTAATATACAGTGCAAAGGAATTGGCCAACACGCAACCGATAGTGTAACCCCAAACCAGAGAACACCAAGAAAAACACATCGCCCCAATTTAAACAAGTTTAAACAAAACCCGCGTTGTTATGATTTTTCGCCATTCATGTCAACAATTCTTATTTTACCAAACATTGTATAGACAGATAATGAGGTGCAACAATGGTAGCTCTAACCATAACCGTAAACGGAGAAAGATCCGAAGCCCGTATAGTCAAAAAAATGCATGAACACATAGTCAAAAACTTCTTAGACACCATAATCATGGCGGAACTACAAAATGGACCTAAAAGCGGATATGACATTATAACCTACATCCACACCAAACACGGCTGCCTCGTAAGCAGCGGCACCGTCTACTCACTTCTCTACTCACTAGAAAGAAATAACCTCCTAGAAGGCATATGGATAGACCGCAAACGAGTCTACAAACTCACCTCCAAAGGCACCCAAACCATTCAAACCATCCTAGCCTCACGTGAAAAAATCAGAAGCCTCCTCTCAACCATCCTCTCAACCTAAAACAAGCCCCTACCCACTAGTTTTTACTATTTTAAAAACGAAACACTAAAAAACCCCCTCACATGTTTAATGTGCGCAACAGATAGCGCGGGTCCGTAGCTCAGTCAGGCTAGAGCACCGGACTTTTAATCCGGGGGTCGCGGGTTCAATTCCCGTCGGACCCGCCAACATTTACACGAAAGAGTACTGGCTTTTTTTCTTTTTTAGCTTCTTTTCTTCCTCAGCGTACGCTCTATACTTCTTCTACGCATAGCTCGACAGTTCACTATTGTATGGACTGCGTTTTTTGGTGCGGGCGCTGCTCTGAACCGTCAATGCGAGGCAGAAGATCAGTAGGCCGTGTGGCTTCCTCTAACGCTTGCGACAACTTTAGGGAATCCAGGAGGCGCTAAGTTTTTGTCAGAGCAACCAAATAGAAGTCAAAATTTTGGCGTTTCAAAGTCCAAAGTCAAATTTGACTTCTCTACTGTACGCTCCCGTGTCCTACCCATCCTCAAGGGCATAGAGGTCAAAATGTACCCAGCTAAGATAGGTCGTGCCCATGGATGGAGCAAACAACACGTCGATTACTACGTAAAAAAGATAGAAAAGGCAGGCTTAATCCGTCGCCTGAAGCGCAGCAACTTTGTTGATTATCAGTTGACCGAGAAGGGTCAAAACTTTCTCATATCATGTGAGGGTGTCCTCTTTAGTAGTGGCGTCTTTCGGCTTCATCGGTGTTTCTTCAAGTTTCCAGTGTTGCGAGAGGGCGTCTATCCACTGGCGGATTTTAGGCGGATTGAGATGCAGAACTGGACTGCACTTTTGGGCTTGGAGCAAGGCGTCAAAGTGAGGCATACGACGACGTCGTGGATTGTACACGTGGAGACGCTGTATGGTCGTAGCCCGGGAGAGCTTGTGACTTTGGCTAAGAACTTGGCTGACCGAGTCGCTAAGGGCTTATCCAGTAAGTATGGTTGCGTTTTAGGCGAAGGGCAGATTAACAAGCGTCATGAGCTGGGCATCGATGACCCAGTCGCCAACTTGCTGAACCGCTATTTCACTGTGAGTTCGCCAAAGCGGGTTATCGATGATAGCCCAGGAGAAGACGAAGGCGAGCTTGACCATCTTGGCCGTGACGCTGCGGTCGAGTATTTGCTGATGCCTGAGCGCGTCAAAAAGCTGGAGGGACAAATGGGCAACGTCCTGTATGATTTGGAGAAAATCGCAGGCAGCCTAACCAAGCTAGACAAGATGGGCTATGACTTAGCCAAAGTTGCTGAGGTACTATGCAAGCTGGCTGATCCCGAAGGCAGTCAAGGCGTGGCTAAGGCTTCTGCTGATGGAGGTAATGGCTATGTCTCTTAGGCTGACTGGGGCGTTTTTGGATGTTAAAACCTGTTCAAAAGCCGTTTTAGCACTATGCCGAGGGTATGGGAAAAGTCCATGCTTTTTGGAAGTTGCTTTTCTACGGTTGCTTGGTGTAGATTGCCGAGTGCTAAAAGTCGCGTGCGTTGATGGAGCGAAAACTTTGGAGTGTGCATTTTGACATGGAAGAAAGAGATGAACCTGTTCAAAACACGGCTGTTTCAGCCCAAAAAGCGTCAAAAACTAAGCGTAGCCAAGCCGACAAGGTTGGAAAACTCAAGTACCTACTCGCCAAGGACAAGAAACTCGACCGCGACGTCGCTGAGATAAAGCTGCTTCTCCGTGTTATCTTTGCTGGCTTAATGGATTCTTTGCACTTTGAGAAGTCACTTATCGAAGAGGCAGCCTGTGAAGACGAGATTGACAAAGCCATTCTTCAGGTGCTGTTTGAAGCAGGCGCTCCCGGGATGCTGCCTAAAGACATAGCCGCCAAACTGGCTGAATTCAAGATTGCCCGCCATCAGGTTACTCGACGGATTGTACGTATGAATAAACGGCTGGCTAAGGAATTGGATTCAGTGGTTGTTGAGCGGCGAGGTTGGTGCTGGGCTATGACAAGCTTCGGCGTAGACGCCTACAAAGCATCAGAGAAAGACTTGCTAGACCAAGGCGTCGCTCTACATAGCGCTTCTGAAGAGGAGGCCTAACATCTGGCGTTGACCGAGCGTGAGCGGAAGATTCTGCAGTTGCACTCTGGGGGCCTGAGTGATTATCGAATTGCTCGCAAGCTAAATATGGAAACGCCAAACGTAACACGATCAAGAAAGAACGCTCTAAAGAAAATAGAGCGAGCGAGAGCTGATTTAGAGTTTGTCAGCAAACTCAAATCTCGATCAGACCGATAATATGCGGTCTATTATTTTGTTGCCTCAATTTTAATGCTCTCAAGGGCTAAGCCATTATACTGGGTCTGGCTGATTTCTTTGTCTTCGCCAACTATTTTTACCTCAAAGCCTGCCTGCTTTATCTTCTCTATGTAATCGTCTTTTTGAAGTGCTCCTGCAACGCAGCCTGAAAGCAAATCCTCATCATTTAACTGTTCCTCGGTGAGTTCCCCAAGCAAGACAATATCGGATACACACATTTTGCCGCCGTTCTTAAGCACTCGGTATGCCTCTTGGAATACTTTGGATTTATCTGGTGCTAGGTTAATCACGCAGTTGCTGATTATGACATCTACTGAGCTATCTTCAATAGGCATTTTCTCAATATCGCCCAATTTGAACTCTACATTTGAATAGCCGTGTTCTTTAGCAAGAATTCTTGCTTTATCAACCATTGCCTCAGTCATGTCAAGGCCTATAACTTTGCCTGTTTTGCCGACCTTTCTTGACGCCAAGAAACAATCAAATCCGGCTCCGCTTCCTAGGTCAAGAACTGCGTCGCCATCTTTGATATTGCTAAAAGCGGTGGGATTGCCGCAGCCTAAACCAAGGTTCGCTTCCGGAGCAGCGGTAAGTTCTTCCTCAGAGTAGCCTATGCTTTTAGAGACTTTTTTAATTGTTTGTTCGTCTAATGTTCCGCAGCCACATTGACAACAACAAGAATTGCTGTTTGTCGCTATTTTGGAATACGCTTTTTTCACTGTTTTCTTTACTTTTTCTCCATTTTTGTTACTCATTTATATCACCTTTATTTGACCGCCGTCTTAGGCAGCTTTTTTCTTGGAAAATGTTTTCTTGTACGTAAACCCAACTTTACTAGTGTAAGCATAAGGGGCACCTCAAGAAGGGGACCAATCACTGTTGCTAAGGCGGCACCTGAACCGATGCCATAAAGTGTGACGGCTACTGCGATGGCTACTTCAAAGTGGCTACTGCTACCAATTATTGTGGTGTCTATGGCGCTTTCATATTTCCAGCCTAAAAAGTAGCCGAGTGGATATGTCCAAGCAATCATTATAGCATAATGTATCAGGTTGGGCAATGCAAGATAACCCACAAGCAAGGGGTCGTTGAGGATTGTTTGTCCTTCAAACGAGAATAGTACAATCAAGGTTAACAGCAAGGCAACTATGGATATTTTGCCTACTGCAGGGTTGAATTTGTCTTTGAAGTATTCTTCGCCCTTCTTTTTTATTATTAGTTGACGTGAGATCGCACCTGCCGTAACAGGAAGAGCAATGAAGACTAAGACGCTGATCGCTATTAGGTCCCATGGAACGGGTATGCCGCTTACGCCCAAATAGAATGCCGCCAAAGGCGGCATAGAGACCCAGCATAAGTAGGGTTACTTTTGCCTGCTGACTGCCCGTATTTTGGAGGGCGCATTCATAATAATCCCCATTCGCGGGAAGATTGAACCTGTATGTGCCATCGACGGTTATGCTGAGCACATCGTGGGTTGGTGAATCCCGTGAAAAAACAGTGCTGTTTACCTTTATTCCATTAACAACACGCGTTATCACCGTCGGCTCTCTATTGATGACTCTAAACTCCACGTTCTTGCCTTCAACAATTATTTGCCCTTCAAAGCAGCGATTATAGTAAGGATGAGAAAAAAGTCCGCCGCCTGATGTCGATACCCCGACGCTTTTATGGTTAGACTCCAAGAAGACACAAGAGTCACTATAAATTTCGTATATCTGCTGCGCAGCCATAATCGATACCAACAGCGCAATTAAGCCTATCAGCACCAAAGTTGACCCAGTAACAATCTTTGCTTTACTTATCCATCTATGCCTGTTAGAGGCAAGTTTTAGGTGGCTCGGAATATAGGGGTCTCGTGGAAGCCAGCCTTGAGTTGTAATATGCATGTGGAGTTTTATGGATTCCCAGTTCTAATTTGTTTTGCTAGCTTTTTTCTTTTGCGTAAAAATAAAGACGTAATTAACCCCAAACACAAGAGCACCACTCCACTTACCGTTAAAATTAGGCTAACAAGAAACTTGTCAGCCTCCCTATAAACGATACTAGCATCCTTTGGAAACTCTACAGCAACTGGAATAGAATACTCTTCATCGCCCATATTAGTTACAGAAACTACATATTCGCCACGCTCGGCAAAATCAACCTTAAAACTGCATGGCGTAACAGTTTCCGTATCAACCAAAACAACACCTGACGGACTAACAACCACCACATGCATAGGTACCGCAACATCAACAAACATCGGACCAGAAGACCCAGGAATCACCTTCAAAACTTCCCCGTCAAAAACAATGTTTCCTAAACCAACTGGAGCCATAAACAAACCATAAGCAAAAGTCCCACCAGACTCAACAGGAGCAAGCTGTGTTTTTGAAAATTGAATAACTGGTGCAGTCCAAACAGTAAATAACAAAATTGCCCCGATAATCACCAATATTAAGCCAAGTCTTGTAGCGTTTATTCGCATATTTCAAACCTCCGCCAGAAATAAACAAACAATGGAACCATCAAAATACTCACATAAACAATCAGCAAAGCACCAAAATCTACTGCAGAAAGAGAAATCTCTAATGCATCTGCAAACTCTGAAGATATCTTGGGAACTATACCGAGTGACTTATCCAAAAAAACCAAAGCCCCATTATAAGGAGTTAAACACAAATAATTAGCATAAAAAGCACCCTCCTTAAACGCCACTTCAGTAATTATGGTTGTTGGGAACCATAAGGCAAAGTTTACTAGAAATGCTGTCAGCACTGCTGGAATTGTACGTTTTACCACTAAAGCAACTAAAGCGCCTATGCTTCCGCAAAACATCAAAAATAAGAAGGCAACAGGTAGAGCAAACAAGGAAAGCTGTAAAACGAGCCAAGGACTTGAATAAAAAGTAAGACCCACAAAAAATGTGGTAAAAATCCAAGTAAGCAAAGCTAAAGGCAACACTACCGCAAAAAACTTGACAGTAAAAAGCATTTTTCGAGATACAGGTGCAGATAAAATTGATTGCATTAACCCCGACTCATAGTCCTTAGCAAACGATAAAGACATTAAAACTGCACACATAACGACTAAAGGCAGCATCAAGGAAGATACAACAGAACTCACGTTTTCAGCCATTATAGATTGAATAAGAACTGAAAAATTTGAATGACTAACAATCTTAGTAATAGGCTGTACTAAAAATGTGGCCATTACCGCCATTAGAGCAACGGTAATTTCTAATATGGGCCTGGCCCAAACTTTACCAATCTCAGCCTTTAGCAACGCCAAACCCACACGACCAGACAACCTGTTAAGCCTCCTCAACAGCCAATTTAAAAACGGCTTCTAAATCGGACTTTACCATTTTAACTTCATCCAAAGATGCACCGGCTTGGCCTATGAGCAAAGGCAAACGCTGCTTAAACAATCCAACATCGCTCACTGTAACCTGCAGAGAATCATCAACTGTCGATAAATCCTCAACATACGGCTCATCTTTCAAAAGAGCCACCACCGACCCAATTGGTTGTACTTTGACAATGAATTTTGTTGTAGCAGTTTTATCAGTCATTTGCTCTAAACCCCCTTGACGCAACAGTTTACCCTTGTTCATTAAAATGAAGTTATCACATACTCTTTCAAGCTCAGATAATATGTGGCTTGAAATCAAAAACGAAGTGTTCTTTTCTTCATTCAAAAAAGCTATTAATTCAAGGATTTTGGCTCGATTTAGCGGGTCTAAATTTGAAGTGGGTTCATCAAGAAACACAAGCTCAGGATTACCCAAAAGCGCCTGTGCTAAGCCAAGTCTTTGACGCATACCCGCCGAATATCCGCCGATACGTCGGTCATGAGCCGCCTCGTCAAGCTCAACAAGCTTCAAAAGCTCCTTTAGTTCAACTAAAGACTCAGACGCCCCCTTTAGTTTAGCCATTAGCTTTAACTGTTCAAGACCTGACAGGTGGTCGTAAAAGGCAAGTTTTTCGTATAAAACTCCTACTTTGCGGCGAATAGCATAAGAGTTGTTCCAGCAATCAAATCCAAATAGTTCTGCTTTGCCTGCATTAGGTTTGATTAGTCCTAAGCTTAGCCTGATGGCTGTTGTTTTGCCTGCGCCATTTGGGCCGATTAACCCATTGATGCCGCGGTGTATTTCTAAACTAAGGCCGTCAAGCGCAGTTGTAGCGCCAAACCGTTTTGTTACAGATTTAAATTCGCCAATAACTTCAGTAGAACTCATAGTGTGCACCCTCTTTTTTTGATACATGAGCGATGTGAATTTTTAGAAATTCGGAGTTGGTTTTTGGTCTGCCGCTCTTTTTCTTCTTTGAAGATGATTTATAGGTTAAAAATGCAACCGAAATAAACACTGCAACAAATACAGGTATTAAAATTAACCAGGGAAGCGAAGGATTTGAAGGAGACGAAGGTGGTGTTGTGCGTAATTGCCCACCGTTTGATGATGGGTTAGGCGAAGGATTTGATGGCTTTGATACGATGGATGGGTTCAATGGATCCGTAAAATCCCATAAGGTGAAGTTCAGGTTTTCTGAATAATCCGACAAAAGAAAGACTCCGTTGTAGAGAAGAGCCACATCCACCTTGTTAAAAAGTACCTCATCCATAATGTACTCAGGAGGGCTAACAAGTATACCAGTTGTTGTATCATAAAACAAAAGAGGTGTCCACATTGATTTTGATCCGTCGGGTTGTTGATAGACCCCTTCAACTCTTTTTGAAGACACAAAGTAATCTTCAATTAAAGTTGCTGTTCGCGCATCAGGCATAACAGTGCCAGAAAATGACCAGTTTTCTGTTTGAAAGATTTGGATAGTGTTGTCATTTATTAAATCCTTGGGATTTACGACAAGCATGGTTGGAGTGGAATCTATGTAAACTCGGCCATTTGAAACAGTGGCAGGTAAAGTTACTTCATTATAAAAATCATCAAAGATAAGCGTAAACTTGACAGTGTATTCGCCGTTAGGGGATTCTTCCATAGAGAAGGTAAAAAGTACGGTTTTAGCGAGGTAAATTGTTCCATTCAAAAATTGCACAATATGTGCCTTTTGTGTTGCATCGTTACTGTCGAGTGAGTGATCAAGTTGCAAGTCTCCTTTGAATGTGACGTAAAATTTTGATGGAAAAGAATTATCCGTTGCGCCTGCTGCAGGAGCGGAAAATAGCAGAGGGAGCAGGCAAAGCAACGCGCAAGACATTGCCAAGACTGGCTTTCGTACAGTCATTGTTGGTCACCCAGTCCTGCGTCAGGCACCAACTTGGAAAAAATTAAGGTTGCCAACTTTGCTGGATGCAGCTTTTCCGCGTCCTTGATTTCTAAACCTCTTTCCTTGGCAACGTCAAGCAGGTAAAGCCGCGTCTGGTGCAGAAATTCCTCGTTTGTGACTTCTTCGGCGTTGTTGTGCCAGTACCAGACTTTTATGCCATAATTGGTGCTGTAAGTGAGAATAGTCTTGCGTTTCAGTACAGGATGATAGCCTAAGAGCATGCCTTGCTGGGGGTAGAGTTTGGTGACTTGGAAGTCGTTTGCTTGGGCTATATCCATTAGGGTTGTGGAGAGTTTTGCCTCTGCGGCCAGTTTTGTTTGGTTAACGAATTGGCGAGTAGTATGGAGTTTTTCAGCTATTGCTATGGTATCTAAGCCTTTTGTTATAAGATGCCAGACGGTTTTTTGTGTTTGGCTAAGGGGTGACGTTACTGTGAATGTTTGTCTCATTATCGGTAACCAACCTGATTGCTTGCAAATAGTTATCTATTTACCATTATTTAAAACTCTTGCTTGTGACGCTGCTTTGTAAAAATGTACGTATTTGGATGGCTGAAGGCTTTTATCGTGCTACATCGCTTTCACTTTAACTCAACCCTCTACGGTCCTGTAGAGTCGTGGTTT
>JBLNCY010000033.1:0-4596 GCA_050261115.1 Methanocella sp.
TTTCTTGTGATAGTTTTTCGGTGCGTGTTTTGCCCGTTGTTAAATCGACATACAAGACTCTACCTGCGTAGCCGAACAAACGTTCAATCTCCAAGAGTTTAGAATAGCACAACCTCTTAAAAAGTATAAAAACATACTGGGAATTCGTAATTGAATTTCCCGTGTATATATGCCAATGATACAGGGTAATGTAAAGTCTGAATTGAAAGTTTAGGTTGGGTTTGTTTGTTAGTCACCAATCTTTCAGAGGAGGAGAAAAGCAAAAACTTTAACCGCACATATAACGCTTCCCATCAGCAGGCGAACCACTTGACCAAGCGAACAGACAAACTAATTCAGGCAGCAACAACCCAGAATAAACCAGCAAACTTTGCAGTATTTAATCAAGCAAACATAACCTACTTCACCAACTTTTCAGGCGCAACCGCACTCTTCATCCCCGAACAGGGTGAGGGCACCCTTTTTGTTTCAGGCACTAACTATCAGCAAGCCAAAGCCGAGGTCAAAGGCTTCAATGTCGAGATGATAAAGCGCGGTGAGCATGTGATGCAGAAAATGGCGCAGCAACCCCATAATGGTAAACTTGCCGTGGATACTTTGGCGGTTGAGAGTTGGCGGGTGCTTGCTAAAGAGGTAGGTGGCGAAGATAAACTTGAGTCAGCGTTTCAGCTTTTTCGGCAGCTTCGCGAGATAAAAGATTCTGAGGAGATTATGCTTATCCGAGAAGCGTGTAAAATGGCAGATGCTGGCATGAAAGCAGCAGCCGAAACTATACGCTCAGGCGTAACTCAGAGAGAAATAGCTGCAGAGGCGGAATATGCAATGCGCAAAGCCGGTTCAGATGGAGTGGCTTTTGAGACCATTGTTTCGGCGGGTATATGTTGCGCGTTTCCGCATGGAACCAGTGTTGATAGAACTGTCTGCGAGGGTGATTTTGTCACCGTTGACTTGGGCGCTACTAATCAGTTTTATCGCTCAGACATCACACGCTCATTCATTGTTGGAAAAGCTACCGAAAAGCAGCAGAAAATCTATGAGGCGGTGCAGATGGCGCATCAGCGTGCCTACGAAAAGATTGGGCCGGGGGTTTTGGCGCAGAAGGTGGATTTTGTGGGTTGGCGGGTTATCGATAAGGCGGGTTTTGGCGATTTTTTTGTGCATAATTTGGGTCATGGTGTGGGTTTAGAGGTTCATGAGGCGCCGATTTTGGGTCCTGAGAGCAGAGATGTGTTGCAGGTGGGTAATGTGGTGACTGATGAGCCGGGTATTTATTTGCCGGGGTATGGCGGCGTCCGTATCGAGGATACGGTGCTGGTTACGGAGAAGGGTGCTGAGAAACTCACCAAGTCACCCTACACACCATAGTGCAGAATTGCTAGGTGAAGTCGCTGCTTCGGGTGATTGCTGAGCCAATGAGTAAGCCTAAACCCATGGCGACTGCTGCTATGGCAAAGGTCTCATGATGCAAATCACTCAACTGAAACCATAAACCGAACGTGACTTTCTGATGAAGAAGCATCAAAAAAGCTAACACGAAAAAGACCGCAGCGACCAGCGCCGCTACCCATCGATTACTCAATAAAAGCACCATCAAACAAGGGCAGTTGGGGATGTTTAAAGGTATTTGCAGGTCTGGGCTTGGTGTTCTTTGTGAGAACAAACTCGTTCTTAGGGGAGTATTATATCCCCCTTCACCGCTAACACAGTCTGGTGAAAAATCAGAATGCAATTCGAAAAGAAACTAGTTCTATGTAGCATCTTTGCAATAGCAATCGGAGCAGCAACTATCATACCTCTAGAGTATCTTATGACTGGTGAAGTTGGAGCCAATGCTCGAACCGTCTTCAATCCGTGGTTCGATGTAACTGTACCCTATGCCTACGTCAATCTTCATGATATCGGTGGAAATAATACGATGACATGGGATGGCGCTATGATTCAAGCAACTGCAAACTTCACTCTCACCCCCGACGCCATAAACCTCAACAACGCTGACGCTAAGATAGAATTCTATCAATTCCGAGTATACTCAGACCAAGGAGCAATCGTCAACATTACCTATAGTGTCGCTGTAACCAGAGAAGAAATAGACGTTCCCGGCATACCTGGTGGCTGCTATTTGGCCATTGAATCAGTTGGAAACAACAAGTTTACTTTCGCAGACGGAACCATCTATGATGGAAACACTGTTGTTGGCGATAGCGTATGTGGTGGTAGCCAAGTTTTAGCCAACATGCCAGGCATATTACCTGTTCAGAACTCCACTATCGCAGTCGTAAGCTCCTACATGGCCAACTATAACGGAGATGACTCTGAGCAAGCAGTGACCCTACTAAGAAACGCACAGAAGCTATACATTGACATAAGCAGAATTTGCTCTGTTGCATACCAAGGCAACTCTAGCTCCACAACCGCAACTACAACAACTATGGCAAGCAACGAAGTCCTACAGCACATAGAGCTAACCAAAATAGACAACGGCTTTGTGTGGGGAACCTACAAAGAGGGAACGGTACCCTTCCCGATACAAACACCTCAAAATCCAACTGGAGGCATGCCGTTACTCAATTTCACCCAAATGCCAAGCAACACCACTCTACCATAGGTGCAAAAGATGACTAACGAGGAACTAGAGGGCAACACATTAAACGTCTACGCATACATCGTCCGCACCAACAAACCAGTAGGAACCAGAGACGTAACCCGAGGGGCGGAACTTAGCAGTACCAGCGTCGCACACAGGCACCTACAGAAACTCGAAGAAATGGGCCTAATTGAGAAGAACAACTACGGCGATTTCATCCTAAAGGAGAAAGCAAACATCAATGGGCACGTGTGGGTCGGCAAAAACCTCGTACCCAGATTGATGTTTTACTCCTTCTTTTTCTTAGGCGCTTTCGCCGCAGAACTGAGTATTATATTGCTTGGGTTAATTTTTAAAGGTTTAGCGGTTGAGGTTAGTTTTTACTTCTTGACGGGTATGACGGCGGTGGCTATGTTGCTGTTTCTTTTGGAGGGAACTGCGCTTTATCGTAGAGTGCAGCCGAAAAGAAGCAGTGGGAGTCAAGAGTAACCTGTTTTTCTTTTATCAGCAGATCTGGTTGTTGTTAACGTTAAGATTGTTTTGGCAAGGGCCTGCTTGCTGTTGATGCTTGTTGCTAATTCTTTTTTGTTCTTTGTTGGGATGGGTTTGTCCTGTGTTTTCCCATCCCATGTTCTGGCGTTGGATCTAGGTTGTTTTTTGGTTTGGGCTGTTTTGGTGTTTGTGTTGGGGATGGGACAAGCTTGGGGGGTATGTTGGATGGGATGGGATGGGAAGTATGTTGCGTTGTTTTCTTTGTGTGGGTGTGGGCGCCCTAAAAAAATACACCACACTCCACGTTGGGATTTAAGCTCTGTTTTGGATTTACAGCTTTTTTCTGCGCCTGATTAGGTGTGGGGACATGTTTTTGTCTACACTACCTATGTTGGCGCTATGTTGGGTGGGTGTGGTGTAGGTGTGGGAGCATGTATCGCATCTAGTTTAAGGCATGTTAGTCTGGCATAAAACAGCAAACGATTTTGATCTACTATTTATAAAGAGAAAGGGAAAGATAACCCAGAGACACCGCTACCCAACCCGAGATTATAACAAATCTTTTAGGCACCAACCACGGTACTCTTTTGGAGGAGAAAATGAGACGGCTTTACTTGAGAAGCTGGGGACCAGACAAATAAGCAAGCCCCAACTTTTCAACCTCATCGAATCCGACTTCGGCCTTGTTACCTACGCTTTTTGAGGGTACAAGCTCGTCTAAAGCCTCAATCAGGTATGGCTGCGGAGCCGTTGCCGAAGTGGGCGTCTACGCCGCCGAGTTCTTCGTGGCTAAGAATACCTTTTTCGTGGCACTCCATTAAGAAGCTGATTGTGACACCGGTGCTTGTGGCGTCGAGGTCGTAGTAGGTGCAGAGTTCGGCTGCTTTGATTATTGCGTCTAGTCTGTCTACACCGCAGTTGGGGCCAAGCGCCCAGAGGTTATCGTATTCCATACGGGCCAATGCGCCTTTGTAGGGCCCTTCTCTAACGACTGCTTCGTGTTCACATCTCATAGCGCATGAGTTGCATGCAATGATTTTTTCCACGTAGCGTTCGTTGAGTTCTTCGGGGCTGATTTTGTCAGCTTTGTCGAAGTGGCTGCTGTTGTAGTTCTTTGTGGGTAGACAGTAAAGTTCGTTTGTTACGTTTAGGTTCTCAACGGTGCCAAGGGTGCGGTGTTTTTGTGCAGCTGGGCCTTTCATGCGTTCATGGAAGTCTTGGACTAATTCGAGGAATTCGTTGGGTTTGGCAACTGCAACATCGTATGTGCCTCGGGTTACGATGGCTTTGAGGTTCTTGCTACCCATGACAGCGCCCAAGCCAGTGCGGCCAGCTGCGCGGGTTTTATCGTTGATAATGTTGGCGATTTTTGATTGTTTTTCGCCTGCTAAACCAATCGACGCTACACGGATGTAGTAGTCGCCGATTTCTTCTTTTAGGGTGTCTTCAACTTCCATGGGGGATCTGCCCCAGAGGTGAGCGGCGTCTTTTAGTTGGATGTTGTCGTCGTCTATCCAGAG
>JBLNCY010000034.1:0-35407 GCA_050261115.1 Methanocella sp.
GATACATACTAGCTGGTGAAGCCTATTCACATGAAGACTATTTATCGGGCGTTTATTTGGCAAAAACAAATGCTGACGGAACCTTGGTGTGGAATAAAACATACACTGGTGAAGAAGACCAAATTGGATGTTCAGTCGTCGAAGCAACTTCAGGTGGATATGTCGTAAGTGGCTACGCATACACCTACAACGAATATGATGAATGTAACTACATTTTACTAAAAACAGCATTCGATGGACCTCTAGAATGGAACTGTACTTACAACAATGCGCAGTACGATAGAGCAAAAATTATGGTTGCAGCAAGGGCGGAGGATATGCAATAGTTGGTTACAGCATGGATGAAGATTACGCATACTATGAAACGTTCATTGTCAAAACATTAAGTAACGGTGAAGTGGATTGGAGCCAGACTTATGGTGGATCAAATAGCCTGCGGGCCTATTCAGCGGTAGAAACAAGCGACGGAGGATACGCTATTACTGGCTACACACGTTCTTCGTTATCTTACACATCGTACGTTTGCCTGATAAAAACTTCTGCCGATGGCACACTTTCATGGATTAAAACCTATGAAATAGGAGAGATAGCTAGAGGATACTCAGTAATCCAAACATCAGATGGAGGATATGCAATAACAGGGTATAGCGACTATAATGCGGTTCTGTTAAAGACAGATGTAAACGGAACGCTACTGTGGAGTAAAACATTCAGCCTCAATGACTATGACTCCGATGGCTACAGTGTACGCCAGACATCCGATGGTGGATACGCAATAGCAGGCTACACCGAATCAATGTTAGACTACTCTTACGATTTTCTGCTGGTAAAAGTCTCAAACAACGGCACATTACAGTGGACAAAAACCTGGGATGGCGGAGAAAGCGAGCGCGCAAGAGCACCCGTCGCATCTCAAGATGGAAGCTTTGTCCTTGCAGGCTATAATAGGAACCAAATTATCCTCTATAAAGCAACAGTTACATTAGAAGTAGGCTTGGCAAACATAGCGACAACAAACAATACGATAACAGTCTACCGCGGCATCGACGACAGCTACTGGCAGTACGTACGCATACAAATCTGGAAAGCCGACTAAACAGTCGACTTCTCCAATTTTTATTTCACTTTTGAATGCAAAACATACTAACCTACCCTAAGGAATAAGCTTATTGTGAGATTGACCTGAAGGACTCTAAATTCAGGGTTGAATATGGAAAAATTAGGTCTGAGCGCTGGATTTGGCTTTTCAGCAGTAATGGCGTCTCTTTGGGCTATTTCGGCTCTTTGCTCCTCTGCGAGCCTTTCAAACTGTAGCTTCGAACACTCGGAGCAACCCTTATTTTAGATTTCTAAATAAAACAAGCGTCTACAACTTTACTCAACTAATTGGTGGCGCCATAGAAACTTCGCCAAGCCAGGTCTGCTTTTTTGTCTAACAGTTTAGCATATGTATTTATAGCCTAAGTTGTTCAATTTGGGAATTAGTTCATTAAAGATCTGGGCAAGCGGTAAATCTATGAAGCGTAATCCAAGACAGCTATTTGGTCCAGTAAGTCGAAACCCCGAGTTACTCCTAAGTTTCGGGAGAGGCGCTTACCGCCAGTTCGTAAAATCCAAAATCGATTACCGAAAAGAAGACGGCAGCAGCTCCTCACTATGGCTTCTAAGCCTCCGCATCACACACCGCTGCAACCATCGATGCGTCATCTGCGCTCAATTAGGCGAAAAAGGCTACAATACACGCACCGACACACCTAACGTCAAAGGCGAAGTGCCAGCGGACGTCTATAAGCGTGTAATTGACGAGGTGGCACCAAAAAAAGTACACGTATACATAACCGGCGGCGAACCCTTCCTCTATCAACCGCTCGTTCCACTCGTTAATTACATGAAAGAAAAAGGCTTAACCGTCCAAATAGTTACAAACGGCGTCGGCTTAGAAAACAACGCCGAGGACATTGTAGAAAACGGTTGGGACATGATCTGTGTCTCTTTCGATGGTCCACAAGAAATTCACGACAAATGCCGCGGTGTCGGAGGCGCCATGGAAACAGCAGTACGCGGCATAACCAGAATCCAAGAATTAAAGGCAGAAAAGAAAACCAGCAAACCCGCAATATTTGTTCTAACCACTATCTCAGCAAATAACCAATACAGCCTAGTCGAAACCGTAAAAGAAGCAGAAAAAATCAAGCCTGATGGCATGATAATATACTATTCTTGGTTCACAAACGAAGAAATTGGGCAAAAACACACCAAAATCATGGAAGAAAAATTAGGCGTCACACCGTTTGCCTGGAAAGGATACGTACGGGACACCTCGACGCTTGATATCGAAAAAATCGCACAGCAGGTTCGAGAAATCAAATCCACAAAATTCAAAGTACCCATAGTTTTTGTCCCAGACCTAAAAATCGAAGACATAAAACGGTACTACTCACATCCAGAGGACTTTTTCGGCTACAAAAAATGCATATCGCCATGGTTCCAGCTTGATGTCATGCCTAACGGTGACACAGTAACCTGCCGAGACTTCCCAGACGTCATAACAGGCAACATCATAGAATCTACAGTGGAAGAAATATACAATGGAGAAAAACACAGACAATTCAGGCGTGCACTACGAAGCTGCGAAAATGGAGTTTTCCCAGTATGCTCACGTTGCTGCGGTTTAATGGGCTACTAACCAGACGACCACAGTGAAGAAATAGAAATGGTGAATGCTTTGGGCCCCATCGATGTTGCGCTCTTAACCTTCAATAGCGAAAGAAAACTGCGCCAATGCCTAGACTCCGTGTATGCAAATGTACCTGTCAACCGCTTACTCGTTGTTGACGGATACTCAACCGATGGCACCTTAGCCATACTTGAAGAGTACCGAGCAAAATATGGCAAAGTCGTCATTGTCCAAGAAAAAGGAACCCGCGGAAGCGCACGCCAAACAGCAATTGAAATGGTCGAAACAGAATGGTTCCTATTTGTCGATAGCGACGTAGTTTTATGCAAAGACTGGCTCAATAAAGCCCAAAAACTCATCACCCCAGAAGTCGGCGGCGTCTGGGGAATCGAGATCTGGTCAGTCCTACGTAACTCGGCGATTTTACCAATATTTGAGCGGATCACACTAAAAATTTTCTTTGAGCGTGGCGGCACCCATGACTTGCTAGTTCGCCGTAAAGCAGTTGAAGGAATCCACATTCCGTTTGAACTGCACACCTACGAAGATGGCTACATTAAACAATGGATCGAAGAGAAGGGCTACAAAGTACTGGGTATGTATGATCCATATTGTATCCACTATCGGCCTGAAGAGGTATGGACAGTGGAAAAACACATCGGATTTGCAGTAAGTGACCTTAAATACGCCATAAAGAAGCCCAGCCTGCTGCTGTCATATGGATTTTATAGCGGAATTGTAGCCGTGCAGATCTTTGCCGCCAAACAAAAAGAGAAAAGCAAGCCACCCAAAAAGTAACTACAAAACCAACTCACAGCCCATGCTTTCAAGAGAACGCTAACCATATAGAAACTCCTTTAAGCATACATGCACCCTTAAACATAGGTGCGGCTTCTATGGCTGAACGAAACAAAGACCCAAGCAACACTTCTTCAGCAGACACTACGAGGCCGCCGATAACAAGCGAAGAACTCGCCACCCTACCGCTCAACCAATTAATGGAGCGCCTTCAAACCACCCCCAAAGGGTTAAGTTCAGAGGAAGCCGCAGAACACCTTGAGATCTACGGCGAAAACGTATTAGCAAAAGAACATAAGCACTCGGCAGTGAAGGAATTTCTCCTACATTTCAAAAGTCCCCTAATAATCATCCTACTCGTTGCCGCCATCATCTCTGGTTTTTTAGGGGAACTTGCCAACACCGTAATCATCCTAATCATTATCTTTGCCAGCATCGTACTAGACTCCTATCAAGAGAACAAGGCAGAAAAAGCAGCTGAACTCTTAAAGCAGCAAGTCACCTCAACCGCCACCGTACTAAGAGACGGCGTCCGCACAGAAATCAAGTTACCAGAAATCGTCCCCGGAGACATAATCTACCTCTCCGCAGGCGACATTATCCCCGCAGACGCCCGGGTAATAGCCGCTAAAGACTTCTTCGTTAATCAATCTGCCCTAACAGGGGAATCTTTCCCAGTTGAGAAAACCCCAGGTGTTCCAGAAAAGGAAAAAATAGGCCCCCTAGAGTGGAACAACTACTGCTTTATGGGAACCTCCATAGTCAGCGGCACCGCAACCGCCATTGTCGGCAAAACCGGTGGAGCAACCGAATTTGGCAAAATCGCCAAGAAGCTAACCGAGAAACCGCCAGAAACGGAGTTCCAACGTGGAATCCGCGGTTTTGGCTACCTGATTATGCAGATTACCTTCCTTCTGGTAGTCTTCGTTTTCCTTGTAATCGCTCTACGCAATCCTGACGAGACAGGGGTCCTTTCTGCATTACTATTTGCAGTAGCCCTAGCAGTCGGATTGACACCTGAACTCTTACCCATGATCATCACCATTAACCTGTCTCGCGGCGCCATGGCAATGTCAAAGAAAGGCGTCATCGTAAAGCGACTTGCCTCTATCGAAAACTTTGGCAGCATGAACGTTCTCTGCACAGACAAAACAGGAACCCTAACAGAGAACCGCATCAAATTAATCCTAAACGTTAACTTGGAGGGAGAAGAAGACGAAAAAGTCTTCCAGCACTCATTCCTTAACAGCAACTTCCAAACAGGACTCCGCAGCCCACTCGACGAGGCAATTCTAAAACACAAAGAAGTAGATGCCTCCAAGTACCAGAAAATCGACGAAGTGCCCTTTGACTTCATACGACGCCGGGTATCAGTAGTCGTGGAACAGGATGATCAACGCTACTTCATCGCAAAAGGTGCACCAGAAGAAATCCTCAAAGTCTGCTCCTACTATGAACTACGCCAAATCATAGCAGACCTAAACGATGAAGCCCGAAGCCAAATCGACCAAAAGTACCGCGACTACAGCGCCGAAGGACTCCGAGTGCTCGGCGTAGCCTACAAACGGCTTAAAGAAGAAAAAGAAGTTTACTCCATCAACGACGAATCCGACATGATCTTCTTAGGGTTCGTGGCGTTCCTTGATCCACCCAAAGAAACCGCCAAGCAATCCATCGAGCTACTCACCAAAGCAGGCATTGAACTAAAGATCTTAACTGGCGACAACGAACTTGTCACACGCAAAGTCTGCGAGCAACTTGGCTTTGAAATCAAAGGAATCACGCTAGGCAACGAACTCGCCGACATGACCGACGAAACAATGATGGCAATCGTCGAGGAATCCAATGTTTTCTGCCGAGTTAACCCCGTACAGAAAGATCGCATCATCACCTTGCTAAAGCGTAACGGCCACATAGTCGGCTACATGGGGGATGGAATCAACGATGCACCATCCCTAAAAAGCTGTGACGTGGGCATATCTGTAGACAATGCAGTTGATGTAGCAAAAGAGTCAGCGGATATTATCTTATCCAAAAATGACTTAACTGTACTCGCTGAAGGTGTGTTTGAGGGCAGAAAAACCTTCGGCAACACCATGAAGTATATTCTGACAAGCACTAGCTCAAACTTTGGGAACATGTTTAGTGTTGCAGGCGCCGCGCTTTTTCTGCCGTTCCTACCCATGCTGCCTGTACAGATCCTACTCAACAACCTACTCTACGACTTCAGCCAATCCACCATCACCACTGACAGAGTAGACGACGAATACGTTATCCGCCCGAAGCGCTGGGATATAGGATTTATCAGAAGATTCATGGCGGCGTTTGGACCAGTCAGCTCAATCTTTGACTACATAACCTTCATCACCATGCTCCTATTCTTCATTCTACCGTTTGTGCCATTTGCGCTCCTAGGCAACGATATCGAGGCACAGCGGCTGTTCCAGACGGCATGGTTCATCGAATCATTATGCTCCCAAGTGCTCGTAGTGTTTGTCATACGAACCAGTCGCGCACCATTCTGGAAGAGCAAACCCAGCAAGTTCCTCACCGTAAGCAGCATCGCAATCATCGGCTTCGCATTAGCCATCCCCCTCACACCCATAGCACCAGTATTCGGATTTGTACCACCACCCCTAGAATTCTACCTCATACTGGCAGCAATCCTAGGCGCCTACTTGCTGACCGCTGAATTAGTTAAAGCATGGTTCTACAAGCGGAATGCCTACCGGCTTGAACAAGTAGTAGTTCCCAAGCGCCCACTAAGACGACGCCGCAGACTAGGCGCACTAAGTCCCCAAAAGCAGAAAAGCACACGTTAAGCAACACAAAGCAAACAACCCTCATAAGAGCTATGTCATGTGTGCTTTGCATGCTTGCAAAATCGAATATCATGTTTTTGTTAAGTAGAGTTAGCGTAACAGCGTTGCCTTGATGGGTTGGCTTTTCAAACAGGCAAAATGTTGTTTGCAGAAACCGTTATTTTAGCTTAGAAAATAACAGGCAAGCCATAGAGGTTCAGGCATCATATGCATAGCGTCTGTTGGGACTGTGAACATAACATGTTAAGGCTTAAGGTACTGGTACCCTTTGACCGCACGATTAAAGAGTACATGCATAGCACTGGCGACTTCCAGTCAGAGATAATTGCGGTTGTAAAAGAAAAACGGGAGCAGTACACAGTTTGGTACCGCCAAGGGGATATGCTGCGGCTTGTCACGTTTAAAATCCTGCATACCTGCAGTTTAGAGAAAGAGTCGCCCCCAAAGGGTGCAGGCTGCCCCTACTATGTCCAAAAGACAGAACCTGTACAAATAAGCAACATCACCTATAGCAAACTACCTCAACATGCAAAAATTGAAACCAATCTTCACTCGACCCTAGACGTGTCCAGCCCTGTTCCAATCGAACGGAAATAGGCCTTAACCTAACCAGGCGTGTACAAACTGGGCGCCGCGTTAGCTATGTTTCCGCTACGAGTTCCTGCAGTTGCTCCTTAGTTAAGCCATAACCGGGCGTTGCATCCAACCTTTTCTCTACCTTGCCCTCCTTTAAGCATAGAACTGTGGGATAGTACTCGATGTCGTATTTTTCACAGAGGTCTTCTTTGAAATCAACCATCACTTCCAGGCACTCATCAGGGTGTGCTTTTGCGTATTCCTCAAATAGGGGCAGAAATCGCCTGCTATGGGGGCACCATGAAGCATAGAAAAGCGCATAAACCTTTGGTTTAGATTCTAATTGTGCCTCCACATCGTCGGCTGTGTCAACTGGCTTTTCATTTGACAAACTTTCTCACCTCTCTTCCTGGTACTCCTCGGGGTAATGGCTGCTATCACAAAACGGTTTAATCGTCGATTTTCCACATCGGCATAGTGTAACGCGGTTGCGGATTTCATAGGGTTTTCCGTCTGCAGAATAAATTGGGATACCCCCACGAATCCAAAGTGGTCCACTGATGCCGAGGGATGGGTCTTCGATAACGCCTATGGATTGCTCAAGCTTTGGTTCAACGGTTTTGCCGTTTGCTTTATCGATTACTACCAGCCGCCCTGATGGACAATCACAGGCGTTACGCACACAATTCTCCTTTAGCTGTGGATCGTCTGTTTGTGGGATTTGATCCCATATGTCGCCGCCTCTGTGACAGAACCGTGCGGATGCACATAGTATCTCGGCGTCCTTTAGCGTTAACTGTGGCCCATCGATTGTCTTTGCCATCTGCTCGAAGGGCACATTATCGAACTCTTCGGTTCCGTCAAATTTGATTTTAAGATGAGTGCCGTCACAGAAGGGCTTGTTGCCTGAGTGCCCGCAGCGGCAAAGAATGTACTTTTCTTGCGTGGGGTATTCACCGGCGAAAAGCCACTCTGTGGGGATGTTAGTTTCGCCGCCGCATTTTATAATCATTTTAAGTAGCGGTATGTTGCCTGAGACCGCATAGGGCCCGTTTTTGGTAACCTGAATTCTCCTCTCAGACCCTTTACTAGTGTTGTCCATTTGGGGCTTCCTCTAATCTATGGTGTCGGTTTGTACAATTAGGGATTTCTGTTAACTCTCTTGTTTGTTTGTGACTGTAACTTGCCAGTCACATCAGGTTATAGCTTCCTAACGCTAATCAATGTATAAAATAGAAACTTGTGTGGATGTGGCTATGGTTGGAAGAACCGAAGAAATTCAGCATAAACGAATTGTCAAAGTTCAATGGGAAGAATGGGAACCCGGCGTACGTGGGGTACAAAGGCAAAGTCTACGATGTAACCGAGTCGCTACAGTGGAGTGACGGCGACCACCTTGGTCATGAGGCAGGAAAAGACTTAACCGAGCAAATGGAAATTGCGCCTCACGCAGACGACGTTATGGAGCGCTTCAAAGTAGTAGGCGTTCTAACGCCATAACGGTCACATAACGCTTCTTAGATAAACCTCGTAGGCAATTGACCTAATTTTTTGGAGGTTTTTTATGGTTGACTTAACGGATAAAGTTGCTCTAATAACTGGCGCCGGACGAGGCATAGGAAAAGGAATCGCTTTTACTCTTGCGAGGGCAGGCGCATCGGTCGTCTTAACGGATATTGCAGACACCGTTTTCCAAACCGCCAAGGAAGTCCAAAAGTTAAATGCAGAAGTTTTACCGATTAAATGCGACGTATCCAACTACGAGCAAGTATTAAGCACCCAAAAACAAGTTATAGGAAAATTTAACAAACTAGATATCCTTGTAAACAACGCTGGTATCTATCCCCAGAAGTCCTTCTTGGAGATGACCCCCGCAGACTGGTCAACAGTCGTTAGCATAAATCAATCAGGCACATTCTACTTCACCAAAGCTTTCATTGAAGACATGGTTAAGCGGAAATACGGCAAAATCGTAAACATAACTTCCATATCGGGTCCAGTAGTTGCTTTCCCTAACCTTGTGCATTACTCCGCCACCAAAGCAGCCATTGCGGGTTTCACGAAGGCATTGGCGCTGGAAATGGCGCCTTACGGCATTAACGTTAACGCAGTCGCGCCGGGGCCTATCGACGTCAGCGAAAGCCAAGCAGAGAAGGCCATGTTCGAGCAGTTCTTGAAGGCGATTCCACTTGGCAGGCTAGGTAAACTCGACGATATTTCTGCACTTGTAGCGTTCCTGGTGAGCGACGAAGCCAACTTTATCACGGGCCAAACGATTGTTAGCGACGGCGGATACACTCTGCCATAAATGAAAGGAATGCCTTCTTCATTCTTCTTCTGCCAGCGAACTTTTCAGGCGATTGCACTGGTACGTTTGCGTCTGGTTGGGTTGCAGGTCGGTTGTGGAAACTTCTAATAAGTCAGAAAGTCTGCAGGGTCGATGTACATTTCTGAAATTCGATAATTGTACTTGTTTAAATATTTTAGTTATGTTTAGAGAATTCATAGGAAATACTTATTTTCACTAAAACGTTGCTTGCGGGAAGCAAACGGTAACAGTGAAAAACATGAGACTATCGGCAACTTGGCGCCACCCATCATCCGTAATTATTGTTGCCATCGTAATCAACGCCGCACTATACGCAGCGGGCTCCTATACAACAGCTTATATTCCTTCACCTTGGGGTGTAGGCCAATTCCGACCAGCAGTAGTCATCCCAGCGTTGTTCTCAGTAGTCTTTGGTCCATGGGCAGGCGGAGTAGGCGCAGCCTTAGGCACCCTAATAGCTGACTCACTTAAGCATGGCGCCATCTACCCCGGAAGCCTATTTGCTTCGGTACCCGGCAACTTTGTCGGCTTCTTCTTAATGGGTTGCTTGTTTAAGAAAAAATTCAACTGGACCAGGATACAGGCTAAAAAGTATACAGATAGAAGAATAAGAGAAAATAGCTTATTCTGTGGCTGCAGCCGAATCAACGATAAGGATGCTATGAGTGTGGTTTTCCCGGAGCCGTTTGTTCCAAATAGGACATGACTGGCGCCCTCTTTTAGGGTGAATTTGAGGTCTTTTTAGGACAAGTTTGCCTTCAACTTCGACTGATATGCCTTTACTTCAAGCATACCCATGTTCGATCATAAAGAAGTAATTTTTACTAAGATAATCTTTTTTTGCGCTATTCCTGCGTGCAGAATAAGAAAACTACTTAAACCCAACCAGCTCCATCAATTCATTACAAATCATCGCGTTTTATGAGCAGTTGAGGGGGTTAAGGGCAGCCTGAACTGGTTAAAAGACAAAACCAAACAGATTACCGTAATACGGACCATTACTCAACTGCTGTTTCTGCTCCTAATATTCTACGCCTCAATCGTCGCAGTCTGGAAAGGTCTACTGCTAATCATAGTTTTAGGCGCAACATTGCTTTTGGGGCGGCTATTCTGCGGCTGGGCTTGCCCCCTAGGCCTCTACCTAGACACATTAACCCTCATACGAAGACAGCTAAAGTTCCCGCATACGCCGCTTCCCCGTAAACTCAACGAAGCCCTGCAGAAGGCGCGATACATTATTGCGCTATTGATAGTGCTTATAGTGTTGGGCAGCTTCTACGCTACACCCGCCACCTTTGACAGCTATGTTTGGCTGCGTCCACCGTTTACGCCACTGGCTTTTATGCTAGAACCGCTCCAACCCATTGTGCTGCCATGGCATCCACCCTTTGGGGCGCTAGCCGGTTTAGGCGGGGTCTACTTGACTTTTCCCTATGCAGGTGAAGTGCTGCTCTATCTCCATAACACGCCGCTGGCTTTTCCCTTCGCATACCTACTTGTCTTGGGCATCCTTGCAGCATCGTTTAAAGTTCGACGGTTTTGGTGCCGCTTCTGCCCCACCGGCATATCCATCGGCGCACTAAACAGATTCAAGGTCTTCAGTTGGATGCCACTTTTGAGGTTAAGCAAGGAAGGCGAAAAATGCACAAAATGCGGCATCTGCCAGCGGGTCTGCCCTGTCCAAGTCACAGAGGTTTACGAGAGGAAAACCGGAGACATACAGACAACCATGTGCACGCTCTGTCTCCGATGCGTAGAGATGTGCCCAGAGAGGAGTTGCCTTAGCCTAAAGGCTGGGGGCCAAACAGTTATCCGGTCGCGCAATTGGTTAAGCAGAGATAAACCAGTCTCATAGGTTTGTTTTATCAAAAGGATTCAGCCATGACTTAAAAAACCCATAAATAATATGGTTGACGTTGACTTCTGAAAAAATCCACAGGTAGAATGTTATTAAAGTCTTTGAACCCAAAAACGCCGAGCACAACGGAAAGCTCAACGTTCCAGTTGACCTAATTCGGTCCACAGCCATATTTCTGGTCATATTTCTACATGTAACAAACACATTCTATAACCAGATAACCCCAGGCACCATAACTGACATCCAATGGTGGACTTTTGTCGGCTACAAATCGCTTGCCCTCTCCTGTGTACCCTTATTTGTAATACTCACTGGCTCATTACTGCTCCAACCCGCTAAACTTGACGAACCAATCAAAGAATTCCTAAAGAAACGCTCCAAACGAATCGGCCTTGCGTTTGTGTTCTGGACTCTCATCTACCTGCTTTGGAGCTTTCAAATAACCAACACACCCCTCACCATATACACCGTATCAATGGGTTTAACGACGAGTTTCTTTACTGGCGCCTACTATCACTTCTGGTATCTCTACCTGATCGCTGGACTCTACCTCATAACACCGCTACTCCGAGCAGGTGTCGTCTTCAAAGACCCCAAACTCGTCACCTACCTCATTGGAGTCTGGTTAATCAGCATCACCATAATCCCTCTCCTACCGCTCCTGACAGGATTCAACGTACCCGGCGAGCTCTTCTTAGTAGGCGGATACATAGGCTACTTCCTCTCAGGGGCCTATCTGCAGAAAAAACGCTTAAAACGCAGATTCATCTACAGCTTCCTCATAGTTGGATTCATCTTTACCTTAGCTAGCACATGGGTCATGACTTACCGCATTGAACCCGTATCCAACGACTACGTATTCTTCGACTATCTAGCACTAAACGTGGTCGTTATGTCGATTGGCGCCTACGCGTTTCTATCAAGATTCCCCAGGGACTGGCCGGGCAAAAATCACCCCACAATCCAAAAGATAATACATACAGTTAGCGAGCACACGCTACCAATCTATCTGCTCCACGTCATCGTTCTAGAGACCCTTTCAAGGGGACTCTTGGGGTTCACAATGAACCTAACCATTATGCCACTCGTACAGGTACCGCTCGCATCCATCGCAATTCTCTTTATCACCTTAGGCATAATCCTACTGCTAAAGAAAATCCCCGGCATAAAAACCCTAATCGGATAAAAAACTAAGAAGTGATTTGCTGGTAGATTGTTTCAGCAATGACGCTGGCGCCCTCATAGTTAGGGTGCACACCATCAACAAAATACTCCGGGTGACCCAGCATAGGACTGTAAACATCGATTACTGGCAAGCCGAGGTCGCTAGCCACCTGCTGGATTTTTGGAATAATCACATCAGAGAGGGCACTATTGCTAATGTTGATGTTATTCTCATATACGGGGGGAGGCAACGCCAAATAGATTTGGGGGTTGCTTTCAAGGGATTGATACTTGGATATGAGCACCTTGTAATCCTCCACAAACGAGTCTATATACCCAAACACGTCGCCGCGGGCATCATTGGTCCCCAACAAGATAACAACCGTGGTTGGCTGAAACGCCACCGCTAAATCGGATTGGGTCCTATACAGGTAGGGATCAATCGGGGATAGGGTTACCGTTGTGCCGCTTGCGCCAAAATTGCCCACGACAGAGTTGTTGCCGAGGAGGTTTTGAAGGTCACGGACATAGGTGGATATCTCGGTTAAGCTATCCCCGACGCAGGCTACACGGGACAAATCAGGAGGGGAAGCAACGGAATTGGCGATGTTTTGATAGACAAGAAAAGAGGCAACCGAGATGATGAGGACTAAACCGATGGCCACTATGACCTTGGCGCGTACATTTACCATAGCAGCTTTTTACCTCAATAAACTGATGGTTAGTTTACTCAAAAAGGTTTTGAAGAAAAGAATGCGTCTACTTAAGGAAATACTGTAGGCGTTAGTTTGTGTGTTTGAGCATTTTCTCAAGGTATGGCTTGAGCGCTTTGTTTTCCGCTTGAATCTTTTCTTTGCCTAAAGCTATGCGTTGGCTATCGATTTCCTTCATAACCTCGGCATAACGGATGCCCTCCGCTGCAGAGACGTACTCAACTCTGAACCGCTCTGGACTCAACCCCAACTTTGTGAGCATCGCCTTTAACGCGTCGGTCCGTGCTTTCATCTTGTAGTTACCGTTTATGTAATGGCAGTCATAAGGCAAATGGCAAGCGCCCACCACAACTGCGCCCGCACCTAAACGGAACGCTTCGAGGATGAATTCGCGGTTAACTCTGCCGCTGCACATAACCCGAACGGCACGTACGGTCGGGGGGTATTCGCATCGACTGGTTCCAGCCAGGTCGGCTCCGGCGTAGCTGCACCAGTTGCACAGGAACGCCATGATTTTCTCTTCGGGGTTATCTTGTAGCGCGGCGCGGATTTGTGCCATGATTTGCGCATCTGTGAAGTGCATCTGAGTAATCGCGTGTGAGGGGCATTCTGCTACGCACGTTCCACAGCCATGACAGCTTGCGGTGATGACGCTAGCGGGTTTGCCTTGCTCCTGCTTAATGGCGCCATAAGGACACTTGTCAACGCATACACCGCATTTTTTACATGTAGCTTCGTCCACTACGCTGATGATGGGCTCGATTTTCCATGTGGGTTTACTGAGAACCGTTGCTGCGCGTGAGGCGGCTCCGCTTCCCTGTGAGACACTATAGGGGATGTCTTTTAGGCCCGAGCAGGCGCCAGCGTAGAATATGCCGTCTGTGGGTGCGTCGATGGGTTTGAGCTTTGGGTGGGATTCCATGAAGAAGCCATCGGCGTCTCGGCTAATGTTTAGTATACGGGCTATTTCGTCGGCGCCTTTCTTGGGGGTTGCAGCTGTGGCAAGGACCACCATGTCTGCTTCCACTTCGATAGGTTGCCCCAGAAGTGAGTCTTCGCTGTGCACGGTCAAGTTATGGGTGATGGGGTCTTCGTCGATGCGGCTGACTCGTCCACGGATAAAGATGGCGCCCTGCTGGCGTGCCCGTTCATAGAATTCCTCGTAACCCTTGCCGGGGCTGCGAATATCCATATAGAAGACGTAGACTTCGATGTTGTCATTGTATTTCTCTTTAAGTTGCACTGCATGCTTGAGCGTGTACATACAGCAGAAGTTACTGCAGTAGGGGTAATGCTCTTTGTCGCGGCTGCCAACACATTGGATGAATGCGATGCGGCGGGGTTTTTGTCCGTCGCTTTGGCGGATAACTTTGCCGCCTGTTGGACCCGCAGCCAGTATGAGGCGCTCAAACTCCATGCTAGTTACCACGTTAGGATACTTCCCGTAACCAAGCAGGGGCATATCGTGAGGTTCATAGATGTCAAAGCCTGTGGCAACGATGATGGCGCCCACGTCGATTTCGATTTCCTCGGGCTTCTGCTCAAAATCAATGGCGTCTCGGTCGCCGCATACGTCGATGCATTTGAAGCATTCGATGCAGTAGTCCTTGTTGATGCTGTAAACTAAGGGGACAGCTTGGTCAAAGGGCACCGATATTGCCTTTCGAGTGCCAAGATTATTATCCCACTCATTAGGGTACTCAATCGGGCAGGCGTCTTTACATTCACCACAACCAGTGCATCTATCGGCGATGACGTAGCGGGGGTTCTTGCGGATTTTAACCCTAAAGTTACCTACATACCCGTCGCATCGAACTAATTCGCTGTTAGAAATTATTGTGATGTTAGGGTGGCGAGCGCAATCCACCATCTTGGGGCCTTCGATGCATATGCTGCAGTCAAGCGTCGGGAAGGTTTTGTCAAGCGCCGCCATGTGTCCACCGATACTTTCGCTTTTCTCCAGCAAATAGACCTTGTAGCCCTGCTCAGCGAGGTCTAAGGCTGCGTTTATGCCTGCGATGCCTCCGCCGACGACAAGAGCTTTGTTAGTAACTGGCACTTCGATGGTCTGCAGCGGCTGCAGCAATCGGACTTTTGCGACCGCCATGCGGACGGCATCTTTAGCGCGTTCCGTTGCCGCTTCGGGGGTGCTTTGGTGACACCATGAGGAGAATTCTCTGATGTTAGCCATTTCGTAGAGGAAGCTGTTTAATCCGGCTTCGGCGACGGCTCGGCGGAAGGTGGCTTCATGCATGCGGGGTGAGCAGGCGGCGACTACTATGCGGTTTAGGTTTTCCTGTTTGATGGCTTTTCGGATTTCCTCTTGCCCAGGGTCAGCGCAGGTGTAGCGGTTCTCTTTAACGTAGACAACGTCAGGCAAGGTTTTAGCGTACTCAGAGACTGCATGGACATCTACGGTGCCAGCTATGTTTAGGCCGCAGTGGCAGACAAAGACTCCGACGCGGAGTTCTTCAGGTTTAGTTTGCTGCTGCATTTTTCTTTTTCAGCTCCTCAACTATGAAGCGTTTATCAATTATCTGACGGCGAATCTTGGTTGCCTGTACCGTGTACTCTTTTGCGGCGCATTCGGGGCTAGTTATCCGCGCCAGCGCCTTGTTCCATGCACCCGAACGAACCGGGGTATGGAGCACTTTTGTACGGTTAACTGTTAATGCGTCCTCAACTGGGCAAACATTCTTGCATGCGCCACAATAAGTGCAGGTTTGCTCGTTAACAGCCACTTTGCCTGCGCCATCCAACTCTAAGGTACCGGTGATGGGGCATACGTCAAGACAGTCACGGCACCCTTCAGGGCATTTCTGGGTGTCGATGGAGATTTTGCCTTCGAATGTTTTCTTCACCGCTATAGCTCCGGGTTTGCATCGGTATTCGCAGGCGCGGCAGGTAGGGCAGTACTGTTTTTTGATGTCTACGGTGACTTGAACACGCCGCTTCCCCGTCGGCGACAGCTTGGATACATCAGTGACGGGTTTACCATCATAACCCACCTTCAAGACGGTTATTAGATTAAGCGGACAAGCTGTCTCGCATTCGGTGCACTCTTTATCGCATTTCTGCGTGTTTACCGTTATGTCGCGGACGAGTTGGGGATAACTCTCCTTCTCTAGGACGGCAAGGTTGCGCTCACCGTTTAAGGTGACCTGTATTGCACCGTAGGGGCAGGTTATGTCGCAGAAGCCACAGAAGTTGCATTTCGCCTGGTCTAAGTCGACGACGGCTTTTTTTGTTTCTTCTTGGGTTTTGGGTTGCTTGTGGGTGGTTATGGCTGCTTTGGGACAGGCTAAGGTGCAGATTTGGCAGCCGACACAGCGATTTCTGTCGAGTGCCAGCTTGTAGTGTTTGGTCTGCAAAATCCATTCCAGCACCAAGGCGTCTGCCGAGCTCTGCTTTAGGGTCTTAAACGGCAATTGTCAAGTCACCAAGATAGAAACCTATACTCATTTGAAGTCTGAATCTAGACTTGGATTGCGGCGACTTTGTAGATAAATATTGCTTGCTAAAAAGCAAAAACTACTGGTAGAATCACGTTCTTCACGAGATACATTGGAAGTGGGCTCTACAGGCCTTGCGGTGGCATGCCATACTGCTACAGCCGTATTTCAGCCAGAAGCAATCGTGCAGCAACAAGTAAACTTTCCAGCCAGGGCGCTACCGCAAAAGGCACCAAGCTTTAAAATTCCCTAACGAACACACAAGAAGCGAATTCAAAAAAATAATTTGACAAAAAACAATAAAGAAAAGAAGTAGAGGGAGCTTACTCGCATATCTTTTGCAGTTTAGCCCAGCGTTCATCGGTGGCTTTTTGGATTTCGTCGATTATGTGCTGGTTCTGTGGTGCGAAGAGGTGGCGGAATCGGCCTTGTCCTTGGAGGTACTCTTTGACTGGTTTTTTCTTTTGTGGTGCGAGCGCGATGACTTTGCTGGGGATAGAGAGTGAGCGTTTGCCGTTAACTGCCTCCCAGATTGGGAACACACAGCTCTCTACTGATAGTTTGGAGTACTCCATGGTTTTTGCGGGTTCGCTTCTCCAGCCTCTTGGGCAGGGTGCAAAGACGTGTAGGAAAGCGGGGCCTTCCACTTCGAGTCCTTTACGGACTTTGGTTAGGAGGTCTTTCCAATAGTAAGGTGTGGCGGTGGCGACGTATTCCATTTCGTGGGCCAACATTATTTCGGCAATAGGCTTCTTCTTCTCTAGTTTACCGGGGATAACGGAGCCGGCGGGGCTTGTGGTTGTTGATGCACCGACTGGGGTGCTGCTGCTACGCTGGATACCTGTGTTCATGTATCCCTCGTTGTCATAGAGAACAAAGAGGAAGTCATGGCCGCGTTCAACTGCACCCGAAAGCGCCTGCAAGCCAATGTCGTAGGTTCCGCCGTCACCTGCAATAGCGATGACATCCACATGCTCATCCTTTCGCTTGCCCTTTTGACGCATGATCTTTAGTGCAGCATCGATCCCTGCAGCGTTAGCAGCTGCGTTCTCAAAGGCGGTGTGAAGCCAGGGTAGACCCCAAGAGGTATAGGGGTATATGGAGCCAACGATTTCCATGCATCCAGTTGCCTGTGTTACGATGGTTGGGCCGCGTGTTGCCTTCATGATGAGGCGTAGGACTGAAGCGGGGCCGCATCCTGCACAAGCTCGGTGACCGGAAGTGAAGAGGTCAGGTTTTAACGCCATATCTTTTGCGGTAAATTTCCATTCTTGAGTTGTTGCCATAGTATCTTTCCTCCATTTACTCCTTTAATCCTAAATAACGCACGAGTGGTTCTGCTTGTCCAGTCTTTGCCATTCTCGCCAGGTCCTCATAGATCCGTTTGAGGTCATTTGGATGGCTGTCTCTGCCGCCTAAACCAAAGATGTAGCTCACGACCAGGGGACGCTGCTTTAGGTCATACAGTGCATTTCTGACTTCATTAAAGACTGGGCCGCCTAAAGCGCCAAGAGACATCGCCTTATCCATAACTGCAACGACGCGCACGTTTTTGAGCGCTTTCTGGATGTCTTCGACTGGGAAGGGTCTAAAGGCGCGTAGTCTAAGCAAGCCCACCTTAAGGCCATCTTGGCGCAGTTGATCGACAATAACTTTTAGTGTTCCTGCAGTGGAGCCGATTACAACGATGGCGATTTCTGCGTCGTCAAGATGATAACCGTCGACAAGGCCGTTGCCGTAGCTTCGACCGGTAATCTTTGCATATTCAGCGTTGACTTCCTTGATTGCTGTTAATGCGTTTTTGAGGGCTTCTTCTTGTTGGCGTTTGAATTCAAAGTAGAAAGCTGGAGACACGTTAGGTCCCATAGTCAAGGGGTTGTCGGGATCCAGCTTAAAGGGCACCATCTTGCCCGTATGAGACAATACTAAGGGTAATTGGCGTTCTCCGGCAAACTGCTTCACAGCATCATCAGAAAGAACATTAACGTTCTCTAAGGTGTGACTAACGATGAAGCCATCCAAACCAACAATAACCGGTAAGGAGACGTTTAGTGATTCAGCGATACGGAAGGCTTGGATAACAGTGTCGTATGCTTCCTGCGCGTTTTCCACATAAAGCTGTATCCAGCCGCTGTCACGTTCAGCCATAGAGTCAGAATGATCGCCATGAATGTTAAGCGGTGAAGAAAGCGCGCGGTTAGCGACCGCCATCACTATTGGAACACGGGAACCTGCAGCGACAAAAAGCATTTCATGCATCAGAGCCAAGCCTGCCGAAGCGCTTGCAGTAAAGGTTCTTGCCCCAGTGGAGCTAGCTGCAATACATGCAGTCATCGCGCTGTGCTCAGATTCGGTGCAGACATATTCCGTCTTCACTTCGCCGTTAGCGACATATTCACTGAATTTTTCAACAATAATTGTTTGGGGTGTAATGGGGTAGGCGGCAACAACGTCGACGTCGCATTGTTTAACGCCTAAAGCTATTGCCTCATCGCCGTTTAGGGCCATAACGTGTTGTTTAGGTTGCTCGTTTGCCATGTTTATTCCTCTTCCTCAGGTATCTTCATTGTGATCGCTTTTGTTGGGCACTCGTTGGCGCAGATACCACAGCCCTTACAGAAGCCTAGATCAAACTCGATTCTACCATGTTCAGGGCGGAAGCGGATAGCGTCCTCGGGGCACAGCATAACACAGGTTAAGCAGGTGGTGCATTTCTCTAAGTCCCGGACGGGCATGTAGGTTTTCCAGTCGCCAGTTAAGAAGCCGAGACTGGATTTTGTGCATACACCAGCCATGGGCATCTCTTTCCAAGTTTGCTCTTTACGGCTCATTCAACTTTTGCCTCCTTGTAAGCTTGCTGCACAACAGCAAAGTTTTTCTCAGCCAAGTCGCGTCGGAATTTCCCTTTGAGGGTTTTCTCAATTCCCTCAAGCGTAACGATGTTAGTTGCTTTGGCGACGACGCCTAACAGGGCGGTGTTAGTTATTGGGGAACCCAAGATTTTGAGAGCGATTTCGGTGGCTGGAACAGTCCAGACCTTACCCTTAACCACCCTTAGGGTTTCCTTTAGCACCCGGGGGTCCTCGGTTGAGTTAATTATTATACAGTCATCGTCACGGTTTAATCCAGCAGTTACAGGTACAGTTTTTAGTAAAGTATTATCTAAAACTACCACAACGTCTGGATCGTATATTGCGCAATGTAACCTTATCGGCTCAGTGCTGATTCGGGTAAAGGCAGTTACAGGGGCACCCATTCGCTCGGGCCCAAACTCAGGGAACGATTGAATGAATTTGCCTTCATCAAGGGCAGTTCTGGCCAAAAGTTCGCTGGCTGTCCATGCGCCTTGACCGCCTCTACCGTGCCATCTAAACTCTACCATAGTTTTCAACGTGCAGTCCCTTCTCTAAGCTCAATAATTTTTTTCAGTAAATTGCTGATTCCCATAATATGAGGTAACCACGACATTTTTGATAGTATTTACTCGCAGTGGCCCGCTATTATTGGAAGCCAACATCTACTAATTAGGGATTCTAAATTAATATTACCATTAAATTAACTTTCGCCTTATTTTCTTGTAAAAATTACACATTCCTCCAGATTCCCCAAAGCAGCATTCGATCCATCCATCAAGTCAGGGGCAGTATGCGCGAGGCAATAACCAGCCTACGTCCACTTCACCCATAGCCGCTTGATTGATAATTTAGTGTTCTATGGCAAACTAACGAGCAAGCAATACATTTATTTCTCCCCATAGGTGAATAGAGGTTTACAGAGTAGGCTAATTTTAAGCGAAGGCGGAGGACAATGGAGAAAAAGGTAGGTACAAAGGTACTTCTAACAGCTGATCGAACCTTGATGAGTAATTACCATCAAAACGAGTTCTTAGGGTTTGGGACTTGTGCACCCCCCAACTTTATTCCGGAGTGGCTCTTTAGTTACCTCTTTTTTCCGCCTATTGAAACAGAAAAAGGGTATCCATGGGAAGCGCCATATGGATTGAGGAAAACGGAGGCGCAATTACTAACCGAGGGCTTTGATGTTAAAACGGTTAGCCCAATGAGCCTAAAGAGGCATCTCAAAGGTGCCAAAGTGTTAGGCATTCACACGATGGATCCTTTTGGTTTGGGCCCCGCTTCAACTACGCTCTCGGCGTTGTTTAAGAAAGAGCCTTATCTTGCAAAGCACTTCCATGGCCTGCTTCAGAGTCCCGCTATTTGTAAAGCTAAACAGGAGGGGTTGAAGGTGATTGTGGGGGGGCCGGGCGCGTGGCAATTTAAGTATCGCCAGAACGCGCAAAGAGAGCTTGGGATAGACTGTGTTGTTGAGGGCGAGGGCGAGAAAGTGTTGGGGAAACTTTTTAGGGCTGCAGTTGAGGGTCAAGAGTTGCCCAGTCACTATGAAGTGCAAGCAGCCGAGGTTCCCACGTTGGATGAGATTCCCGATATCAAGCATCCCTCCATCAATGGATTGCTGGAGATTGGGCGGGGCTGCTGTCGAGGTTGCCAATTCTGTAACGTTACGCTCAGACCACTGCGCTGGTACCCCATCGATAAGATAGAGCGTGAGTTAACCGTAAATCTCTCCTCCAAGAAGGTGGAAGGTGCATGTCTTCACTCCGAAGATGTCATGCTGTATGGCTCCAAAAACACCACCCCAAACGGCGAGAAACTCTTACAACTCCACGAGACGGTGGTAAAGCGCTGTAATCGCATTAGTTGGAGCCACTGCTCGCTGGCAGCGATTGCTGCGGCACCCAAGTTTTTCCATCAAATATCAGAGATTATTCTTCAAAAGCAGTCCTGGTGGGGCGTTGAAATCGGGATAGAGACGGGTTCGCCTGAGATTGCTAAAAAAATTATGCCTGCTAAAGCGCACCCCTTTAGCGCCGAGAAATGGCATGAAGTGGTTGTGGAGGGTATGGGGTTAGCGCATGATAACAAGCTGGTTCCCGCTTGTACCCTGATTGTTGGGTTGCCTGACGAGAAGGAAGAAGACATAATCAAAACCATGGACCTAGTCGACGACTTAAAAGACATGCGCAGCTTAATTGTGCCGCTATTTTTTGTGCCGCTGGGCCACTTGACTAGTAGAGATTGGTTCACTAAAACCAATCTCAACGACCGCCATAAGCAACTGCTAATCCAATGCGCCGAGCACGATTTTCGCTGGGTGGATAACCTGATAGATTGGTCTTTCCAGGGTAAATGGTATTCGCCTATCATGAAGGAGTTCTATAAGGGCTTCTCAGGCATTGCAAAGCGTAAAGTGCGAGAAATAGAAACGGTAATCCCATGAGCTAAGCTTAAATAGCTTATGTTCAACGTAATGCGGTAGAAATAGCGATGGTTTGCCGCCGTTGCACAGCCCGGTAGTGCAACTGACTGTTAATCAGTAGGTCAAAGGTTCGAGTCCTTTCGGCGGCGCCAACATTTACGAGAAAAGGTACTAGACTTTTTCTCTTACCTTCTTCTTTACCCATCCGTATTTTTAGGATTTTATTTCTCTTGAGCGGTAGCCTGACTATAGGCGGCGTCCTAATATAGGGAGATTTCTTGAATGGTTAAAGCGGATTCTCCTTTTTCTCGTGCGGTAAAACGTGCAGTCAACCAGTCAACCGAAAATAGTTTACTCTTAGGGAATTTGCCGCCCACAGCTCTTAAGATACTAGATATTTATCGAGCAGGGGGAACCGCCCAGCAGGCCGCAGCACAGTGTCATTGTAGCAAGCAGAACGTATCTAAACATACCAAAATGCTGCTTAAGAGAGGGTTTATCCGCCTTCAAACCTGCGATGTTTTCAAAATCTACTCACTGACACCGCTCGGTCAATCAATCTTCACTACGAGTGAGAGCGCAAGCGAAGCGGTTGTATTGGAGGACCATGCTTTCAAGTTTGCCATTATTCGAAATGAGAGCTGCCCACTTGATTGGAAGAAATTGGGTAATCCCTGTAATTGGCAAAAACTTGGGGTTCATGTTGACGGGTTAACGGTTGAAAAGACCTCTCAGAACATCATCATTCATCCTGGCAAGATGGTCGGTTTTAACCCTGATGCTTTATTGATTGATTCGGGGAGGGCGATCCAGAAATGCAAGGATATTCTCGAAGTCAAGTTTGGGATGCTTCTCTCCGCTGAGGGTGTGCCCCTTCATAAGCCGATTTTCAGATTTTACAGCGAGGAAGCCAAAGAGGATGTGAAGCATGGAACAGTTATTGTTCAAGGCGTCGGTACAATTGATAATTCCCCGCCTGAGCATATCCCGCATGAAGAATACTCTGGCGTTGAAAGAGCAAAAGCCCGAATCCTTCTGCCCGACGCTATGAAGGCGTTAAACAATCAAGTATCTGACCTCAGGAGTGAACTTGCGGAATCTAAAATCAAGAGTGAAAGACAAACTGAGGCAACTGGACGTCTAGAACAGAAGGCTGAAAATATAGCGTCCGCCGTTGAGACTCTGGCAAGCGAACAAAGAACCATTGCGAGTGAGCAATGCAATACCAATAGGCTAATCGAACGGCTTGCGGATGCTTTGGAAAAATTGTTAAAGGTTGGAGCTGAGACGGATAAGCCCCAAAGCGTTGAGGCAAACTTGCAGAGCTGCAATGATTACGTTTCTTAGGGACCTTGGGGATGATTGGAACTGACCTTTCCTAAAAGTGTAGGAAAATCCTTTGGGGGGTTCGCTTGGTTTTTGCACTTTTTGGTTCAATTTTCGGGGGGTAGTCGTGGAGTGACGTTAGGCTTATGAGTGGATTTGTACGATAGTAGCGCTGACTCTTCGGAGTTGGGGGTGAGGAGTACGCCAGAGATAGCTTTACCGAATAAAGTCTATAGTAAGCTAGAAGAAGTAGCTAGCGAAGAAGGGTTAACCGTTTCAGAGTTTGCTTCCAAGCTTATCGTAGAAAACTACCCAGTAAAACGAGCCTAACGCCGGCCAAGACTGGCTTTGGCAGTAAATGGCTGTTCAGAATTTTGAGAGGGCACTTTTTGGGCTGTTTTTGCATGGACTTTTTCCATGCTTTGGGAAGTGCCGTTTTAGCAGTCGCCGATGTAGGCAGATTGTTGTCAGTTTTCCCCTTCATACATGTTAGCGAAACCTTAAAGTGTGCGTTCTGTTATGGGAGAGATTGAAAAACCCACACAGAAGTACCAAAAATGTGGGTCTCCTATGTGATTTACCTGCTTTTTGAGGATGAACAAGTCTCAAGTATCAATGAAAAGCATGATTTTTCTTATTTTTCTTTGAATTTTGGCGACCTGTTGTAACCGATTTTTGGATTATTCGATTGATACTTGAGGATTAATTCAACTTCCTTTTTGTTAACTTCCTTGTCGGTGGCGTCATTGGATTGCCAAAGGACCTCTCGTTTTATCGTGAAAACTTTTCTTTGTTCCTCTGTGAAATCTGTTTCTAAGAGTTTGCTATTTGGACTGCCAAAATATGTGATAGTGTTGGTTAAGTCTTTTCCAACATAGATTTTGCCGTTTGGGTAAGTTATTTTATAGATTATCTTCAAGTTTCTATCGATTCAAATATTAGGGCAATTCGGTAAATTCTACTTTTTGGTAGAAAAACTGGGGGTAGGGGAAGCGATCTAGACTACGCCGCCTCAGCTTCTTGCCTGCTTGTATCATCAAAGGACGGCTAGCCGTTTCTAAGCGAAAAATGGGACATTTTTGTCTCAGTTCTAAAGCGGGTAGGGAAGCGCTTTCTGGCTAAAATGCCAAAACATAAATGGTTATTCGACAGAATTGTAGAAAATAAGGGGGATGCTCCTGTGAGGGGTGACTTAATCCGTCGGCGTCGTCGCATGCTTACGCTTTTGGGGTTAGGAAACAGTCTGCAGGCGGTCGTCTCGGCGCTCGCTAAAGAGTTCAACCGCAAGGAGGTCACCATATACGCCGACTATGAACGCATCTCCACTTGGGCGCCGGTGGTTGAGCAAGACGAAGTTCTAACAGCTCTGATTAAAGCCAGGCTTGACTATCTGAACCGTGAAGCCTTAGAGATGATGCAGAACATTGAAAACAAGGGATCAACGGTTAAGGAGAAACTCATTAAGCTTGGCGCCATAAACTCTGTCCTCAAAATTACGGTCGAGCAAATTAAACTGGGGCAGGAACTTGGCTTGATTGAAAGGAAGCCAGATGTTATCCAATCCGCAGTCAGCATCTCTATGCCGTTTGAGGCTGCCCCTGAAATCAAAGCCGCCTATGCAAAGCTAGCTGAAGAACAACGGGCTGAGAAAGAAGCTGCTGGAAAAGCCCATCTCGACATAGCCTTTCAGGGTTAAGCCGTTAGTTCCTTACTTTTCTCTAAATTTAGGCCATCTATTGTAACCAATTTTCGGGTTGTTTGATTGGTACTTGATTATTAATTCAACTTCTTTCTTGTTTACTTCACTATCTGGGGCATCTTCAGACTGCCAGATAATCTCTTTTCTTATCACAAAATTCTTTTTGTGTTCATCAGTAAAATCTGACTCTAAGAGTGCATTGTTTGGGCTGCCAAAATAAGTGAATGTATTTGTCAGGTCCTTTCCGATGTAGATTTTGCCGTTTGGGTAAGTTATCTTATAGATGACCTTCAAGCTTTTGCCACTGCCAAATAATAGGATGTAATGTCCTGTTAAAACCTATCACTTGCTATTTCAAAGAGCGATGAGCCAGATTTAACGAAGTATATAGAGTTCAAGATTATTCAGCTCCGAAAGCGGTGGCTACATTATGCTATAGCTTCTTTTGGTTGAACTATTCCTCTTTTTAATGCTAAAAAGATAAAGAATTGAGCACACGCCGCTACGGCTGCTGCTTTTAATGCAGACAGCCCTTCAAGTCCTGCAACAGAACCTCCACCAAGCGTACTAAAGAAAGTCAGCCCACTGATGATTGCCGCATCCACAAGAGCGTCAGCCCAATCAAACTTTTTAGTTTCAATATTCGCTACATTATTGGCACAATAGATAATCAATCCCTTAACAGTTAATCTTGGGAGGTAGCTTCTCTCTTTCAGGTAACTTGAACACTTCTTAACTATAGACATTCTTTTATTCCCCTCTCATAGTGACTTGAAATTTCCAAAAGAAAAAAGGAAATTGTTTGTACCTCACTTTAGGATTTGCTTGTCTTCTCCTGCTTAGCTTTCAATTCAACATTTTCCTTTTTGAGCGCTGAGTTCTCTTCCATCATTGCCTTCATGACTGCGTTGAGTTGAGTCATCATATCATTGATTCTAAGGTTAAGCATGCCAATTTGTTGCATGACTGGTGAAGCTTCAGCGGTATTGTCGGTCAATGTGTAGTCACCTCCTGTCATGTCGAGTTTTGGTGTCACGTTTAGAGTGCTGGTTACTTTTGGTTAGGTTGGCTTTCTAGGGCTTCAGACGTTTGCGTGGCTTCCGCATTTCCCCAGTCATTGGAACTGCCACTTTTTTGTTCGCTGGCTTTTTTATCCTCTTTTTCTGTTACTTTACGTTTGAGCACTAAGACATCCGTGAATAGGTCGATGGCTAAGATTTCCCAGCCTTCAGATGTTGGCAAGTTGGCGATGTATTGTTTGATAAGCTCGGAGAGATGGACCTCATATGTTTCATATTTTGGCATCATTATCCCACTGCTATCCAGTTGACTGAAATCGCAACGTTGCTTACTGGATTGGTAGTTTCTGTATGCGCTTCTGTAGTTCCAGCCACGTAGTCGTTGCTTAGTACGCCGCCGATGGTGAAGCTGCCGCCACCTGAGTTGCGTAAGCTCACTCCCCTCGTATATGCGGGTTTGCCCGATAGGCTATGAGTGTGTCCACCTGCGGAACCTGTTGTTCCGCCACCGCCGCCACTGCTAAGCGTGTAGAGGTCAAATTGGCTGCTGCTTGTGTTGCTTAGTAGTGCGCCTAAGTCCTGCTGTGCACCGCCTTGGTCTCTTAGCAGTAAACTTCTGACGTAGGGCGGTTTGTTTGTTAAGTTGTGGCTGTGGCTTCCGCTGTCGCCTGAGTAACCCGAATAGTTGTGTGTATGGCTTGATTCACTGGTTGTACTATTGTTGCTTGGGCCGCCTGTTGGGGATTGACTGTAAGCGTAAGTGTGAGTGTGCCCTGAGGTTGTGCCCGTGTTTGCCGAACCCATATTGATGTTGTGGGTGTGGCTTTGCATGTTGTGGTAGTGGCTTGAACCGACGCCTGTGGTTCCTACGACGGTGTGGTTGTGGCTTCCCTGAGAATCTATACCCATAGTCCAGCCTGTAGTTGCAGAGATTGTTCCTATCATGTGGGTATGTGCGGCTGCGCTAAAACTGTGGTTGTGATCGCCTACTGAGTCAATGCTTAATGCGAAGTTGTCTGTTCCGAATATGTCGCCGACTTTGTGTTTGTGTTCTCCTGTAACAGTTGTCTTGATGCTGAACTGTGTAGCTGACTGTGCCGTGATGACTACCGCGATGTTTCTTCCGTTGGCGTCTACGGCGGTGCATGTGATTGTTGGTGTTGAAGCGAATGCTTGTGGGAACGTTACGCTTGCAACCCCTGAAGCAGTAGTAGTAACTGAACCCTTCTGGATGGAGGGTTGTGTGGGTAATGCTGACCATGTTCCGTCACCGCGTAGATAGGTGCTGGTGCTTGGTGTGCCTGAGCCTAAGCTTCCTAGATAGTTGCTGAAGGTTTTGTTGTTAAAGTTGATGTTGGAGCCCAAGGTTATGCCGTTGTCGCCTGACAAATATAGTGCTCTGTTGTGTGCTGAGATATAGCCGTATGTTCCGTCATAGTTTAGTGCCAGGTAGTCGTATGTGTTGTCGCCGACTTTTACTGCCGCGCCATGTGCAGGGTTACCGTCAGCCGAAATGACTTTGACGCTGTTGAAGACTGCATCGTTTGTTGTATTGAGTGATTGGTCAAACCCACCAATATTCCAATTACTACCATCAAGATGCTTGATTTGGTCAACGTATATTGCGCCTGTAGCAGTCAAGTTTCCAAGGTGAAGATTTGCTCCGTCGAATGGGGTACCACGTGACATTGTTGATTTATACAGGAATAATGTGTCATAGTCTGAGCTCTGTACATGACTAAAACGTTCTCTCCAATCCCAAAGGTTGTTGCTGTCTTGTGTATATTGATATAATTTTTCTTCATCGGTTCTATAAAACCACTTTTCATGCTCTGCAGCCGGAAAACTAGAACCTTTGTCATAGCCACCGAATGAGCCCGATGCCAACGTTCCAGTGAGAATAAACATTGGTGGACAATATTTCCCTGTAAAGCCTTGTCCCATCATTATGGCACCACCGCCTGCACCTTTTTGGGGATCGGAGCTTGTGCCTACGAACCCAAAGGTTTGAAAGTCTTTTTCAACAAAAAAGGCTTTGTCTGTAGCAAGCACAGGGTCATCTATTGGCGTTGACCGGTCAATGAAGCTTATTGTAGTGCAGAATAAATTGGCTCTTCCAGTATAAGGATCAGTGGAAGGCTGATAGTTAGGTTTCGGTGCTAAAGTCGTTGGGAATCCATACTGTGTTGGAGTGACAGTGATTATTCCGCCAGTATCCATGAATTGAATACCTTTGTTTAGCTGTAAAACTGTGAAAGAGTCGTATTGTGATTGTTGGCCATCCCGTGAGAATTGGAGTGCCCGGAGATCAATCCATTTATTTTCGTCAGTATCCGTAATCGCTCTAATCCAGCCTTTATTTATTTCTAGAGAAACATCATAGTCATTCGGATGGTTAATCGGGTCTGGATAGAAGCGTTTTGTTTGTAGTGCAATGCTTTCAGAGGCATCACCGTAGAATACTTCCTTGAGGTTGATTCCTTTGCTTATTTCTAGCCCTAACTGACTGCCGCCTGTACCAAAACTTTTTGTCTGAATGTCAACGAAATCTGCTCCGTTGAATATTTCCTTGAGTCGAATGCCTTTGGTTATTTGTAAGAGAAGATCGTAGTTAGGGTCGGTGGGTTGTGTAGGGATTAAGTCAATATAGTTTAGACCGTCAGGTGCTTTGACTGTCACGTAACCTCCAACAGTTAAGTGGTTGTCAACAATTAAGTTGTTAAATTCTCCATCATCTACCATACTCTCACCCCTTCATAAGTTAATGTTCTGATTTCCGTTGTTTTGAATGGGGCTGCTCTTTGCGGGCTCCCATTATTTTCCGTTTGCAATTTTTGTCCTATCATTGTAGGTCACCAAATAAGCACTTGTATTTTATCGATATAAGCAATTTTGCGGTATAAAATTACATTTTAAAAATAACATTTCTAAAAAGCATTATTTAAAACAGCATTTTAAAAAAGGCATTTTAATCATGCCAAATGTTTATTAGGGGGCATGAAAAGTCTGCTTTTCAGTAAACTTTATTTTCGGAGGCCATCTATAAGATTAAGATATGCGCAAATATGTTGCCCTATTACTTATCGCTATATTAGCGATATCAAGCTTAATGATAATCAGACCTGCAAGTTCAGAGATAACCAAGCCGTCCACTCCAGAATTTACTATACAGTACGTTGCTCATCCATATGATGTCCCCACCACCTATTCGATCGATCCTTATACAGGGCAAACTATAACTCATCCAGGTTATCATGTTGAAAACAAAACGTGCGTTCTTGTGATTAAAAATCAACCCTTCACACCTTATGTAAGCAACGGTTCTGAAGTCCAGGTTTACTATCAAGTGCGCTACAAAGGCCATTTTTCAGATAATGACTGGTATGAGGTATATCATCTTCCAAATTACCCAGTTCAGTCCGATTCTGAATATACAACCATTAGCCCTACTCTAAATATTCAATCTCTGAGCGCTTCAACTGATGGGGCTAAAATAGACTTTCAAGTACAAGCGCTAATAGGAAGCATTTACTTGGTTGAGGCCAGACTTTATGGTGGCGCAAATTATTGGACGTTTGAGGGAGAAAAAAGCGATTGGAGTAGTACACAAACGATAACTGTTGAATTACCCGATCCATCTTCTTCGGCATTATCGCCGACGCCAACTGCCTCAGTTTTGCCTTCCCAAAACCCAATATCGACGCCTGACCAATCTGGTCCACAAACAGTAGTTTTTTTAAGTTTAGATTGGACACAGATTGCCATAGTTGCCTTGTTGGGTATTATTGCTGTATTGCTTGTAGCTGTGGTCGTATTTCTACATAAAAGGAGCGTAAACACTACCCGAAAATGATATCAACGAATAGTTGCATTATTGTTTTAGAGCCTCTAAGAGTTTAATTCCCTTCTCCGTTATCACATATTTTGCTCGATGCTTCGGCGCACTCTTCTGTACGTGGCCATTTTTAATTAAATAACCAAAAATATTATCAAATGCAGCGGGCGTGCCAAGCTTTGCTATTGTACGCTTCTCAAGTTCCGTTCGATGAAGCGGCTGGCGTTTAAGCTCATGTAACACTATTTTCGCAAGATCCATATTGGGTCGTTGAGTCAAATTGTCTCCCCGGACAGCGGTATCGCTATTTCGCCTTTTAAACGATTAGTTGACTCGACCTTCTGGAGTAGGTGAGGGGTGAGTGAAAGTGAAAGCTAAACCAAATGTTGAAAAATTTACGCTTTTTTTGGCACTATTACATGCCTTTTTATCCTCTCAGGATTGCATAATTATGAAGCGTTGATTTCAGCATATAAAGCCCGCTATGTGCCGACGTTTTCAAGCTGGGGAGGGGTCGGTGAAAGTGAACAGCCTCAATCTGCTCGTCGGCTTTCAGTTAATCAGGCAGTTGAGGTAGTAGTCGTCGCTATAGGCTTATGCGCCGACTACTCCCAATTTAATAGCCCAAACCCCTGCCAAGGAATTTCATGCTACACACTGATTTACGCTTTTGTGCACATCAAGTACACGCTAACCCAATGCACACAACTTTATGTGTGCGTCCACGCACCATATCTTTAGCATGCGTAAATGGCTTGCAACAAACCCCCATTTAAAATTAGTGCTCTTTTCCGCCGCGCGCGCGCGCTAAAAAAATTCCCGTTGCTTAAACGCTGAGCCATATAGTTGCCCCAGCCATTGTTTGGTTCTGATTTGTCTTCTAACATTTTTGATCATCAACTAAGCACTCGCATTTTTGTAATTTAAACAATTTTACGGTTTAAAATGGCATTTTAAACAAGGCTTTTTTAAAAGGCATGAAAATAAAAGGTTGATTAAAAAAGCATTAATTAAAAAAGGTTTTTAGAACATGCTTTTAAAACAAGCAAAATGCTTATTAACAGTAAGATTTCAGCGCTTTGCAGTAACTTTTTTATTTGCGAAGCATTTCTAAATTAAATATGCGCAAGTATGTTGGCTTAATGCTTATCGCTATATTAGCTCTATCAAATCTTATGATTATTAAACCTGTGAATTCAGAAATAACCAAGCCTTCTATTCCAGAATTCACAGTAAAACTAGCAGATAATTCGTATGATATACCCACTACTTACTCAATAGATCCTTATACAGGAGTTAATGTAACTCATCCTGGTCACCGTGTTGTAAACAGAACCGTTGAATTAGTGATAAAGAATCAGCCCTTTGTCTCTACAAATATCGATGGCTGGAATATTTCTTTCTACTATAATGTCCGTATAAAGGGACATTATAGTGAAGACTGGCTAACCCTTTACACTCCTACAGTTACTCCCTATTACGCTCAACAAAACTCAGAAAATACTGTGGTATCTTTTCAAATTTCAAATTCAAACTCTTATTTATCTGTTGGCCCCCTGAGTGGGCTTCCTTTGAATGCTCAAATAGATTTTCAGGTCCAAGCGCTTATCGGTTATGTCCATAGGGTAAAGAACGCCAGTGCAACAAACCCTTTAGAAATGTTTCCGTGGGTTTTTGAGGGTGAAACAAGCGCCTGGAGTAGCACCCAAACAATTAGCATTTCTGACGGGTCAACTTCTGTATCTTCATCACAGCCCACGGCAACCACAACTCCTGATACGTCTGGTACTCAAAGTGTTAATCAGTCAGGCTTGGATTGGATGCAGGTTGCCACCGTTGCCTTGCTAGTTACTATTGCTGTATTGCTTGCATTAGTGGTTGTATTTCTACATCGACGAAGCATAAACAAAAACTAAAGTTACGGTATCTTAACTCCTTTACAACCAATGTTAAGGTAATATTTACGCTTGGCTAAATAAGTTCTAAGAACTTGATGCCCTTCTGAGTAATCATATACTTTGCTCGATGCTTGGGCGAGCTCTTCTCAACATGCCCATTTTGAACTAACCAACGAAAAATGTTCTCGAATGCTGCATGCGAGCCAGCTTTTTGGACCGTACGCTTCTCGAGCTCTGTCCGGTATAGGGGCTGGCGTTTAAGCTCATGCAATACTATTTTCGCTAGGTCCATATTTGGTCGCTGAGTCAAATTGTCTCCCACCGAACTGCGATATTGCCCTTTCACTTTTTAAATCTCAAGTTAACCCGACCTCGTGTGTCAAGGGAGGGGTGGGTGAAAGTGAACTCTGAGCCTAGCGATGAAGAGGGCTTACTGCCCAAGTTTTTTAAGGAAGGATAAGCAGACTAAGAAAAAGTTACTGTGTGGTGTGTGGTTAATATTAGCTTTTTCTAAAACTTTTTGTTCAAGTAACTGCCTATATTGTCTTTTATAGAGCATCAAGCACCCCAGCTTTTGGTTCAATTTTGGAGTGCAAGGAAGCGACCCAGACTATGGCTGTCGTAAACTTCGGGCCTTTTTGAGTCAACAAAAGAATATCAAGCGTTGTCTATGCAAACTATTGAGGAAAAATGTGACGGTTACAGCCAATTCATCGTCTTCTTTGATTAGGCTTTCAATATTTTGGCGAATGAAAGGAAATGTTATGGCTTTCACTTCCCGTAGCCGCTACGCCCAATGCTGAATTGCTTTCTCGCGCCTTATTAAAGCTGTTTTATTGTGTCTATAAGGACCCTTTCAAGCTGAGTCATCATTTCGCTTGGGAAGGGTGGATTCTGAAAACAGGGTCATGGCTTAACCTCCTGGGCAGTATTTAGACTGACAGATTCTTCAACAGTTGACTTGTCTCTTTTGGGGTTTAATGGTGCTTGGCATCTGGGGCATTTGTAGGGTTCGGCTGTTCTGGGAAACCAAGTGTAGCTACATTTTTCGCATTTTATCTGATTGATTGGCATCGATTTACCACACAAGTGTGGTAGGCAAGGTTCGCTTATAATGATATAAACTACATTTTGCGCGGAAAAGTGTGAGTTACTGACAATCGGCAAACCAGTTGATATCTATTTGTTGGCAGCCGATTTACCCTCAAAGAGTTCTACAGCTCGATTGAGGTAGTCCATCCGCTCCTGATTCCAATCGCGAATGTCCTTAGCTAACTCGTAAAGTCTTGGGTTTGTGCCTTTTATTAGGCCAAGCCCACAAATAAAATAGTCTTCGGCAAAGTCAAACATCAAATTCTGGTTCTCACCATGGCGAAAAATTGAGATAAATTCAAGAATTTCTTTATTGTTAACGCTCCTACCCAGTTCCTGACGAAAATACTCTGAATTGCCTAAATGCTCCACGAACTCTTTAGCCGTTAACGCCTCGTCTTTCAAGGGCTTTTGAAGCTGGGTCACCGCTTCACCTACAAAAAAATTAACGGTGAGTTCATCTTGCCCATACAACCAGGGGCTTTCTTGAAATAGCGGATAGTTGAGGGAATCGCCTTGTTTTTTTATAAAAGCCAGTAGTTTATTGGATGTCTGTTTATCCAAGACCGCTTTCTGGTCAAATTGAGCTAAATAGATGAGTGTACCCTTGAAGGTAAGTCCATAAACTTTTGTTCTGATTTTCTTTGGAGATGAAATTTCATCTAAAACGCTTACACTGCCTTCGAGTAGGGCGTTGGTTACTGCTTTATGGACGCTCGAATATTGAAGTCTTGTTTTCTGCTTGACTTGCCACATGTTTAGGGGCCCGTTTTCAGCTAAGGCGTTAATGATTACTCTCCTGGCATCTTTTTTCTTGATTCCTCGTTTAGGACCTGACTGCATACTATCACTCTTCAGTGTCAATAGTGAGACGACCCCTATAAACATTTTATGTTAAATAAGTAGGCATGCCACTCCTGAAAAAAGTTATAAATCATGGGGGTAGCCGGGGGATAACGTTACCTGCCTCTTGGCTGGACCTCATCGAAAAAGAGAACGGTAAACCTGTTAAAGAAGTTCTAATGGAGGTCGATGGTGCCATCATCATCAGACCGATAATTGAAGTTAAGGATGGTGTGCCCCGCCGCCAAGCAGAACACACCAACCTCGCTAACCAACCTTCACAGGTGGCCTGCGTCGATGTCTAGTCCTGCGGTTGCAGTTAAAAGTTTTGTCGTTGTTAGAGAGGGTATCAAGCGCTGCTGGGATTGTTCGAGCTGGGTTGGCCGCTGCCTTAAGCGTGTTCCTAACAAGACAGCCTGCGATGAAGTATGCGACCGATTTGAGGGTCCAGGCAGGGCATAGAAATGGTTGGGGTTCAGGGAAAAGCGTCCGTCTCTCCTGGCGTACTTGGCAGTAGCAGCGTTGACGTTGGCGGAAGTCTTGGCTCTTCTTCCTTCCATGCTGGCGTTGACGCTGGTACGCTCCCAAATGAACCTCAACTTTACCATGCAGTGTTTGAAGGCTTGGTTTATGTTCGTTATCTGGATCATGTGGCTTTCAATCGGTCTTCTGCTTTGGTTATGGCGCCGCAGACCAGGAAAGCTGTGGGCTGGTTAGTGTATGAATGCAGTGAGTACGTGACATTGGCGTTTGACCGTGACGCTGGCCCGCCTACGTTGAAGGGCGGGGATGCTAAAGCTTCGGGACTTGTTCTGCTAAAATCAGCCGTCCTCGAACTCAAAAAGCTCAGCATTTCGTCGCTTTTAGAATACTACTTAAATTGTAAGCGGGGCTTAGTAGAGAATCGAGTATGCGCTTCTAGCCAGAGAAGCGAAAAACTCAGCCCCAAAAACAAGCGGAAGGGGCCCAAATGATAGAGAGAAAGACCCGAACTATAGCAACCGCAATAGAGCGAAACCGTAACCTCACCATTGACGACCTAAAAAGCCTCAACCTACCTCTGCAAATTCAAGGAAACCTGATTATCATCGAAAGAAGTCTTAACGACTGGAAACTCAAGCAACCCATCAGTATAGAACTTAGCAAGGTCTTGGCAGTAAAAGAAAAAGGACTAATCGACTATATCATCCGCTCGTGCCTCAACGAACGCCCCGCACTAATTCCCTACATCTTCGAGTACCAAAGCCTAACCAAGATGGCCCGCCACTTCCTACGCCACTGCTCAGCATCATACCATAGCTGCCAAAAATACTCCGCCTGCCTCAAAAAATACGCTGAATTGCTTGGCTACAGCCCAGACGTAATCATAGCAGACGTGAAACCCGTCGGCGCAGTCCCCGACCCCATGAAGGTAGAGAACCACTGCGGATTCCTCAACGACTACCTAGCTGAACTCCAAGATAGCGGACTCAAACCCACAGCCGTGAGCAACTGCATTAAAGCCGTCAAAACCTTCTACCGAGCAAACGGTGTCAAAAAAGTAGAGCTGAACGAGCCGCTTAGCCGAAAAGTAGCCTACAAAGACCGAGCGCCCAAACCAGAAGAAATCGCAATGATGCTGGATAAAGCCGCAGTTAGAGAAGGCTTCATAGTCGCAGGAATAGCAACTGGCGGATTCCGCGAAGGAACCTTTGCAAAACTACTATACCGACACGTTAAAGAGGACTTAGAAGCTGGACGAGTACCTATCCACGTCCATGTTGAATCTGCCATCACTAAAGGCAAGTATCACGACTACGACACGTTCCTAAATGCTGAAGCAAGCCATCTGCTCAAACTCTACATTGAAGATAGACGACGAGGCGGCAGAACAATGCCTCCAGAAGAACTCACCGATGAATCACCGCTCATCAGAAACCCACAATCCCCAACCAGTAACATGCTACACAGACCTTATGAGAATACACAACCAAGGAAACACCACTCGCTATATTTCGTTAACTATCGACAACCTGTGTGGCACCTCCAA
>JBLNCY010000035.1:0-23919 GCA_050261115.1 Methanocella sp.
AAGATTTCAATGCAGCCGTATAATACCCAAGTGGATACATGATAGACAAGGGCACTGCACGGATTTCAGCATTAAGCCAAAAAAGCGGTATGGTTTTATACCTGCCTGAAAGGTGGGTACAAGTAGGAGACTGGTTATGTCTGTATCGCCGGGATTAAGAGAAGTTTTAGCTCGAAGGATAGCTGGAGAAATCATCCTGTCAAGCAACCCCGGCTCCACCATGCGAAAATGGCGGGAGCTTTTTGCCGTCAGTCAAACCAGCCTCTCCGAAGCCATGAAACTCTCCTCATCAGTCATAAGTGACTACGAGAGTGGCAGACGTAAAAGCCCCGGCGCCAAATTCATCCGCCGATTTGTTCTATCTCTGCTAAGGATTGATGAACAGAAGGGTAGCCGATTCATCCGGGAATTCGCCAAACTCACAAGCTCACCCAGCATGGCTGTAGTCGACCTAAGAGAATTCCCGATTCCCGTGCGGGTAGAGTACCTCTGTAAAGCGATAAACGGAGAAGTCGTGGCATGCAAGGACAAGTTTGTTAAAGAAATCAACGGCTACACCGTCGTCGATAGCCGAAAAGCAGTAGAAGCCTACTCGGGCTCAGAGTACATGCAGCTCTTAGGAGCCACCACCGAACGCGCCCTTATTTTCACCAACGTGGATGGAGGCAGTTTACCAATGATGATTGTCCGGGTAAGCAGCCTCAAACCCCGCATTGTAGTGTTCCATAAAACGATGCCTGACGAGGAAGCCATACGCATAGCCGAATACGAACAAATACCCATCATATACTCAGCCACCCCGACGCTTGAGCAACTTGTTATGGCACTACGCAAACTCTACCGCATCGCACTACGCGTCAAACTAGGCAAAAAACACGTACGTCCACCGCCAAAAATCAGCGCTTGATTCCCCCGTTTATGAGAAGACCTTGATGCATACGAAAGCCACAAGGAAAAGCACCGCTGAAATCGCATATGCCGGTAGATACCCGATTACTTCGGCTAAGTAGGGTCCTAAAAAGCTACCTACTGCCGTGCCCAACCCCGTCAAGACATCAATTATTCCTGCTTTGCCTTGAGGGACAAGCGCCATCGAATTGCACAACATTAAAATCGAGTAAACTGCAAAGACAAACCCCATGCCAATCAGCAGCAGTCCCGTCACCACCAATGGGTAGAATGATAGGGATACGACTGTAACGATTAGGGCTACAAGCATGGTTCTTAGCAGTATCATTCGGCTTATGCGTTTCTTTGCGTCACCGCCATAAGCGCGGTTTCTAATAAAAAAGTAGCCTGAAGTCGAGCCAATTGAGCCAAGAACATAGACAACAAAAACAGAACCCGCATCCAAACCCATGTAACTAGTGAAGAAGACGGGTAGCGGCGTGTAGAATATGCCTGCTGCAAGGGTGAAGACTAGTATGGCTAAACCGAATCCGAGGAACCGTGGAGGCTTAAGGTCTGGGGGATCTCTGCAGCCCTGCCACATTTTTGCTACGGTTTCGAAGCCTCGGTGTGCATAGTCGAGTGTTCGCTCCATCCCTACTAGGCGACGCTCGATATTCATTATCGGATCGGCAACAAATAGCAGGGAAAATACGAAGGCAGCTAAGCTAAGCGCACTGCATATGTAGAAGCACAAAATCGCATTGACACCGAAGTTTAGCGTGGCTGTGAAGGTGAAAAAGCCTATGCCTAAACCAATTATTAAGCCAAACTCAGTTACACCCTCATAGATGGCATAAGCGCGCCCCCATTTATCATGCGAATAGTTCTCGGCTACCAAGACGTTCTTAGGGGGTTCATGGGCGATGTGCAGAACATTCATCAAGATGTAGAGCGCCGCAAACACCCATAGGTTCTGAGCAAAACTCAAAGTGAAGAGAAACAGAATAACTGCCATGGACAAAAACGCCAGCAAAATAAACACTTTGTATCGGCGGATCCGGTCACATATCCAACCCCAAAAGTAAGCAGCCGGTATAGTAGAAACCACGGCCAACGCGGTTATTATGCCTAAGTCCACTAGGCTACCGCCTAAGCCGCCTGAAGTGACCGTGGCGACAATGTACATTGGGACAAACACTGTAAGCAAGCCATAAGCCATTTCGTGGAAGAAAGTCCCTAAGCGCCACATGATACCTTTTGGGTTGGTATGGTTAAATTAAAACCTCACTACCATAAACCTGACGATTTTAGGGCACGACTACCCGCTTTTGTGACAAAGCCCTGTATCCCCAACAGCTTCCCCGACAAAAACCAAGAAAAAACCGCCATGTTTTTCGCCGTTTTGGCCGCGAGTGCTTATTTACCTCGAAGGCTTCATTTGCTATTGTGAATTGGTATGTGTGAATTCAACGTAATCCTAAACGGCACAATCCAAGCAAGAGACATCATCTACGCCAAACAGGAAGGCGCAAACGTAGTGGTCCGCGATGTTATGGGTGCACCGCAGACTTTCCAGAACTGCAAAATCCAAGAAGTTGACGTAGCAAACGCCCGACTAGTGCTCATACCAGCATAACACCCATTTGGCAGTAAGCATCGAGCATTGCATCATATGATACTTTAGCTAAGACGGCTTGCTTGCCACCTAAAGTGCGATGCCCGTTTTTGCTTTATATATCCAATAAGTCTCTAGAATAGCGGGGAATCCGCGTATTTGGATAAAAAACCCATATCCAGAGAGGACAAATTCGACCGGGACCTAACCATACTTCTAGACAGATTAACCGCCAACACAGAGCCCAGGGTAGAGAACAAACTCAGCATGCTAAAAGAGTGGCTAATTAAACTCCACAAAGAAAATCTTGTCAAAATTAACCACTCCGTCATGGAACTCGTATGCGCCAAGCACCTTATCGAAAAAAACTATGAAATCCAACTCGAATACCCCCTAAACGAGCTCCTAAACTGTGACCTATATGGCATCAAGGGACTTGGCAACATCATAGTCGAGATAGAAACCGGCTTCATCCCACCTGAAAACGCCCTCTCGCCGTTGACGTATACTTCGGCTCGGTTGGCTAGCAAAATCATCCGCTATAGCAGCTTTGCCGGCAAATTTGCCCTGGGAGTGCCGCCCCACTACATCCTGCCGTTCCCCCGCACCCTAGCCAAGCCTCCCCGCAACCGCACCGAAGTCGAAATAGAACAAATCAAAGCGCTCTGTGACGCCTTCTACTCCAAACCCCCCGTCACTCTGGAGGAAATCCGCAATGCACGCATACAGGAAATCTACATAATCGACGTCGACCGCACCAAAACCATCGAAATCGACCCTGAAAGCTACCTGCGGAGGGCAATGCAAAAAGGGGTCGTGTTTGATTGTTTATCGCCAGAATAGCCATGGACACCGCTGGGAAGCTACAGTTTTATGTTTACATTCTCAAATGCCGAGATGGCAGCTTTTACACAGGCTACACCAAAGACCTAACCGAGCGTACCCACCAGCACCAAACTGGCAAAGGCGCACGCTACACCAAAGCCCACCCACCCATAGGCATAGCATACGTGGAGATGTTTGAGAGCCGCAGTCAAGCCATGAAGCGGGAGCGGGAAATCAAAAAGCTCAGTCACCAACAAAAACAAGCCCTCATAGCCTCCAACGGCACAAAAAACCGCTAAGCAAACCCAAGTAGGAGCGTTAAAGCGGCGCCTGTGATTATTGGAACCAGCACGTTGTCATTGATGGGCAGCGGCAGTGCTTCAATTGTCATGGCTATAACTGCCCCCGCCAACGCCAGCCACGGGGAAACAAAGAATGTGCCGCCTAGGAACGCAAAAAAGAACCCTGCTAGGGAGCCTTCGAGGGTTTTTCCCTTGTTGAAGGGTAGGGGCTTGTTGAACATGCCGCCAAAGAGCGAAGCGGCGCTGTCGCCTAGGCAGAACATAGCGATTGCAGCGCCCCCAGCCGCCGCAGGATACAACAACAAAGTCGCAACTATGCCAAACGCGAAGTAAAGTGGCGCGGCGGCAAAGCCAAAAAGTTCCGTTTGGGAAGCTGCATGACGAGTTATGGTTGAGATCACCGGTAAACTATGCCCGTCTAGGCGTAGAAGCTCCGATGCAGTATACACGGCGGCTATGATGACTATTAGGGCGGCGACGATGGGGACGCCGATTATACTGGCGATCACAGGCATAAAGATGCCAGCCGCATGGATGTCTTCTCGGACAAAATCGTTAACGGAGGGAAAACTCCACTTTTGCCTCACACCATCAATTACGGGCAAGATGGCAACCAAATGGCCGTTAACTACTCGGTCGGATTTGATGCGTATTACGAAGTCGGGGTTGAAGCCGATTTTAAGGGCACCCGGCAGGTATATGCAACTGTTGTTGCGGTCGTCGGCAACGACGATGCAGTCCTCGACGGTTAAGCCGGTTTCGTTTAGGATTTTGCAGAGGATTTTTAGTTTTCCGTTTTTACTGATGGCATCACCGCTGATTTTGCCTGTGAGTTTTCCGTTTGCCTCTTCGATTTCAACTCCGTATGCGTAGTCGGCGCAGATTTTAACGGCCAGCCGCTCAACTGCTGTGGTAGGTATGCCGCTGCTGATTAAGGCGACTTTACAGTTGCGCGCCTTTAGCAGGGCACAGAGGTTCTGCAGGTAAGGCGTGGCGGGTATGCGGCTAAACGTCTCAAGTAAGGCCTCAGTTGTTATGCCGCTGAACTGGCGGTAAACCCATTGCATCACGGATTCGAGTTTGAGGATACCTGCTTCATAGAGAAAACCAAGAATCAACACTTTTAGTAGCGTGAGTGGCCCTAGGGTTTTGGCTACTTCGTAGTAAAAACGGTTTCTGGGAAGCAATACCCCTTCCACGTCTAAAACGACGAGGCGGGGCCGCTCCGGTGATCTTGGAGTTTGAGCCATAGCTTGGGTTTCATCCATAAAAGCAGTTCACTATGGAAAAGAGGGGTTGCCTGCAAATAAATTTATGCCGAGCCGCAGCTAGAGCGGTCTTTGTTTTGGAGCTCAAGGGGGCACCCGCCTCCACAGACCTGCAGATCCACACAGGCACTGCATTTTTGTTCGGCGTATTCGCGTTTGCGGATGCTTTCTGCGAGGGGGTTTTGCCAGATCTTAGTCCAGGGGTCGGTGAGTATGTTGCCCAGTGATTGGAAGTAGCTTTGGCAGGGGTACACGTCGCCGTTGGGGCCTAAGCAGGCATTGATGGATGCGGCGGTGCAGCTTTTGACGCCTAACCCCAACTGCAGGGGATTTAACTCGCAGTACTGGGTTGGGGTGTACCAGAGGAACTTGAGGCCCAGCTCTTCTGCTTTTTCTCTGATCTGTGGCAGCAGCGCTTTGAGTTGGTCAGTTGAGAGAGCGAACTCGTTTTGCGCCTGGGGAGCTTTGCCGCTGTATATGAGGCTGTTGCAGCCAAACGCATCAACACCCAGTTCTTTTATGTAGTCTATGGTGACGAGGAAATCCTCTGCATTGTGTTTTCCAAGCGTAGTGTTGGTTGAAACATATATTTGGGATACCACGGCGTTTTTGATGCCCTGAACGGTTTCTTTCCAGCTACCTTTAGCCTTCGTCATGGCGTCATGGACAAGAGGCTTATGCGATTCGAGGGTGATTTGGACGAAGTCTAAGCCCGCCTTCTCCAGCGTTTCCACATAGGCTTTGTCTTTTAGACGTCGCCCATTGGTAATTAAGCCCGTAACTATACCTTTGGTTTGGGCATAATGCAGCAGCTCTGGGAGGTCGTCGCGGAGGGTGGGTTCGCCTCCGGTGAAAGTTAGGATGAATACGCCTATATCGCTTAGGCGGTCGATAGCTTGTTTCCATTGATCCGTGTTGAGTTCGGGGGTTTCGTGGGGTCCGCCGGCGTAGCAGTGGATGCAGTCGTTTTGGCAGCGGAAAGTCAGGGCCATATCCATGCGCAGCGGCGCCGAGTAGGGGTAGCTGAATGGCTCTTCTTTTTCGATGTCAAGGAAGGTTACGGGGTCGATTTTCTCTGTCTGTGCTAAAGTGCTAATTGAGTAAACGAGGCGTTCATAGTCGGCTTTAGCCTGCTCTTTGCTGACGCGGTATATGGCGCGGATTTTGTCGATGACATCTGCTTCGGGGAGTCCCTGCATGAAGTAGTAGGCGTATGCTGAAGCGGTTTGGTTGAGGTGTAGAATCGTGTTGGCGTTAATCACCATAACGCCTCTACCGTTCTCTTCTATGCGTAGTTGCAGGGACATGCCTGCATACTTGTCTTGTCCGCGGTAACTGTAGCGTCCAGCTGGGATTTTCTGTTTATGTCCAAGGTTTTTTAGGAAACTCATTTTATCGTCCTCCTCCACCGGCACATGCACAAGCACAGCTCACGCAAGCACAGGCACAGGCGCAAGCTGCACAGGCACAGACACAATCGGAGCCTTTTCGGGCGGGTTGATGGCTAGCTTTGGGCGGCGGGGGCAGGATGGAGTTGGCGAATTTCTCCAAGTTGACGACTATGTTGCTGCTGGTTTTCTCCAGCGAGGTGGCGATGGTGTTGGCGAAGTCTGCACCTGGAATCGCAGGGGCTGGCCCTGACTGTGCTGGCGCGTTAATGTTTGGGCGATAGGTTGGGTGGGGGTGATAAATCGTGTAGCCATACCACCACCAGAACCATAGGGGCTGTGGCTGGAAGGGTCGGTCGTGGAAGACCGTCTCGGTGCGTGTCCGCTGGTTGGGGTCCATCATGAGCCAGAGGAGTTGTTCGTTGTAGGCGTTGGAGGCTAACTCGGGGGTGCCTGCTTGTTCTACCTGCGCCCAAGCTTGAGCGACGATTTTTCGGTAATAATCTATGCTGTCTTTTCGGCTGTAGCCCTTCATTTTTTCCTCGACGGTGTCTCGTAGGAACATAACGGTCTTGGCGAGTTTCTCCTCGTCAAGTGTGCCGTCGGCTTTAAGCGAATTTAGGAAGTCGATTTCATAGTACCGCAGAGGATTCTCTTTGGTGCCTACTTTGTTCTCATATGGAGGCAGCACTTTGAGTCTGAGTGAGGGCTTATTTTCTTCTACCCAAACCGCCCGTTTCTGGAGCAAGCTGTAGAGGATTTCGGTAACCAGCTGAGGCGGCTTCATATCCAGCAGATAAGAGGCTTCCACGGCGGTTAAGCCACGTTTGATGCCAAGCGTTTCCATGCTGATTTTGGGGGTTTGGTAGCTGCTCTTACTCATCTTGGCAACGATGAATATGAAAAGGAATATGACTGCGACAACAACAAAAACCACTAAAGCGACGAGTAGCGGGCTAAAGTCGTCTTCGCCTTCTGTGGGGGTATAGTTTGGGAGGTACCGTGCTGGGAAGGAAACCCCCACCATAAACCGTTCACCTGCTGCTATCTGGGGTCTCTCCCAGTAAACCGCCAATCTGCCTTCAACAATGGAGGTGCCGTTGTAGAAGGTCTCAGTTGTTTTTACGTCACCCACCTGAACGCCCATTGGCAGGACAATCTGCACCCGCACATCATTAATCGGCACATCCTCGATCCACTGAGGAATAAATTGCATGCCATAGTTGCCGGGGTTGGTGGTGTCATTGCTAATCATACCTGCAACGTTAGTGGTAATTGTGTACCAGATGCTTTCTCCTTCGACTAAGGGTCGATTGAAATCTACCGACGCCACGTCAGGAGTGTAGCTATAGGTGCGTAGTTGGTTGCCGTATTGATCGACGGCTTCGCCGATGGTGAAGTCACGGTTCGGCTGCCCCAAATCAAACGCCGTTAGCGAGCCCTGGATAACGGTGACGGTTAAGTTGTATGTTAAATCGATGGTGCCGTCGTCGTTAATGAAAATCTGCGCCCATTGGTGATCGACACGGTAAAGGTTAGCTTGAGCTTGGACTATGCTCGCCGCTGAAGCAACCGCAATGCTGATTGCCAGAAAGGCCACAAAGATGACTGAGCGGTTTACCATTTTGGAGCCTCAGCAACCTCAAAGGTTGTGCCGCAGTATGGGCACTTAACATATGGGACACCCTGAGTTATTTTGATTTGGTCTGCACTGATGCTGCCGCCGCAGTTGGGGCACTTAATCGGAGCCGCTGTCATCTGCCCCGAAAGCTCTAGGCGCTGCACGATGGTTTTTGGGCGTCGGTTGAGGTACCAGACCACGGCAACCACCGCTAAACCGATTACAAAAAGAATCCCGCTGACCGCTAACCTTGAAGTGGTCGCCTGCACAGAAGCAGCTAATCCAAAGATTACGGCAAAAAAGAAGCAGATTGCCGCGATTACGCCGCCGATAATAGTAGTTAGTTTCATAAACTTGCTTGGTAGGCTGGAAGATTTAAACTTAATCCAAACTAGCCAAAGAGTTAACTGCTATAAACAACGGAAGGGCTGTTCAGAGCAAAACCTCTACTTTAGCAGCGATTGTTACAGATAGCTCATCTGGGGGTTAAGCGAAACGAAGGTTTTTATCCCCCCATCCCCGCTAAGCTACCAACAGAAGGAATCTCCATGGGTAAAGGATCAGGATATGGAAAAGTCATCCTATTCGGCGAACACTTCGTCGTACACGGCGTACCCGGCATAGTCTCCGCAATAGACTCCTCAACAGATGCTATAGTAACAAAAGCCACAAGCGGACAAACCGTCAAAGACGACCGCAAAACCGCCAAAGGCTACAGCGAAGAAAAACGCCTCCAACAAATCGAATCCATCGAACGCATGCTAAAAGCAATGGACCTCGACCCCAAAACGCCACTTGACATCTGGATCGGCGGCTCACTTCCCGGCTTCAGCGGACTGGGCGCCTCTGCAGCCTCAAGCGTCGCCATTGCCAGAGCCATCTCTGAAGAACTCAACTTAAACCTCTCCAACGAGAAAATCAACGCTGTCGCATACGAGGGTGAAAAAGCCTACGCGGGCAACCCCAGCGGCATCGACAACACCGCAGCCACATACGGCGGCGTCATGTGGTTTGTAAAGAACCCTGCGGGCGGCCAAGACCTAGTCGAACGCGTTAACCTAAAAGAGCCCGTTGAAATCGTCATCGGCAGCACTGGCAAAGTTGCTAACACCAAAGCCATGGTTGAAGGCGTCGCGGAACGCAAAAAAGCCAACCCAGCCAAATATGACCCCCTCTTCAAACAAGCCGAAACCCTCGCAATAGAAGGCCGCAAAGCCCTCGAAGCAGGCGACCTTAGAAGAGTCGGCGAACTCATGAACGAAAACCACCGCATCCTCCAAGAAATCGGCGTGTCCAGCAAAGAACTCGACCTACTCGTCGACATGGCCCGCAAAGAGGGCGCGTTGGGCGCCAAGTTGACTGGCGGCGGAGGTGGAGGGTGCATGGTTGCCTTAACCCCCGGCAAAGAACTGCAAGACAGAGTAGCCAACACCTTCAAAAACGCAGGCTACGAGTTCATCGCAACAAAAATCGGCATAGTTTGCCAACAATAGAAGAAAAAGGGGCTTTTTAGCCCTATGCACTATTTTTATGACCAGGCTAAATCGAAGCGGTCAAGGTTCATGACCTTAGTCCACGCAGCAACAAAGTCCCGCATAAACTTCTCTTGAGCGTCATCGCAAGCGTAGACTTCAGATATGGCTCGAAGCTGCGAGTTAGCGCCAAAGATAAGGTCCACACGGGTGCCGGTCCATTTCAATTCGTCGGTCGCGCGGTCGCGTCCCTCGAATACTTCTTGGTCCTCAGAAATCGGCGTCCACACAGTGCCCATATCGAGCAGGTTGACAAAGAAGTCGTTGGTCAACGTCTCAGGCCGCTTAGTAAAGACGCCATGTTGGATGCCGCCGAAGTTAGTGTTTAGCACTCGCATGCCGCCTATTAGAACAGTCATTTCGGGGGCAGTCAACGTCAAAAGCTGCGCACGATCAACCAGCAATTCCTCGGACCTAACTCCGTTGGCTTTTTTGTAGTTCCGGAAGCCGTCCGCTACGGGTTCTAGGACCGCAAAGGACTCTACGTCGGTTTGCTCTTGTAAGGCGTCTGTGCGTCCTGCCTGGAATGGAACCACGATTTCGTAGCCTGCCCTCTTTGTAGCTTGCTCAACACCTACACACCCACCCAAAACGATCAAGTCAGCAATCGAAATCCGCTTACCATCCGCCTGTGCACTGTTGAACTCGCTTTGGATGCGTTCAAAAACCGCCAGCACCTTCTGCAGCTGCTCAGGTTGATTAACTTCCCAGTCCCTCTGGGGAGCAAGTCGGATGCGGGCGCCGTTTGCGCCGCCACGTTTATCAGAGCCGCGGAAAGTGGAAGCCGAAGCCCAAGCCGTCGTAACCAACTCAGAGATTGACAGACCTGAAGCGGCGATTTTGCCTTTGAGGTCCGCGATGTCTTGCTCGTCAATCAACGCGTAGTCTCGTTTGGGCAGGGGGTCTTGCCAGATTAGATCTTCACTGGGAACTTCGGGACCGAGGTAGCGTGTGCGAGGGCCCATGTCGCGGTGGGTAAGCTTAAACCACGCTCTAGCAAATGCGTCTGCGAACAGTTCTGGGTTCTCGTAGAACCGCTTTGCGATTTTCCGATAGACGGGGTCCATGCGCAGGGACATATCTGCAGTGGTCATAATCGTTGTAACCCGTTTGGAAGGGTCATGAGCGGCTGGCGCCAAATCCTTCGGGTCAGGATTAACCGGCACCCATTGCCATGCACCCGCGGGGCTCTTAACCAAATCATAGTCATAGTCAAAGAGCATATGGAAGTACTCTATGCCCCACTGGGTAGGATTCGGCGTCCAAGAGCCCTCGATACCGCTGGTTATGGTATCGTCGCCTTTGCCTCTACCAAAGCTATTCTTCCAGCCCAGACCCTGCTCTTCGATGCCTGCACCCTCAGGCGAAGGCCCCAGATGCGACGCGTCATCGGCACCGTGGCATTTACCGAATGTGTGCCCACCTGCGATGAGTGCAACGGTTTCCTCGTCATTCATGCCCATCCGGCCAAAGGTTTCTCGCACATCCTTACCAGAGCCTAAGATGTGTGGTTGACCGTTAGGTCCCTCAGGATTCACATAGATTAAACCCATCTGCACGGCAGCAAGCGGATTTTCTAAGTCGCGCTTGCCGTTATGGCGGGTGTCGCCCATCCACTCTTTTTCGGAACCCCAATAAACCTCATCTGGTTCCCAGGCGTCTTGTCGACCGCCGCCAAAACCAAAGGTTTTAAGTCCCATCGATTCAAACGCAATGTTGCCTGCGAGAATCATGAGGTCTGCCCAGGAGATTTTGCGGCCGTATTTCTTTTTGATGGGCCAAAGCAGACGGCGGGCTTTGTCAAGGTTGCAGTTGTCTGGCCAACTGTTTAGAGGCGGATAGCGTTGTTGCCCTGAGCCTGCGCCTCCTCTTCCATCGCTTTTGCGGTAGGTGCCAGCGCTGTGCCATGACATGCGTATGAAAAGCCCTCCGTAGTGACCGTAATCTGCTGGCCACCAGTCTTGGGAGTTAGTCATCAATTCTTTGAGGTCTTGCTTTATGGCTTGTAGGTCAAGTTTTTTGAATTCCTCTGCATAGTTGAAGTCCTTCTCCATTGGGTTGGCGAGGGGAGAAGGTTTGTGTAAAATGTCGAGGTTTAATTGGTTTGGCCACCAGTCGCGGTTTGATATGCTCTTTCGGGGGCTGTTACTTTTTTGTTCGGTCATCTCCAAAAGGCTCCTGCCATAACTTTTTTGATGCACGTTATTTAAGAATTGTTTATCAAAAAATTAAAACAGCCAATTTACCCGCATAAAAAATTCAGCCTTGAAGTTCAAGGATTACCTAACTTTGCTGAACCCTTTTTTCGGACTATCCTTGCTAGCCCAGCTATAACTAAGACAGCTATACTAACAGCCATTGCAGCGATGCTTACAGGGTAAATTACCGCCAAATGTAATGGCGGCGCAGTATCTACGAATGCCACGTTAATCTGATAGAAACTACCATTCACTTCTATGTTGCTTGTGCCATGCTTTCTGATTAAGGAGACGATTTCTGTTTCGTCTTGCTTAACAATGAAGTGTTCTCCCGGGCTAGATATCGCTTGGTAGACTACGCTGTCTCGGTTATCAAGGGCGAAAAAAGCAGGAGGTTCCTCTTCGAGTGCATGCGCTTGAATACTGTACGCCGGCCAGTGAGTCCCTCTAGTTATAAAAGGATAGGCGGCAAACAAAGCTGCCGACACAATCAGTACTATCAATACCCCAACGGCTACTTTGGTAGTAGTATCCACCCTTTTCCACCAATCCCATGTTAGAGACTTCTTTGTTTAAGCCTTGCGCCAAAAAAGCGTTGGGCGGCGTGTTTTCCAAAAGCTATAAACTCATAGTATGCTACAGTGAAGCTAAGGTGAACCAATTTGACCCTAAGAGGCTTCATAGAGGAACTCCAAACCAAAGGCGAATTAACCAAAATCACCAAGCCTGTCTCGGTCGAGTATGAAATGGCAGGCATCATCGCCGCCAATGGCGAAAAACCCATCTTCTTTGAGAACATAAAGGAATCCAGCGTCCCCGTAGTTGCGGGGCTAGTTTCCTCCAAAGAACTCATCTGCCGCAGCATGGGTATAACCAAAGAGCAGCTCTTACCCAAAATGCTTGACGCCATCGAGCACCCAGTCGCACCCAACATTGTAACAGAGGCGCCATGTCAAGAAGTTGTCGAGTTAGGTGCAGATGTGGACTTAACTAAGCTGCCCATAATGCGCTACACCAACCAAGACGGCGGCCGATACATTGCCTCAGCGGTCTCCATAGTCAAAGACCCCCAAACCGGCAACCGAAACATGTGCTTCCACCGCTTAATGCTAAAAGACAAAAACCACTTCATAGCACGCATCGTAGAGCACCGGGGCACCGACACCGTTTTAGCTAAAGCAGGCGGCGAACTTGACATCGCCATATGCCTTGGCAACTCAACCGCCACCCTATTAGCAGCGGCAACTACTATGCCGATGGGCGTAGACGAATTAGGCATGGCAAACGCGCTTGAGCGAACCGACCTTGTGAAATGCAAAACCGTTGACATCGAGGTTCCAGCCGACGCCGAATTCGTGTTCGAAGGCAGAATCACCAAAGAAAAAGCCACCGAGGGCCCCTTCCTTGACTTAACAGGCATCGTGGACCGAACCCGCCAGCAACCCGTCATAGAAATCAAATGCGTCACGCACCGCAAAAACCCCATATACCAAACAATTCTGGCGGGCCGAAACGAGCACAAGTTCCTCATGGGCATGCCCAAAGAACCCACCATCTACAAAGAAGTCGGCAAAGTCTGCCAAGTAAAAGACGTCTACATCACCCCCGGCGGATGCAGCTGGCTACACGCAGTCGTACAAATCAAAAAACAGAATCCCGATGACGGAAGAAAAGCCATAGACGCCGCCTTCAAAGGCCACGGCTCACTCAAACACTGCGTCGTCGTAGACGAAGACATCAACATATACGACCCCCAAGACGTGGAATGGGCGATCGCCACCCGCTTCCAAGCCGACAAAAACGCCGTCATCCTCCCAAACCAGCCCGGCTCATCACTGGACCCCTCAGGCGACCTCTCGGAGGGCAAAAAAGCCACAACCGCCAAAGCAGGCCTCGACGCCACCGCACCCTTAGTCAGCACCGGCAAAGGGTTTAGTAAAGTGGATTACGTAAAAGTTGACTTAAACAAGTTCCTCTAGTGATCATCATGGAGTTAACACCTCAAGAGCAAGCAATGCTGGATGGCAAAGAAGGCTACGCCGTCCGGAAAAGCATGGAAATCCTCGTCGCGCTCGGCGAGATTTTCGGCGCAAAACGCCTAATCGACGTCAGTTCGGTGCAAGTTGCAGGCGTTTCCTATCACAACCTGGGAGATGCAGGACTGGAATTCCTCAATTCTCTGGCAGCAGACGGAAAAGTCAAAGTCCTAACCACACTCAACCCTGCAGGAATGGACCTTGAGAACTGGCAGCAGCTAGGCATCACGCCAGAGTTCGCTGAGAAACAGAACCAGGTTATAGATGCGTTTGAGCGTATGGGTATCCTCGTTAGCTGTACCTGCACGCCTTACCTTATCGGTAACCTACCCCTATACGGTGAACACGTCGCATGGTCAGAAAGCAGCGCCGTAACCTTTGCCAACTCGGTCTTAGGCGCACGCACCAACCGCGAAGGCGGCCCCTCAGCTTTGGCGGCGGCGTTTGTGGGTAAAACTCCCTGCTACGGCTTGCACCTCGACGAAAACCGCATCCCAGACATCCACATCCAAGTAAACGCACAACTAAGTAAGCTCTCGGACTGGGGCGCACTGGGCTATGCAATCGGCAAGAAAGCTGAAAACAAAATCCCCTACATCACAGGCATCAAAAAAGCTGAGCTAGACGAGCTGAAAAGCTTCTGTGCTTCAGTCGTAACCTATGGCGCTAAGCCCCTCTTTTACATAAAAGGCATCACACCAGGCGCAGAGCTCCAAACCCAGCCCACGAACACGGTAACCATTGAGGATGCAGATCTCAAAAACGCCTACGATAACATCAACGACGACGTAAGCGACATTGACTTTGTCTGCGTCGGCTGCCCCCACTGCTCGATTAAAGAGATACAGGAAATCGCCGAGCTCATCAGAGGCAAAAAAGTCAAAGACGGCGTCGAACTCTGGGTAGCAACCAGCAGAACAGCCAAGCAACTATCGGACAAACGCGGCTACACCGCCATCATCGAGGCGGCAGGCGGAAAATTCGCATGCGACACCTGCATGGCCGTAGCCCCCCTCAAAGGCAGATTCAAAGCCCTAGCAACCACATCGGCGAAGGGATGCTTCTATAGCCGCCAGAATCTAATGAAAACAAAGATGGGCAGTATGAAGGAATGTGTTGAAGCAGCGGTGAGTGGAAAATGGAACAGCTAAAAGGAAGAATAATTTACAAAGGCCAAGCCGAAGCAGTAGCGCTTGTCACGTCGATGCCGATTAGCTTCTATGGAGGCGTCGACCCCAACACCGGCGTCGTCATCGAAAAAGGGCATGAACTCAACGGGGTAAGCATCAAAGACAAAGTCCTGGTGTTCCCCCAGGGCAAGGGCTCAACCGTGGGCAGCTATACGCTTTATCGCCTAAAAAAGAACGGCGTCGCCCCAGCAGCCATGATAAATAAGGAAACCGAGACCATCGTAGCAGTCGGCGCCATCATCAGCGAAATACCCTTTGTCGACAAAATCGACCTTAGCAAAATCAAAACAGGCGATAAGGTCACGGTCAAAGAAGACACCGTAACCATAGCTTAATTCCCCTTCTTTTCTTAAAATAATGCTGAAATGATTGAAGTTGGCATCCAGGTCAGCGCACGCTAGAGGAACCGCTTACACTCCAAAGAGGGACAGGTTTTGCGGCTGCGCGTTTCAAGTACAGGTTGAACCTATGGATGACTCTATATATAACAGAGGGGTTCCTTGGCAAGCAGACTATCAAAGAAAAAAAGACCAAACGCTACTTTGGCGCAATAAATCAAGCCAGCCTAATCGGTGAACCATAACCTATAAACCATTACGTTTATATTGAAATCCATAGTTTTAGTGACTACTCGAATCAAGGAAATGTAGAATATGACCACTCACAGCAGCCTATACAAAAGAAAACCCACAGGCGGCAAAAAACGTGCTAACCGCACCAAGAAAATCTACGAAGCAGGCGGATACCCAGCAGAGACAGTCCTTGGCGAACCTAAACGCAAGATAGCTAAAACCAAGGGCGGAAACACCAAAATTAAGGCTCTAACCGAGAAATTTGCCTCAGTTACCGACCCAAAAACTAACACAACCACAAAAACAACAATAGTCCGCGTTGTCCGCAACGGAGCAAACGTTGACTACAACCGCAGAGGCGTCATCACCAAAGGCGCAGAAATCGAAACTGCCTTAGGCCTCGCAAAAGTCACCAGCCGCCCAGGCAACGATGGCGTAGTAAACGCCGTTTTAGTAGGCAAACAATAAGCCTAAAAATTTCTTTCCTTTTAACTCCAACAACTTCCTGAAAAATAAGAAAAGCTAGCGTTTGCCCTGAACGGGTTGCTGCTGTTGCTTTATCCTAAAAAGCTGCTTTGCCAACTTTTCAATAACAGCTTCCTTGGACTCCTGCTTTTCAACAATCAACATACCCACTTTAGCCCACGGCGCACGCGGATACCGCGCCTCCAAGTTAACCTCGTTTTCCAACCCTAACTTGTCCGCAGCCATTTTGACCTCAACAATCTTGGGCGAAACGACCGCCAGGCTCCTATTCACGCGGCGTCCCTCCTTGCGGCTCTTATTCACATCAAAGTACACTGGCCAGATTATGACTTGATCATCAAGCTTACGCATGCATCTCACCTATTTCTGGGCATAGTAGGCAACCAGTTTCTCGCCAACTGCGTCTACCCGCACAAACCCGAACCGCTCAAATTGTATGATGTCATCTGGCTTTAACTTTTTGCAGGCAACCTCAGCAAACCCAACAACGGAGGTGGCATCCTGTTGAACCACTTCAGCGGAATACTCGGAGCCTCTGGGTATCCACTGGATTAGCTGAGCTTTGATTTTGCGCACATCCTCATATGACTCGCTGGTGTATACGGCGGAAACCGCCTTTTCGCTTATGGATTGGATTTGTATGTTGAACAGCTCCATAAGGCGCATAGTCTGACCGGCTTGCATCAATTTGGCATCGTTTCCAGATATCCAAAGGGTCGCAACTGAGTCGGCGCCTTGGGGCTGCACGGTGTATTCTCGGAAGCCCCGCTCCGGATGCTCAGGATGCAGAGGCAACTTAGCCTCAAAGGTTTTTGGCAGCCCTGATACTTTTAGCTCAACTGGGTCTGCAACAAAGAAGTAGCGGTTGCTGGATGCATCAAGGATTTTCCGGTTATGTGAGTAGAGAGTCTCCCAGCTTAGGGTTACGTCGTTGGGTTTTATGCCGACCTCGATAATCATTTTCTTGATGGCTTCAGGTTGGATACCGCGCTTCTTTAGAGCAGCAAACGTACCCAATCTGGGATCATCGAAATCAGTAAAGTCACCCTCTTGGATACCCGCGACAATCTTGGATTTTGAAAGAGCGGCACCAGTGATTTTTAGGCGGCCATAGTGTATGGCTTCGGGGTATTCCCAGCCAAGGTGTTGATACATGTATTTCTGACGCACCATGTTGGTGTAGTGCTCTTTGCCGCGGATGATATGGGTCATACCCATCAGGTGATCGTCAATACCCGCGGCTAGGTTATAGAGGGGCCAGAGGAAGTATTTGCTGCCGACACGCGGATGAGGATACTTCTTTGTATCTATAATTCTGAGTGCTGGCCAATCACGGATGGCGGGGTTAGGGTGATTGAGCTCGGTTTTTATGCGAACAACTGCTTGGCCTTCCTGGTATCCACCTGAGAGCATCTTTTTCCATCGAGCCATCTGATCCGCAGCAGGCATGTTGCGGCAGGGGCAGGCTTCCTGTGCAAGAGCAGCCTTCCGGAACTCCTCAGGTGCACATTCACAAACATAGGCGTTCCCGTCGCCTACTAGCTTGCCGACAATTTCATAATAGATTTCTAGGCGGTCACTTTGGATGTATTCCTCGTCCCACTTGCAGCCGAGCCATTCAAGATCACGCTTGATAGCATCGTAGTATTCGAGGTGGGGTCTTTTTGTTTTGGGGTCGGTGTCTTCGAAGCGTAGGATGAATTTGCCGTTGTATAGGCGGGCGTACTCGTGGCTTAGCACTATAGCGCGGGCGGAGCCTAAATGCAAGACGCAGTCTGGGTTGGGTGAGAAGCGGGTAGTTATTGTCTTGTATTTGTCAGCGTTTGGCAGTGGGGGGAGTTTTTTCTCTTCCGTCTCAGGCTTTTTCTGCGTTTCAGGCCAGTTCTGGTCCACAATTGCTCTCTGCTCAGCAAGGGAGAGATTGTTAACTTCATTCACGACTTGGTTGATTATGACTGAGAGTTCTTTGACTTTGCTGCGGTACTCCGCTTTTTCGCCGAGGACTTTGCCAACCATGGCGCCTGCTTGCGCTTTACCACCATGACTTACTGCATTTAGCAGTGCGGCTTTACGGATAAACTCGCGTAGTTCAGACTCGTTTTCTAGTGCCAAAGCAATTACGCTCGCGTTTTACTTGTTGCGCCTTATCAAGAATTCGGCGAACGCTTTTAATTTTTCCTTAGCTTCAGGCGTGGGAAGTAGCTTATCTACCTCAATCCAACTGTCCACAACCATCTTCTCTGCCAACGCCTTAACATGCTCAAACGCACCGTATTTTTTGATGATTGCGATGGCTTCGTCGCGGAGTTTCTGGTCAAAAGTGTGCATACCAAGGATTTCAAGTAAACGCGCCCTATCGACATCGTTTGCTTTTTGCAGTGTATAAATGACTAGAAGGGATCGTTTGCCTTCGCTTATGTCGCCGCCGACACAGCCTTTGCTTTTAGCGAATTCCTCACCAGTTAAGTCTAGGATGTCGTCTTGCATCTGGAAAGCAACCCCGATACATTCCGCTAATCTCCCTAGCTTCTCGACTAGTTTGCCGTCGGCGCCAGCTAAAACAGCCGCCATCTTTGCAGACATCCTAGCCAAAGTACCAGTCTTATATGCGCACATCTGTAGGTAATCCTGTTCGCTAAGTGTGTCGGCGTTAGCGATGCCTCGGTGCCATGTAATATCCATAGCTTGGCCCATACTGAGGTTGATCATTTCCTGCACATAAATCTCATAGATGTCGCGTTGGGTCTCTGCAGAGAGTTTTTCACGATTAACCATGATGGGCAGTAGCGGGAGGTAGTACATGGCGTTTCCAACGTTAATGGCTATGTCTGTGCCATAGATCTTGTAGCTGCAGGGTTTGCCTCTGCGTACTTCAGAGGAGTCTTCGATGTCATCGATTACGAGTGTCCCATTATGGATAACTTCAGGGATAATAGCAAAATCTATACAGAAATCATCATTTTTGCCAAGCGCCTCACAAATCAGCAAAAACAGGGCGGGTCGCCAGCGTTTTCCGCCTCTATCAAGCATATCCCAGATTGGGTCTGCTATGGCTTTGTTGAGGGGTTCAAGGTTATAACTGTACAAAGGTGGATTAACCTGAAAGAGAACCGAGTCCTTTGCGAATTTTCGGGGCAGGTACTTTTCGACTGCACGGTCAACTTTGGGAGCCGTTTCGTTTAGGAACTTTTCTATATCCATTACTTTGCGCCTCGTTTTGCATAGTTTTGTAGGTTGAAGCCTCGGGCATTGAGCCACTCGGCGGTCTTGCCAGTTATAACTACTGGCGTTTCAGCTAAATCCGCAATTTTTTCTGCTCCTGTTAGGAACATTACGTTTCGGAGCTCCTCGATTAGACATTGGAGCTTCTGCTCTGTCTCTTGGGCGCCTTTTACGGCTGTCTGCAGAATCGGCTGCACGACACTAGCCATGTCCGCATTTAGGGCAAGAGCCTTGGCGATGTCGACGCCGCCGCGGACTCCGCCTGAAGCGATTACCGGGAGTTTTACTGTTTGCGCCGTCTCGATGAGGCTGATGGCGGTGGGTATCCCCCAGTCCCAGAGGGCCTCACCTACGGAATGCTGGGTTTCATCCTCTTTTTTGGGGGTGCGCTGGTATTCAACTGCCGCAAAGCTTGTGCCGCCGACTCCACCGATGTCGATGGCTGCTACGCCGGCCTGCTCAAGGGCTTTGGCGTCTTCGGCTGAGATGCCTGCACCTGTTTCCTTGACTAGGACAGGTTGATCTATGGCGCCTGCGATTTCGGCGATTTTTGCGAGCACACCTTTAAAGTTGGTTTGTCCTTCGGGCTGCACGACTTCCTGGAGCGCGTTGAGGTGAATCGCAACGGCGTCAGCGTCTATCATTTCGACTATACGCTTAACTTCCTTAACGCCATAGCCGTGGACTAGTTGAACGCCGCCTATGTTGGCGATGAGAAAAGCGTTGGGCGCTTTTTCTCGGGCAACACTGTAGGTACGTTCGAGGCTGCGGTTTTCGATAGCGGCTCGTTGGCTTCCCAGCCCCATGCCTAAACCCAGTTTTTCTGTGGCTTGGGCTATGGCGCTGTTGATTTGGACGGCTTCCTCTGTGCCGCCAGTCATGGCGCCTACAATGATTGGAGCGTTGAATTTTTTTCCTAAAAAGGTGGTTGCAAGTGTGATTTTGGCTTTGTCTATTTCTGGCAACGCGCGATGAACCAGATGGATGTCTTCAAAGCCCGCGGTGACTTTTCTTGCTTGCGCTTTGTCACCTAAACAGATGCGGATATGCTCGATTTTGCGCTTGCCAGTGGCTTGGGCCATTTTACGCCTTCTCTATTTCAGTGCCTAAGACACTCTGGTCTGTTAAGGCTCTGTAGATAGATAACCCTTTTGTGGCCCCCGTAATAGTAACATGTACGCCAGCTTCGACTGCGGGGATAAGTTCCGCGATTTTGCTTGCCATACCCCCTGTTACGTCGGTGCCTTGAGCTTTGCCGAGTTTAGGCTGGAGCTCTTTTAGTTCTTTGAGGTTTAGTTTTTTGAAGGGTTTGGCGTTTGAGTTGGTTTTGGGATCAGAATCGAATAGCCCGTCTGTGTCTGTTCCAATTACGATTTTGGTTGCGTTATACTTGAGCGCCAAGTAGGTGACGAGTTGGTCACCGCTTAAAATGGTGAAGCCCAATTTCTCGTCAAAGACACAGTCGCCATACATTACGGGCGTGTATAATAGTTTTGCGAGGCGTTGCAGGACGGTTTCGTCGAATAGTTTGACTTTTCCGTTTTCGGTTACGATGCAACTTGAAGGAGCGATGCTTACGGCTGGAAGTTCATGCCAAATCAAAGAGTCCATGACAAGACCATTTAGGACGGTCATCATGTGGTGTGTTTCGGCGAAACCGAATTTTTGGGTTGGGTCGTCTTCCTTGTAGCCGTCTTTGATGCCGTATTTGGCTGCGGTTGGGTGACCAAAGCTTCCGCCGCCATGAACTATGATGAGGTTATCTAGGTCTGCTCGCTTTATTTCTTCGGCTAATCGGTTGATTATGTCTGTTCGGGGCTTTGCCTCTTCAGCTTTGTCTGTTATGGCTGAGCCGCCTAGTTTTAGTATGATGGGTCTTGCATCGTTCATCGTAATCGCTAACCTAACTATGTCTTTTTAAGTTCTGGTTATTTAACGTTGCAGTCTCCGCTATGGCACATAATGTACAGAAATAGTATTGACTGCGCATATTTTTGGCTGTGTATGTTTAATTATGCACATTTCGATGGGTAATTTGTCTCCACAGTTGTTGAGAAGCTTTCGGTAGTTACAATGTGGTTTTCTGGATTTGTCTTAGTGGTGGGGAGTAAATTAAGGCGACGCGACAGTAAATGTTCCTCAGCAAGAGCATCTATCTTTTGGCGCAGCGCCTCATTGTTGTCTGCATTTGCAGCTAAAAACGGTAACACTCATACACTTTTTCTAGCCGTCTCCAACTCGGCATGGGATGCTTCCTTGCCTGCCATCCAAGATAGCTTCCCCAACCCAAATCAGAGCACCAGAGGGGAGTAAAGATATAGATTTGTGGTGTCAAAAAACCACCACGAAACTGAACAAACCATAGCTGACTGATGTATCTAAGTGCATGAGCCTGAATTAGGGTTTCACTCAGGGAAACCTTGGTATGGGATGCGTCTGTTGCTTTGTCGAGGGACCACCCTATATATAGAGTCAACTTTGGTTGAACTTGGGGCTTGAAAGCTGGGCATTGTCGCTGCTGTTTTAGAGAAGGAAGGGTAAGGCTATGCCTGCCAGTACGAGGGCAAGGCAAGCCACCGACACTACCACAGTAATCCGGTAAATGGCTGTTTCACTGAGTTTTTTGCCTGCAGCTCTCTTGAGTACAATGTTGAAGATTCTGCCGCCGTCGAGTGGATAAATGGGTAGTGCGTTAAAGATTGCCACGTTAAAGTTGACAAACCATACCCAGAAGAGCAGGTTTGCAATTATCGACCAGCTTGGGCCTATGGGGCTTGTGTAGAATTGGGACAGTAGGTCTGAGTAGGGTACAAAGTTTGAGGCTAAGGTGGGCGGAATTAGGTATAGTGAGAGGCTTTGGAGAGAGAATTGGTTGTAGTTGTTTAGGACTTCTTGGGTTTGGAGGTTGTATACCATTACACCCATGACTGTTCGGTTTTCCGAAGTTGCCAGGGTCAGGTTGGTTGTGTACATGTCCTGCCAGCCGTCGCCTCTCCGAACTGTAACCGTCACATTATCCCCCGCGCTATAGGTGTCTAGAACAGTCCTCAAATCGTTCGAGTTGTTGATAGTTATGTTATCTATGGATACCAGGACATCTCGGGCCATTAACCCCGCCTCCACCGCAGGCAGATCCTCGGTAACAGAGCTTACGTAGACGCCCGAAACAATCGGCGACAGGCTCCCCACAAGAACCAGCAGCCCCAACAGACAGACCATGCCCACAAGGACGTTTCCTCCGACTCCGGCAGCCATCACCTTCAGGGAGGGTTTGGCTTTTGCTTTCTTTAGTTGCTCCTCATCTACGTCCACGAAGGCACCGATAGGGATTATTAGGAAAAATAGTAGACCGCTTGATTTTACGTTGAACCCGTTGCTTCTTGCGATGATACCGTGTGCGCCTTCATGGATCACAATGGCAGCAACGATCGCTAGCCAGCCATAGACGATGGGTAGCATTGGGTTGATACCGGGAAGCAGTAGAACCGAGCCGACACCTAAGTCCTGTACAACCTGTCCAACGGCGGGGTTATTGATCAGGGCAATTAAGGCAGAGGTTATGAGGAATAGAGCGATAGCAGCTACAAAGGGGACTAGGGCAAGGAAGAACCAGCCGAGGTATTTTGCGCCGCGCGTTTGTCCAAGCTTATCGAATATGAAGGCAAATCGTTTGGTCCTAAGTATAAGTAGGGGGAAATTGAATTCAACCCTTTTCTCTTGCGGTTGATCTTGATTTTCGGATGGAGTTTCTTCTTTGGGTATGTCTTGTGCCAAACTGAAACGCTCATAAAGATGCAGGTGCTCTAAAAAATAAACATAGCGTAAAACATACTGCAATTGCCTTTTAGTGTATAACATCGAGTTTGGACATCTGGTTCTTAAGCCAGACTGAGAATGAGTGTTTGAGAAGGAAGGAGAAGGCTTAATGTACAAGCTTAAACTAGCGGTGTTCCGAGCGTCCTATTGATGCTCATGGGCACCATTGACTGTATAACCACAGCTATCGGCTTACATTACTTTGGCGCCGTGGAGCTCAGTCCAATCATGGCAGGCATAGTGCACAACATCCCCTTGCTTATGGCTCTTAAGCTTACGGCAACCTTCTGCATAGGCTTCACCTGCCTGTTAGCAGCTAAAACCCTAAACAACGCACAAGACAAGACCACACGGAGCTTTCGGTATGGTAATATCGGCGTAAAGGTTGCCTCAACAGGCTTAGTTGCATTCATGTTTGTGGTTGTAGCAAACAACCTTATAGTGCGCCTAGCCTAATCACCTGCTTTTGGAAAGTTATGGCTGTAATTAGTCTTATTAGCCGCTAAGGTGGTAGGAAGCCGATTGAGCGGAGTCACAATAGTTTGATAAATGCTTAACTTAGATATAGCTCGCCTACAGGACTCTTGTGTTCAACACCAAGAGTTAAAATAAAGAAACGCTTAACTGTAAAAGCACACCTAATAGTAAGGTTGAGAGGACAAAAGATGCCGTTCAATCTATTCCACAAAAAGAAACAGCCAGAACAGCAAACACTAATAAAACAACCAGAGCAGCCGCCACAAACAACCGTTCCAGAGGTAACTCCCGTTGAGGAACCACAACCCGCACAAGACGCCGCACCAGCACCAGAACAGGCTAATGAAGCAACCAAAGAAGAACAAACCCCCACAGCAGCAGAGCAGACGGCATCTATGCAGGAGCAACCCCAAGAAGCACCTTCACCTATACCCCAAGAACAAACCGAACCAGAACCAACAACAGAAACCCCTGCACCAG
>JBLNCY010000036.1:0-3322 GCA_050261115.1 Methanocella sp.
CTACCATTGCAGTAAATGCCTTAATTCCTCGGTTGCTGCAAAACACTCAAAATAAGTGCCAACTTGTATATTCAAAGTTCCAAAAGTTGATAGCTTAAAGCTTAGATAACCTTAAATGTTATCGATAAAGTTTTTGTGAGGTTTTTTATGGGTTCTTTTTCTGTTTTTGCTGATTTTATGGTTTCCACTACAGAAGCGTTTGGAAGGCAAAATAGAAGTTGGGACCGGGCTGCTTTGGTTACTGTTTAGAGGCGCTGTTTTTGATCGATCTGGTGATTTGGGCTAAAAATGGGCAATCCACGCTTCCGCTGGTGCTTAAGCAAATAGACAAGGTCATACCCAAACAAGTTGTCAACAACAAAATATTGATTGATGACCACAGCACCGACAGAACGCCTCAGATAGGCCGTAAATTCGGCTGGAACGTAAAAGTGAACTCTGGGGCTGGGATAAGCAGCGCCGCTAACATGGCTCTTGATAATGTTGAGACCCCTACTTTTTGCTCCTTTGAGCAGGATCTCTTGCTTTCTCCGGATTGGTTTAGCCAGGTTTACCCCTTAATTCTCAAAAAGAATGTTGCGGTTGCTTCTGGCATAAGGTTCCCCTCGGCGCCCTTGGCGGTTAGAAAATTAGAGATTGATTCCTATCACAGTTACACTCAACAGTTATCCAAGGGATTGATAGCTGAGCCTTTCCGTTGTGGATCAATCGACAATACTGTCTATAAAACAGATATTCTTCGAAGCTTGGGTGGATTTGACCGCTTGGATTGTAACGCGGGTCACGATTACGGAATAGCCCTAAAACTGATGAAGAGCAAAAAAAGCATTTGGGAAGTTAATTATACTGTGGTTTCTCTGCATTTGAGACCTAACAGTTACTTTTATGAGTTAAAACACCAAAAATGGTATGGCACCGCTTTTAGAGAAATTTTCTCTTCCAACAAGCTACCGCTGCCTCCATGGATGACCATGAAAACCTTTACCCGCAGGTTTTTGCTTTCCCCTCTCACCTCAGTGAAACTCATCATTAGGCTTCATGAGCCTTCCATTCTTTTGTATTACCCTGCGTTTAGTTTGGTGCAATTGATTGGTATGATTGAAGGAAAGAGGTATGAACGTAGGCTTTCGTCTTCATGATGCCTGCATTAGCGGTCTCTCGAGGGCAATTTAGGTTACTATATTTAAAATAAAATTTCAACAAAATGTCTTAACTGGTGTATTCTCTATGTTTTCGAAGAAAATTTGTGTTATTATTATCGTTGCTTTGTTAATTGTTTCGTTGTCTCCAACGCTTGTTTCCCGTAGCTTGGGCGCTTCGGCAGCTCAGTTGCCGGTGGTTGCTATTCATGTCTCTGGGAGTACGGAAGCAAACTGGGCCCACACAGTATGGACTTACTATTCGCTTCCTAAGATGCTAGAAGCGGTTCTTAGCTCAGACGGCACACCCTATGTTGAATTGACTGATCAAGCAATCGAGTCTGGCGCACTTCTAGCTTCTGGTGCACCCAAATATCCCATACTGTTTTGTGTTGCAAGTGAATCTATATCTGATCTTGCGGCTTCTCAAATCCGCGCCTATGTTGCTGCAGGAGGCTTTGTTTATGTTACCGCTTCTTCTTGGACAAAGCAAGCTAATGGTGCTCCGCGGAGTGATTTTGCCCTTTCAGCCGAAATGGGGTTAACCCGCCTAAATCCGCCCCCGAACAATTGGGTCGGCGGGCTTTATGTGACTAAAACGGCTGATAACCGCCTAGTTAACCATATTCCTGCGGGTGTCTCTATCGAGTGGCGGTTACCCACAACAAAAGACACGTTGCCGCTTCTTTCCGGTGAACAGCATATTCTTTGGCAGGCAAAACCCACTGCAAGTAACCCCGCTGAGGTATTAGCGACTATAGACGGCAATGTCATGCTTGCCACAAAAGCGTATTCACAGGGTCGTTTCATTTACCACTCTGAGCTTGCCCCCTTAGCGGGCTATGGTGTTTATGCCCCTGACACATACGAGTATGTCTTTTTCAAAAATGCAATTGAATGGGCATTTGAAAGCTCGAATATGCCTCTGACGCGGTTGAGTCCTTGGCCCTATGCTTATGATTCTGCTTTTATTGTTCGTCATGATTTGGATTTTTCGATGAATGGGGTTCAATGGATTGTTAACTCTACTCTGATGGAGCAAAGCTTAGGTGTGGTGGGTCAATACTACGTTGTCACTGGGGATGTAAACGATGCGTCTAACAAGGCTTTTCTGGTTAGTCAGTTACAGCAAGCTCAAGGATTAGGTGCAGAAATCGGTTCGCATAATGGCGGTTTTAACTGCAGTCCTTGGGCGCCGTATTTGAAGTATGGTGATTGGGCATTCTACCATTGGGGATCCGATGAAGCTATTGCTTATCACCCATCGGGTAAAGCGGCTGGAATCAGTTATGCTTCTGACTCAATCAATAAATCATTAAGTGAATTGCAAACCTGGCTGGGACAAAGACCTACCATTTTTGCTTCCCCTGCAGGGCGAGGCTGCTTGGATGAAAGCATGCAAATCCTAGAGAGTTTAGGCATAAAAACCACCGGCGACCTAAACATCGGTCCCTTCCCATACATGGCTTTCTCGTTGACCACAAAGGGAAAAACTTATGATATACTGCAAGTCCCGACTGGAGAATGGATCAATAGTTCAGGGGCCGTACTTCAGACTCTCGAGGAGCATTCAAGCGAATCACTCCGAAACGCCGTTGATTTCTACTACGATATTGGCGCATTAGTTGGCCTCTACAGCCATTCATCCTCTCAAACCGGAATACCTCTTGAATACATCCAATACGCTAAGTCTAAGCCAAACATGTGGGCTGCCACCCCTATGACACTAAGAGAATGGTGGCTAACAAGACAACAAATTACCGTTAACCCACAATACCAAAGAAATCCCGACGGATCAAGCACACTAACACTTGCCCTAAACGGGACATCATCCCCTGACACCGCAGTAGAGATACAAACACCCCAGCTAGGCAACGTAGAAGTGTTGCTCAACGGGGTACCCTCATCGAATTACCGAACCACAAGCAGCGGCATCAAAATCCAAACCGGCATGTCAACAAACGTTACACTGATATACAGTGCCGGAGGAAGTTCCTCTGGCAGCTTCATCCAAACAAGCCAAGCAGATTTTCAGGGGGGCACATTAACTAACCTTGACAGCACTGCGGTTGCTGGTGAGTTGCGTCTTGCGCGGGAGTCGGGTGGTGTGGCTACTTTGTTTTCTGATGATTTTGAGAATGCTTCTTGGACGAGTAGTCACTGGACAAGGCGTGCTGGTTCGT
>JBLNCY010000037.1:0-15425 GCA_050261115.1 Methanocella sp.
CAAAGAGGAAAGGAACTATAATCAGAGGAATCATAAGTAGGGAGAGAAAAATCATGAATTTGTCAGAGAAAACTGCGTTGACAACTTCTCGGATGTCTTCTCGGGGGTCGCTGTTTGGCACAAAGAGGGAGCGTGGTAGAATTTCGGTGTTTAGGTCTTTGGAGCGTTGTCTGTTGGGCATTGGGGGTCGTTAGCGTTAAACTGGTGGATTACTTGATAAAGTTTGCTTTTAGCGCCATGCCTCAGGAGTGTTTCTTGCCTGTTTTACGTGGGGCTTCTTTAGGCTTCTGCTCAAGCTTAGCCGGCAGGTATTCATCGACGATGTAGGTTAAACCGTATCTGCTGAAAGCTTCAAGCTCGGTTTTGCGTTTGATTTTTTGGAAGACTTTGATTTCGCGTTGCCAGACGGGGTCGGTTTGGTAGCGGGGGTCTTTTTGTAGTTCGGTTAGGCGTTTGAGGTCAACTTCGTCTAGGGGGTCGGTGGGGAGTTTGTAGTCAACGATGTCGCTTGCCCACACGCCGCTCCAGACTGCGTCGGGGGTGTTTAGGTCTCGGAGGTGGGCGGCGTTGGCTGATCCGGAGATGATGACTTGGGCGATGTGCATGCCCCAGGGGTCGCCGTCGGTTAATATGAAAACGGGTAGCTCGAGTTCGTCGTGGAGTCTGCGGATGAAGCTGCGGGTTTGTCGAGGTGCTTGGCCACCGCAGGAGATGAGGAGCGCTTTGTGTTTGCTGTGTACGCTTTCTTCGATGAATCGGGTGAAGAGTGCGCCTTTCTCGATGGCTATGACGATTTCAGCGCTGGTTTTTAGGAACTCTGAGGAGGTTATGGCTGGCCCGATTAGGACACCGTCGGGGTGGCTGGTCAAGTTTACGCTTTTTCCCTCATATCCGGGGACGGTATAGCCGATGTCGAGGTCGCCAAATATTGCGCTGCGTTCTTCTGGGAATATGCTGAAATCTTCGCGCGCATACCCGGTGAGGGTTTCTAGGTCGGTGATGATGTTGTTGGATTCCTGTTGGTCTTGGAAGGTCATCTCGTAGGCTTGCGCGGAGTAGTAGACATCTCTTAAGGTGGAGGTTTTGCGTTGACTGGTAAGCTCGTTACTAAATAGTGCGACCCAAGCGAGTTGTGTAAAGGGTTTGATGTGGCGGATGTTACGTGTGCTTCTGCCGACGCTTTTTTCACCTAGGATGTATTGGCGTGTGGCGGGGTCGTAGGCGATATTTTCAGTTGAGCGGCTTGGCATGTTTACAGATGGGAAGACGCCTTGATCGAGTTGATGGTAGATGTCGGCTCCGAAGCGTCTCAACCTGTTTATGACTTCTTGTTTTCGCTCGGTGATTTTAATTTTCTTCTGTTCCATACTTCTGCACACTCTTTAGTAGTTTGTCTATGTCAGGCTTTCGGGTTTCGCCGGCGAGGGTGGTTGAGAATTCAGCGATTTTGGGCAGGTACTTGCTGAATATGCCTAGGCGTTTCTTTTCGTTGTGTACGTGTTCTTGTCGGGCTAGGAAGTGCTGGATTTGTCGTGCTACTTCGCGGATTGCGTTTGCTTCTTCCCGTCGGACTTCGGGTCGGTCGGAGATGAATTCTTTGCCGACGGTTTTGTAAGGTACTTTTGTGCTGCATATGTGGACTACGATGGCGATTGGCATTTCGGGTTGGACTTTGTAGCGTTTCCAGTTCATGTTGGAGATTACTCGGTAAGCTACGTCGCTTGCTTCATCGTAGAGCAGCGGGATCTTGTTGGCGAAGCGATAGATGACAAAGCTGTCGCGTTTGGGTACGCCTCCGCCGTACGCCATCGCCATTTCGACGATGAAGGGGTGTCCTTCGTAGGTGGAGGGTTTTCTTTGATGCACCACAAGGAACTCGGGGTTTAGTTCCTTCATTACACCTGCCTTGAGGAGCTCTTCGCCTAAGGGTGAGAGGCAGCTTGCGTCGGGGGGTAGGAAGTCTTTGTATTTTTTGAGGTTCTGCATTAAGCGTACGATTTCTTCGTGGGTTAGCTTTTTGGGGTTTTTGGAGGCGGGGATTTTGGCGAATTCGAGGAATTTCTGGGCTGTGATCTCGCCGACTCGGTGGAAGTGCTGCCTCAAAAAGCCCGTCATGGTGGTGCATTCGGTGATTTGGATGAGGCGTTGAAGTAACTCTACGTCCACGCCATAGGGGTGGGGCATGGTTTCCTTGGGGGGTTCGGGCATTGTAGTGGTTGCCCTTTTGAACTTGTAGAGCCTGCCCTTTGGATCCACAAAGGTTAGGTTCGCATACGGGTTTACCATTGCGGTTTGTTTGAAGTACTCAATGATTTTGGGCATGGCGCGCAGGTAGTCGCCTTCGAGAGTGAATTCGATGATAGTGCCATGCCAGTTATCCTTGTTTATGAGGACTTTGCGATCCAAAATTATGGGTTTGTTCCGCTGGATGTCAATCATTAATTTGAAGCTGTAAATCTTTTCTTGCCCAGTGCTCGAGGTGACGGAGACTGGCTGGTGAGTGGTGATTTGCCCATATAGCACCGCCATTTTACCGCCCAACCCAAAGGTTCCGCGTGCCTGCTTTAGTTTGTATTTGCTGCCATAGAGGACTTGGCCAAACGCGGATGGGATGAAGCGTGGGGGGATGCCGCATCCGTTGTCTTCGACGCGGAGCTTGTAGACTTGGGTGTCTTTGGTTGCTTCTGACTCAAACGATAAGCGGACGTATATATCGGGGGGGATTTTTTGGCTCTCTGCAGCGTCAAGGCTGTTTTCTACGGCTTCGCGTATGGCGACAAAGATGCTACGTGAGGGGTTTGATAAGCCTGCAATGTCACGGTTCCTGTAGAAAAAGTCGGATGCACTCATCTCTTCGAAGGTTGCTTGAGACACTTGCTGCTTACACCACTTTCCCCGTAATCGTTTTGGAATGCTTACTATATTTGCTTGGGGTTCTTTAAGTTAACTGCACTGTAAAGTTAAACGCCATGTGTCTTTTCGCTCACAGGACAATGCATGGATGGAGAATTTTGCACCATAAGTAGCAATTATGATACCGCTCTTCTGCTGTTTAAGCCTAAAAATGAATATTTTGCCCACACATAGACAAATAGCTGGCCCGATAAGGACAACTTTAATGTTTTAACCGTTTAAGTGTAGACCTGCCCTCGCAGGGTAGCGCCGCCACACGTAAACCCCTTGGGGTTCCTTCGGAATCTAAGGAAGCGAAGGGCACCCACTCAGCTTCAAGCATTGTTAACAAGAACGGCCCCCTCTTTCTTACTTTTTTAGTAGGCATCGAAAAACCAGTTAACAGAAAGCAATAGACCTTCTCCAGCGATGCGGTGTACCCACCAAAATGAAAGCAGTTTGAGTAAACTATTATTGTACGCAGCTTCATAGGGTACCTATAACAAGTACAGAAACGTTGACGTGTAAGTTTGCACTTAGTCAAAGTATGCTAGGGGAGCATTTTTTGTCTGGAGCAGTTGTGCAGCTAACCATTAACCTACCCGCAGCCACACAGCCCTCAGTACCCAAAACCAACAAACACCTAGACACATCCAACTGCTTCTTGGCGGTTGTTGAGTATATATAAGGGAGGGGGGTCTCTGTGAGAGCAACAGAAGCGCCAGCCACCCATCCACGGGAGCAAGCTGTGTAGGCATAAAGGAAAATAAGCTCCAGTCGCACCTACTGCATGGAACTGTTATGTTAGAAGACTTCAACTTAATCGCCACTACAGCCCGCGGCAACGAACGCGCCATGAGCCATGAACTCTACTATCTACTCAAAGACGAACTAGACGATGCCGAAGCCAAAACCAGCACCACCATGGTACGCGGCTTAATCGTGGGCAAAACAAGCCTTAACCCGCTAGAGGTTATGGAGAAATTCCGCGCCATCCTAAACGAGCGCCCCTACATGTTCCGCTATGCCCTGCGCATCGTACCCATACAGAAAGTCGTGCCAACAGAACCTGAGGCCATCAAAAAAGCCGCCGCCGAGTTAGCCACCAAAATGACCGCCGAGGAATCATTTAGGGTAACCGTGGAGAAGCGTTTCACCGAAGTCCACTCTAAAGACATAATCGAAGCAGCCGTCGGCGACATCCCAAACAAAGTCGACCTCCACAACCCCAACTGGATCATACAAGTCGAAGTCATAGGCAACCTAACAGGCGTCTCCCTAATCGGCCCCAACGACGTTTTAGCTGTTGTTAAGGAAAAGATGCTCTAAACCTGCGTTGAAAGCAGCGCCACACGCTCAACTACCAGCGCCACCAGAGCCTGCTCAACAGAGCCCTTGATGGTTTGTATCTCTATGGGGCTGATTTCAAACGCCGCCTGAATCTTTAGCTGCTTATCTGCGTTTAGCTCAAGCACAGAATCATCCGGCATACAACCCAAACAATCCGACAGCGCCCCAAGCTGAGCGGCCACAGCATCCGCATCATCCCCAACAATAACCACCGCCATATTCCTACTCTGGGGCTTAATGCCGATGTGCTCGATTGCCCGCTGAATCTGCCGCTTAGCAGACGCAAAAAGCATCAACTCCACCGCCACACTCTTAGTAATATTAGTTTTGACACGGAAAGCCTGCAACGCGTTTAAGGTGGCAAAGTAGAGGTGCTCATATGTTGCGATGAGGTCGGCGTCGAAGATTTGTAGTTCGATGTGGTTGATTTGTTTTCGGCAGGTTTTGAGGAAGGCTTCGGCTCTGGAGAAGTCGATTTGGCGAAAACCCGTTATCTCAGCGCACTTGCCGTATTCTAAGAAGTGGTGTAGCATTAGGGTTTCTCCTGCATGGTTGCCAGTAGCCTATCCGCTATATGCTGAGGGAAACCTGCGTCTATGAGTTTTGCTATCTCCCGATTGACCTCGCCTCGCTCTTTGTGTGCCCGAATAATCTCGCAAAGCACCTCACGGGTTTCCCAAGGAAAAATAACCCAACTTCGTGTCTCCTTGGCATAAAACTCGGGCCTAACGATGCTACCCGGCTTAAAGTAGAGCACCGCAATACGCATCTCAGCTGCACCCTGCGAGAGCAAATAGTCCTTAGCCAATTCCAGACTCCGCCCTGAATCCGCAAGGTCATCAACCAAAAGAACCCGCCGCCCAGTCACCGACAAAGCCAAACCCTGCCGCAGCACAGGCGCCGCCGACGTCTCGCCTAGACCAACATAAAACTCAACCTGCACAGCGCCAAGTAGGGGCACCTCAAGCAAATCCACCAACACCCGTGCCGGAACCACGCCACCCCGAATAATACCCACCACCACCTCAGGCCGAAAACCCGACTCCTCAATTTGCTCCATCAAAGACAACAACATATCGTAAACTTGATTCCAGTTGGGAACCTCATACTGATTAACACTAACCAAGGCGGGCATCTCCGTATGGTTGAGGATGCCCCTGAATCTGTTAAGCCTTTCGCCCACCCGACCATTAACCCGGCCATATTACGTTTGATACTCCAAACCCCAGACACATGTGCAGTCAATGCCCAAAAAACATACAGCATTCACATTTATTAAGCGCAAGTCTAAATATTGTTCTTCGGTTAATCGGCGTCTGATGATATGTTTCGTAATTCGCAATATAATTTATATTACGAGACGCCACCTATACACTAAACAAAAGGAGAACCAACAAATGGTGAAAAATGTGGACGAAGAGAAGATTAAACGCATACTGACCGACGAAAAATCAGCAGCCATCAAAGCCATACTCGAAAAAGACCACGCAATCGACTGCCTACTCCTACTCCATCTAAACCGCGGCAAATGGAAAGACGCAAAAGACTTCATGCGCGAAAACAAACTCACCCTAAGCGACGGAACCTTCAGAGCAAGAATGATCGAAATCGAATCCTTAGGCCTAGCAAAAAGCGAACGCATCGACCCACTCAAAAAATACTACAAAAAAACCGAATTAGGCGAAAAAATCGCACAACTACTTCTCGAGTTCTTCGAAAAAATAGAAGACTAACAACCGTACTTCCCAAATTTTCTGGGCGTTTCCCTTTTTGTGATGGCTTTTTGTTGTTTTGTTCTATAGAACAAAAGTATCATGTATTGAGACGTAGTAGGATAAATCTATTCCAAGGGAACACACCACAAAACATGACAAAATGAAAACAACGAAAATTTAGTCCGAAAATTAAGAACCCGAAAGGCCAAAGCCCAGTCAGATCATCAATTATTCTCATCGCCGTTACAGTCAGCGTCGTCGCAGCATTAATGGGCGGAATGACTACCGGATTGAGGGAAAAGCAGAACAAGTTTTTGTCACAAACTATTTTCGACCTCGCAGGCACCAGCATTACCATTGATGTCAGAACACTAGAACAGCCCGTAACTTTAAGCTCAGCAACCATTAATGGCGCACCAGCAAGCATAGTAGGAGTAATGTAATGCCAGAAACAGAACCAACGCATGACCCAACCCAAACTGCCAGTGAATTGATGAACATTGGAAAAGGTGAGACCGAGTGATTCACCCATGATGCCCCAGGAGCAGGCTTTAGCCCAGGTGCTCAATGCTATATCAAATTAGTCATAGCTAAAGGTACAATAGTCGACGTACTCCACAAGGAGACAATAGCAGAGTATGCAATGTTGTCGGCTGAAATTTTAGATTCCACAAACGAAATAACCAATCAGTTTAGGTTAACGGATATTGAGAGCGTACTTGTAGAGGGCCGAGATATGAAGGTGCTTTGCAGGGAGTTGACCGGGAACCGTATAGTGGTCTTTATGGATAAAACCTGTGCGCACACCTGGATAGCTAAGAGAATACTGCCCTAGCCCTGCTTAACAAGTAATGCATTCAGCCGAGTTAAAATTTAAAAACAGTCAGTCAATTATTCTGTTGGATAATGAGCCTAATTTTTGGCTATCTCCTAAAGGCAAAGCATCGTTTAAAGCTGCTGCATAAGAATTTCCGTTCTAACCTTGCAGAATAGAGAACCGCAAAGCAGCAATTTGATCCCATTGCTTTTACAGCGCCTGCTAAAGCAGATCTGCCCCATTACAAATAGGATTGAAAACCAGCGGCCTTCAACAAGGTCTGCCGCGGTTTCTTGCCAATTCTTAGGCTTCAACCAAGGAGGACTATTTTGTCAGAAACTCGATATGTTGCGAGTTTGATGCTTGTTCTGATGGGTTCTATGGATTGCCTAACAACAGTTGTTGGAACAGTATATTTTGGCGCTCAAGAACTCAACCCTCTAGTCGCCGGCTTGATCTACACCAACTTGCATGCGTTTGTCTTTGTAAAGCTGGCGGTAACGGTTGGTGTAGGGGTTGCCTTTGTTTGGATAGAGCGAACCCTCCTGCGCACCGTTGTCCGAGACAAGGCCTTTAGGGCAATTCATACCACCTTTAGGGTCGCTTCAATCGGAATGATCACCTTTCTTTCCATAGTAGTAATTAACAACTTTATTGTTCTGTTGAGAACAGCTATTCCCTAAATAGAGAAGGGCTTAAAGCATCCCGCACATAACCAGTAAGCAGGGAATGCTTTGGCACGTGAATTTGTACTATTTTCGCGGATGGGAAAAACCGATCCCAACTTCCAAAGTCTACATGATGCAGGACGCTTAGACATAGTCCATGAATGCATAGTAAGCAGTCTTTTCCTATCACATGGAATACGCCGTGACGTAAACTTCCACGCCGTCCTTAACGGTCCACCCAACCCGCCAGTGCATATCCAAATCGACGGTGAAACCCTCTACGATGTCCGCACCGATATGGAAACATGGCAACAAATCCTCAAAAAAACACTTGCAGGCAAAGCCCATCCGGGGATAACACGAGACAGAACGGCTTTTGAAACTTTAATGAAAGCTAAAGCGCAGACGCACCAAGTGTACGTTCTTGAGGAAGATGGCAAAGACATCGGCAAGATTGAGTTTTCAAAGAATAGCCTTTTTGTTTTAGGGGACCATGTGGGGCTACCAAAGAAGGCAGAAGAGTATGCGTTACGGTTTGGTGAGAAAATCAGTTTAGGCAAAGCACCCTACCTTGCTAAGGCATGTATCACAATAATCAACTATACTTTGGACCGGCAGATTGGCTCTTGAAGTGCTCCCAGCCTCGTGGCTCAATAGGGCGGTGTTTGCCATCGATTTCTAAGAAGACACCTTCTGTAGGGGTTGCTTTGCCGATAGGGATTAATGAGCCGTGAACGGTTTCGATAACTGCTTTGGCTTCCTCCCATTTAGTGGGCTTAATTGTTAGGACTAACTCGTATTCCTCACCGCCATAAAAAACCAGGTCTGCCTCATCTAAGCCATTTTGGTTAGCAAAGTCTTTGGCTTCTGGTGCAATGGGCAACCTGTTGATGATGAAGCCGATTTTGCTGTTTCGTGCCAACTCATGAAGCGACAAAGCCAGCCCATCACTGGAGTCCATAGAGGACGAGACATACTCATAGCCACGAAGAGCTAAACCCTCCCGTAACCGAGCCTTAGGACAATAAACCGCGTCAAGCACCGCGTCTCTTATTTGGGGGGTGGCTTTGGCTTGACCAGAGATTAATTTTAGCCCTGCAGAGGTTTTGCCGAATTCGCCAGTTACTGCTACTATGTCGCCTGTTGTGGCGCCGCTTCTGAGTGTCAGCGAGTTTAAGGCAGATCCAAAGAGAGAGACGCTTATGATTAGCTCGGAGGTTTCGTTTGTGTCTCCGCCAATTATATAGGCGCCGTATTCGCGTGCTCCGGCGTTTAAGCCATCGGCTATTTCGGTTACGGCTTTTTTGTTAGCTAACCTTTTGGGCAAGCCGAGGGCAACAACTGCGGCGGTGGGCATTACACCTTTGGATGCGAAGTCGCTTATGTTCATGACGAGAGCTTTTCGCGCAGCTTGGAATAGGCTCATTCCGGGGGGAACGTCGGTTGAGGCTACGAGCATATCGGTTTTTAGAATTGCCATGGAGTTTCCTATCAGGGGTGCCGCGGAGACATCGTCGCCAAACGGCACCGGCATATCTGGCATAGCGGTTAAGCGTTTATGGATTATTTTGATTATTTCGTGCTCGCCTAAAGGTTCATGTTCACTCAAGCCAGACCAGCCATATGGCAAATGGTGAACCAACCAAATAAACAAACCCTAGGCGGCTGTAGCTTAAACCAACAGTTTTAAAAATCCCTAGTGCTCTCAAATACGCACTGAAGCAGACAGTTATGGTGCCTCGATGGCTCAGCCTGGTAGAGCGGCTGCCTCGTAAGCAGCAGGCCGCGGGATCAAAGCCCGCTCGAGGCTCCACCTATCGTATTGGGGAGGTTGCTTCTTTTTGGAAAACGTTTTAAGCGGTCTGCTTTAATTGGGCTATAGCCTACGTACCTGTTTGGCCTCGAATGTGAATTATATTGGCGACGGAAAGCTCCAATAACCCCAAAACGTACAACCTTAAGCTAGGCTACATGCGTGCCCTAACCGTTATAGCGGTTGTTTTGGTGCATGCCCAGTTTGGCGGTTTACATGTTACGCCGGTGACGGGGGTGCTGTTTGAATGGTTTTCGCCTTCGTTTGTTATGCCGATTTTCCTCTTTATCGCCGGATACTTCTTCTATGAAACCCCCAAATTGTTAGGTTACCTAAAGAAGCGGTTTAAGCGGCTGGTTGTTCCCTATTACTGGTGGAACCTTGTTTACGCGGCTATTTTTTTGGCGGTTACTTCTGCGGGGTTGCTGCATTGGACTAACACAGTAAACTTGACTACATTTCTTGTGCAACCGTGGATAACGGGCGAGCAGTATGCGTTTAATTTAGCTGCTTGGTTTGTGTTGGCGCTTTTTTTGGCGCAAGTCGCTTTCGCCTTGATTCGCATGGTGTTTTCCAAGTTCAGGGTGACCAATGAGTTTGCTGTATTTGCCTTCTTTATGATCCTCGGACTGGTAGGCGCTTATCTGTATAGCTTGGGTTATAGGGATTCGTTCTATCTTGTCTTGAACCGAACCCTGTTTGGTTTGCCCTTCCTACAATTAGGCTACCTGTATAAGACACATCTGGAAAAATACGATAAACCCAGCCTAATCAGCATCTGCTTGCTAGTGATTGTGCAGGCCTGTCTACTCTACATTTACAATAACGATTTATCTTTTGATATGCTGCATGGGGACTTTAGAGGCAGGATTCTTCAGCCTTTCTTGTCTTCGTTTACTGGAATTTGGCTGTATCTGCAGGTTTCGATGTTGCTCTCAAAGCTGCTCTCGCCCACTAAGCTGCCTAGCCGCGTATTGCGGTATGTTGGGGATAACTCTTGGAGCATCATGTTCCATCAGTTCCTTGGTTTCTGGCTTCTGTCCACTGTTTTCCTGTTTGCCGGATTAGACGGATTTAATGTGGTTGCTTATCAAACAGACATCTATTATCGCTATTTGGTTGGGGGCTATGCGCTTTCTGCGATGCTGTATGTTTTTGCTGGGCTCTTGCTTCCATTGGTTATTAGTTATTTAGTGATGAAGTTTAGGCGTAGAATCACAGCTTTAATCAAAAAGAGACCTTTCTTTCAAAAGCGTTATCTTGATGAATACGACTGATTTGTAGCGAGGAAAGTAGGTTTCTATGCCTTTTTACGACTTGGGACACTGCAAAGCCTGCGGTTAAAAGGTTGTTGAACGATGGGATTCCGACGGGATTTTGGCTTTCTCGTTATTATTGATGGATACTTTTGCATCCAGAGATAGGGCGGAGTCTTTTTTGTTCAGTCTTCAAACCCTAACTATAGTATTGGGGGGTATTCAAGGGGAGACAAATATACTTCTGCTGATTAGCGCTAATTGCAGCCTCAGCTTTGCAGAAAGCCCGTCAATTTAGCCACATCGTACGGTGGCAATCCAGAATAGTACTTGCCGAAATAACCAAAAACATACACGCCCCCCTCAAGGTGGGGGCGAAGTTTTTCTGCCCAATCCTGCAAATCCGTTGTTTTGTCCACCTCAATTTTTCCTTTTAATCCGTTTACGGCTTTGCGGTTTCCTTCCCAGCGCATATAGATAAAATCCGCTGTGACTTCCAATGGGTTATCGAAGGCTTTTTCTGTACTCGCGAACGCTACCCCCTGTTGCTTTAGGAAAGCGATGAATTGGGGGGTTAACCAGCTTTTATTTCGTACCTCAACAACAAAGCGGTGCTCTTTAGGCAGCTTCTGCAGGTAATCCGCTAAATCAGGGAAATGCGCTGCAGTATAGGTTGGTGGAAACTGTAGCAGTAACGGACCAAGCTTATCACCCAGCAGCTCTGCTCTTGATAGAAAAACCGCTGTTTCCTGCTCACAGCCCTTTAGTACCTTGACATGCGTTATGAGCTGGGGAAATTTCAACGCAAACAAGAAACCCTCGGGCACTTGCCGTCGCCAATTCGCTACGGTTGATTGGGTCGGGATACGGTAGAAGGTGCTGTCGACTTCCACCGTGTTAAACTGGGTTGAGTAGTAGGCTAAAAAGTCTTTTGCTGCGGTCTTGGGTGGATAGAAGGGGCCTTTCCAGAAGTTATAACTCCAGCCAATCGTACCCAAATGCAGCTTAGGCATCGTCGTCTTTCCCTTTAAGCAGCAACCAGTTCTTATTATCCTCAGATTTCTTTAGGCGAACCAGAACATAGGTCCCATGCAAACGCTCCCCGCTAAGTTTGACCTCAATCTTGTCAGGCTCCCAAACCTTAGTTTCAAAGTGACCCTTATCCCAGATTTTAACTGTGCCTGCACCGTATTGGCCTTCAGGGATTGTGCCTTCGAAGCGGGCATATTCATAGGGGTGATCTTCTGTTTCAACCGCTAAATGTCGTACTTTTGGTTCCTCGGGTACGCCTTTGGGAACTGCCCAGCTTTTCAGAACACCCCCGCTTTCTAGCCTAAGGTCCCAGTGGAGGCGTCTGGCGTGGTGCTCTTGGATGACGTAGATGTGGGGTTCTTTGTTTTTGGTGGTTCCTGTGGGTTCGGGGGTTGATTGGAAATTACGTTTAGAAGCGTACTCGGATAGCTTTTCGTCTGGGACTTCTGCAGGTTTAGATGCTTTTGTTGATGCTTGTTCACCGTTTAGTTGGTCTAATGTGCATTGCTCGGGGGATTTGTCGTCTCTTAACCGTTTGAAACGTGCCATTCTCAACCGTCCATCCTTTGTTACTTGTTGATAGGCTACCTCGCAGACAAGCCGCGGTTTAAGCCAAGTCACAATATCGCCTTTCTCGCCACTAAAAGGCGCCTCATCAGTAGTTATTTTCTCAAACTTATCAATTAAGATTCTCAACATCTGCTCAGTAAACCCCGTCCCAACTTTACCAACATAAACGGGCAGCTGATTCTCATCATAGAGCCCCAAAACAAGCGCCCCAAAAGTTTTTGCCCTAACATTCTCACCGCGGGTATAGCCAAAAATGATGCAGTCGCAGGTTTTGAGCTTCTTAATTTTAAGCCAGCTGCCCGTGCGTAAGCCTTCCTCGTAGCAGCTATCTTTCTTTTTAGCCACCACACCCTCTAAACCCTTCTCGAGCGCCAAACCAAAATACGCTTCGCCCTTCTCCTCGATGTAGTCACAGTGCAAAACGTTCGGACCCTCCTTAAGGGCGCTTTTTAGGATTTCCTTGCGTTTCATCAACGGCAAATCAATCAGCGATTTACCGTCTTTTTCCAGAATATCAAACACAATGTAGAGGGCGGGGGCACGCTGCGATTGACGCTGGATTTCACCCTCAGAGACAGCTTGACCCCGCTCAAGCAACGCCTGAAAATCCAATGCACCATGCTGCATAATCACAATTTCGCCATCAACAACGACATTCTTTGCTAGGGCGGTTAGTTGCTGGAGTTCAGGAAAGTTTTTCTTGAGTTCTTTGCCGTTGCGGCTCCGAAGACTAAAGGGCTCCTCGACGTAGGCGATTGCGCGGAAACCATCCCATTTAATCTCAAAAATCCAGTCGGGATGGCTAAAAGCGTCTTTGGCGGCTAGGGCAAGCATGGGTTTGTAGTAGCGGTTGCGGCTCATTTCTGCTGTTCCAACTGCTTGAGCGTCTCGCGCAGGGCTACCATAAGGCCCTTAGCTTCAACCTCGGGGGCTTTCTCGACAGTGATTTTTTCACCCTTCAGCTTTTGCTCCACAAGCGCCTGAACCCGCTGCAGATAAGTGTCTTGGAACTCGGTTATGTCAAAATCGCCCGAAAGGTCAGATACTATTTTTACCGCTAAATCTAACTCGGGTTTGGGGGGTTCTTCAAGTTTGCCTAGCGTCTCAAAATCCCTAGGATCAACAACGTCATAGGCATACCGCAGCGTGGTCAGGACTAGGGCACCTTTGTATGTGTGTAGGAGGGCGGGGTACTCTTTGGTGCGAAGAGTGATGCGTCCGGCGCCGGCTTTGTTAGTACGCTCTAGAGCTTTAAGAAGCAGGCTGTAGGCATCTTTGCTCTTGTCTGGCAGAAGCGCGTAGGTGCGGTCGAAGTAGATGGGATCAACCGAGAAGTAGTCAACGAATTTGCTTATGCGAATCCGCTTATCTGACTCCGGCTTAACCGCATCCAACTCTTTCTTTTCAAAAGTTATGTACTCGTCTTTGGCGACTTCATATCCGCGGACAACCTCGTTCCAGGGGATAATTTTGTCTTCTTTTGTGCAGACTTTTACATACTTGACGGGTTGTCCGTCGGTCTTATGTAAGAAATGAAAAGATATGCCCTTATCGTAAATCATAGAATATAACTTGACGGGTACGTTGACTAAGCCTATAGTGATAGATCCCGACCAAATCGAGCGGCTAGGCGCGGGGGCGCTGGTTTTAGCTTCCTCTGGTTGCTCTACGCTTTCTGGGCTCGGCTGTTGTTCTTGCGACATAACTATAACTCCAACTCACATCGGAACTCAAAGATATCCCGCCACGGATTTACAGCCCGCTTTGGGACACTAAAAAGGGTGTAATCAGTGGGGTTTAACCCTTTCTTTAACTCGCGCCACTCAAGCGGCGTCGAAACGGTGGCTTGCGGCGTCGGGCGCAGACTATAGGGGATGACCATGGTTCGCATGGGGGAATTCTGCAGGTAATCCACAAACACCTTTCCCGGTTTCTTGGTGTCTTTAAACTCGGAAACCACCAAATCACATTGCTTAGCAAGTTCGATGCCGACGCTATGAACAAACGCCCTGACCTCCTCAAAACCGTACTTGGGCACAATGGGTACAAGCACATGCAACCCCTTCTTACCCGAGGTCTTAACAAAAGAAGTCATGCCCATAGCCCGCAAATTATCATGCAAAAGCAACGCTACCTCAGCGGCATCATCAAGCGACGCAGGTAACTCCGGGTCCACGTCAAAGAAGAGGAAGTCAGGCTTGTCCATATCCTGCACAGTAGCAAACGGCATATGAATCTCCAGTGCAGCCATATTCGCCAGCCAAATCAACGTATCCAAATCATTGCAGACAATATAGTTTACATCCCGCTTTGACGTAGGAGAATAAATCGCGTAGCGCTTCACCCAATCCGGCGTACCCTCTGGCGCGTTTTTGGCAAAAAAGCTGGCTTTACCTAGTTTGCCATCTTTTATACCATCAGGGTACCGGGTTAATACGAGGGGGCGGTTGGCGATTATGGGGAGTATTTTGGGCGCCATCTTTATGTAGTACTCAACGACGTGGCCTTTGGTTACATTGGACTCGGGGTAGAAGCATTTGTCAAGGTTTTTGAGTTGCACCTTAGTTAGGCCGCTGAGATCTTTTAGATCTTCCATCACATTTGCACCAAAACTTATAGCTACACCTAGATATGGCGACAGGATGGTTTTACTCTTTCCTAAACCGGCGGCACAGAAAGTTCAGGGCTGACACAAAAAGAGGCAAAATACAGGTCAAAAAACGAATTCTAGCACAGTTACACCTATATAGGATGCAAGTCAATAGTTAAAACTGCAGAATTTAATCAAGAAAAAGTAAATTCTACGCATGTTTGCTTTTTTCAAGATAATTCGCTAACCTAGATGGGGGAGACCAGTAAAGTGAAATCCAAAAAGCCAACTCTAGAAGACCAGCTAGCGTTTATCTCAGCGCAGCATGAAATTTACCCAACTGAGCTCTTTGACGCATTAGTCCAATCCAAAGACGAGGGCAAAACCACAGTTGGCGACTTAACCGTAGAATACCGAGGCAACGTAGGCAACCAAGCCATCTTTTTAATCACCAAAGACACCCAAGTCATAGCGCAGTTCAGAGTACCCCAAGACACACTCAACCGAACTGATGTCTCGTTTGACAGCGCCATGGAAACTGGACGGGTACGCAAAGAAATCGCCCGACAAACCCCAGCGCCTACACACCAAAAAATAGAAGACCTACGCATCGGCATGAAAAAAATCAATGTCATTGCCACCGTAAAAGAAGTCTCACAGCCATCCAAAGTCCACACCCAATTCCGCGACAACGCCGTAGTCTCAAACGCAGTCATCGAAGA
>JBLNCY010000038.1:0-46739 GCA_050261115.1 Methanocella sp.
ATGCAATGAACATGCGTAAGGCTTGGTTAGTATTCAAGAAGGATTGGACTGAGATTAAACGTAACTGGCAAGTGGTGCTGCCGATAATCCTTGTGCCGCTCATTTTCTCGGTGGTTTTACCGGCGATAATCATTGGCATTTCGGGGGCACCCGTCGAGGATACCTCAAGCGGCGGCTTCGAAGCCTTAATCAACCTACTGCCTGCTGATGTTCAGGCGCAGCTTGCCCAGTTTAGTCCAAACCAGGTTGTAGTGTACATTATGGTGCTGTACTTCTTTGCCCCCTTCTTCCTAATTATCCCCATAATGGCTTCAAGCGTGATTGGCTCTGACAGCTTTGCCGGGGAGCGCGAGCGCAAAACCATCGAGGCCCTCCTTGCCACACCGATCTCCGACAGCGAATTGCTCATGGGAAAAATCCTCGTCAGCTTCCTCCCCGCCATGCTAGTCACCTTTGTAGCCTTCGGCCTCTACACCGCACTTGTGGACGCGTTAACCTACACAATGTTCAACGGCATGCTACTGCTACCCAATCTTAATTTCCTAATAATGATATTCGGTGTTGCGCCAACTCTTGCGCTCTGCGCCATCGGCTTAACGGTCATAATATCCGCTAAAGTCAAAGGCTTCCGCGAGGCACAGCAAATCAGCGTCTTGTTGTTGCTGCCTGTCTTGGCGTTGGTTTTTGCGCAGATTTCAGGCGTACTCATCCTAGGGCCCCTGGTGCTGGCGTTGGTGATTGGGTTGCTGGCTGCAGCTGACGTAGTGGTGTTCTATGTGGGGACGCAGATATTCCAGCGGGAAGAAATCCTCTCCAAACCCAACTAACCCACAACGCGGCGCAACCGTTTCTCTTTTCTTTTTAACGTATTTAGTGCCTTGCTCTTTGATTTAGCGGCGTTCTCTCTTGCGGATGCTATTCCGAGTGCACTTTAAGCCAATCAACAGTAGCTCTTGCAGCATCCATGTCTAGATGGGTGTCTGCTGCGTTGTAACGTAGCTCCCTTTGTGCCGTTAGCTGCTCTCTTGGTGTGGCCTCGTATTTTAAGACGTGGTTAGCGTTTTCGGGGTAAACAAACGTAGCGTCTGGGTTGTTGGCGGTTGCAGCTTCGAGTGCTTTGCCATCCTCTTGATAGTTGACCTGTATGTCTTTTTTGCCGATAACCACCAGAATCGGAACGTCAACGGCGCTTATGGTTTTGGCGGGATCATAGCTCCATAGCTCTCTGCTAAATGGCAGGTTCACTGGAAAAGATAAGCTCAGTAGCACTTGCTGCATCAACTCTGGAAGCGTGGGGTCGGGTGTGATGAGTTTTTCTGCCAAAAAATCAGCGATGGCATAGTCGTATTTTTCCAATATTTCTTTGCTGTTGGGCAGATCTTTTATTTGTGCGTATATTTGGCTTCGTGCTACGGTGCCGATTGCGCGTCCAGGCGCACCTGTTAGTACCAGCCCTCTTAGCTTGGGTGTTTTGGCTTGGAGTTGGTAGTTTATGGCGTGAATGGCGCCCTCGCTGTTGGTTAACGCAAAAATGCAGTGCTCAGCAACTAGCCGCAGCCCGACAAGAGTCTTGACTGCTCCTGAGAGTTCTTCTAGGTGGCTTTGCATGCTTATTCTGCCTGTCAGTTTTGCTGCGTTTTCTTGTGCGTTTGGTCCTGACGCGGCTTTATCGTATCGGAGAGTAACAAATCCCTCATAAGCTAACAGTTCAGCTAATAGTTTGGCGCTGCCATTTGAGCCCAAAAGAAGGGGCGAGCACCAGTCACGATCTGTGGGGCCGCTGCCGGCTACAAACACGACGCCGCAATGCATCTTCTCCTCAGAGTAAGTCAGGGTGCCCTTGATTGTTATGCCGTTAGCTACCCATGAGACCTCTTTATTCACTATCGACTTAGTTTCAACCACAATACCACAACATATAGTGATAAATTACTAAATCAAAAATAAGATGTTTAGAAGGGAATTCGGGAGCCATCAAAGCCGATCTTTGAAATCCCTAACTCGTCCTTCATTTCCCGCAGTTGGGCGGCGTTAAAGACGGGGCCATCACGGCAAACACGGTACTTACCGATGACACAGCTGCCGCATAAGCCGATGCCGCACCGCATAAGCCGCTCCAAGCTTGCCTCGACGGGGAGCTTTCGGGCTTCTGTTAACTCAAAGATTTTCTTAACCATGACTTCTGGACCGCAAACATAAATCATGTCAAACCGCTCTCTATCCAGCAAACTGGCTAGCGGTTCTGTCACAAGGCACTGTAACCCAGCGGTGCCGTCATCGGTAGTGGTTATGATGTTTTTCTCTTGGCAGATTCCGCCTATTTCCCGTACAAATAGTAACTCAGAAGCCGTTTTTGCGCCTTCAACAAATGATAGGCGTTCGGTTTTGGTGGCTAGTTGCTTGGCAAGGAAGAGTAAGGGTGCCGTGCCGGTTCCTCCTCCGATCAGTAAGACTTTGCCTCGGCTTTCGGTGAAACTGTTTCCGAAGGGTCCTCGTACGCCTATAGTGGAACCAGGCGCTAAGCTATGAAGGTGCCGTGTGGCGTCGCCGACTGCTTTCACTGTTACTGACACAAGACCGTCTGAGGCATCCATGATGCTTAGGGGGATCTCGTCTACTCCGGGAATCCACAGCATCAAAAACTGTCCCGGCTTAGCTTTGCTGCACAATTTATCGGTGAACACAAAGGTTTTAGTCGAGGGGCTCTCTGTGCGTATCTGCACGATTTGGGTAGTTCTAAGTTGATTATTTACGGTGGGCAAGTCCGACAATATCTTTCACACTCCGAGCGTTTTTCTTTCTCAAATAGTTCTCTATTCCCTTGGTGACTGAACGGAATACTTCAATGTCACCTGCAACGGCTGTGCCAATTTGAACCGCCGAGGCACCAGCCAAAAAGAATTCAACAGCATCTTTCCAGTTAGAGACCCCACCACAACCTATGATGGGTACCTCAAACTGGTCTGCGATGTCATATACGCAACGCAGTGCAACTGGCTTCATGCATGCGCCGGATAAGCCGCCTTTGATGTTAGCCAAAATAGGCATCTGGGTATCAACGTCAATGGCTATGGCCCTTAGCGTATTTACGGCAGTCAACGCATCTGCACCGGCTTCGATGGCTGCCTGAGCCAAAACCGAGATGTCGGTGACATTAGGCGATAATTTGACGATTAAGGGTTTGTCCATTGCAGCTTTTACCTGCTGCACTACTTCTGCTAAGAGTTTGGGGCTTTGACCAATCTCTGCACCCGTCTGTTTAACATGCGGACAGGAGACGTTTAGCTCAATCGCGTCTGCGCCTGCTTCAGCCGCTTTCTTTGACACAGCAGCATAATCCTCGGCAGTATAACCAAAGACGCTAACAATCAGTGGAACGCGTAGGATGGTTTTTGAGAACTTGATTTCTTCGCTAAAAACCGTTATTCCAGGGTTCGGGAGTCCCATGGCGTTGATTAATCCTGATTCCGCTTGAACTACGGTAGGATTCACATAGCCAATTCGGGGTTGTGACCCGACGGATTTTGTGACTATGGCGCCTGCGCCGCTTTTTGCGATGCGTTGAAAGGACTCTGCAGAGTAACCCATGACGCCTGATGCTAGCATCGTGGGGTTAGGTAATTGTAGACCTGCAAAGCTTATGCTTAGCGCGTTACTTTCCAAATTAAATTTCACCGTCAATCTAGGTACTGTGTTTAGAAAGATAAAGGTTCGTTTGCTGAAGTTGGTTGTGTTGGTTAGTTAGCGCTTTTTGTGTTAATCTTTTGGTGGTTTGGTTTAGGTGTGGGTTTGGTTACAAAAAAAGAAAACAGGGATATAGTTTGGCACTATATCTGCTTATTTCTTCTTTTTGGCTGATTTTGCTGCTTTTTTCGCGGCCTTCGGCAAGATATTAACCTCAAACGTAGCATAGACCCTATTTTATATTTAAAATTTATCAATCGTTAAGGCGCCTGCCCCAACCAACAAATAAGCTCAAAAATAACATCTAAAGCTAAAATAGGCAAGAAATCGAGCCTTAACAACCAATATAAATGGGGAATTTTCAGTTTATACAAGAAAATGTATAAAAACTAAAATAGATTAGCGTCCTGAAGATAACCCTTCCCCGTCCGCAACGCAACCTCAGCCTTCGCCAACTCCATCCCCAAATAAGCCGCATGACCCAACTGCGACACCAATCCACGCCGCAAAACCTCACCCATAACTTCCTCAGCTCCCCGACCACAAATTGCACACGACACCTCTTTCGACTCACTCGACTCATAATAGAGCGCTACTATAGAACCCGCTTCTCGATCAACCGCCACACGGAAAACCCCACAAGGATCCAACTCCACTAAAGCGGAACTCTGCTTTTTTGCTGCAATCACTTTCGCTTTATCAAAGTCATAATTTAGCTCTCGTTCTGCTCTATCTTTTAGAATTAGTAAATCCAAGCCTAAGTCGCGGGGCACCGAATCACGCTTTTTAGCCAAGTACATCATCTTAGACGCAGTCGCGACTTCATGGACTGAGCCGAAGGCTTTCGGCGTCTTTTCTGTGGTTAACAAAATGTCCACGTTAACTTCCGAGGATAGCCAAGATAGTAAGGCGTTAAGCCCGACAGAGTCGGCATCAAACAACTCTACAAGGTTGGCGATGCCTATCAGCAGGGGCACGTCGGGGTTTCTTCGGTTAAACTCTTGGAAAGCAACAAACGAATCTAGCGTATGAGGCGGCTCCAGGACCAAGTCGCCAATGACTTTTCTAAAACCCAGTGCCTTTGCTTGGCCTATAAGGTGTTCAAGCATCTCAACGCGGGCTTTGGGGTTTTGGGGGAAGATGCCTTTTTTCTGGTTAGTCGGAATTATAACCACTGCAGTGTCCTTTGCGAAGGGTGCAATGTCTTGGAGGTTTCCCTCATCTCCGCTCAGGATTAAGTCGGCACCGGCTTTTATGGCGGCTTCAATTTCCGCGGGATTTAGCGTGTCTATACTCACCGGCACTTCCACAACCGCTTTAACCGCCCTAACCGCGCGCTCTGCATCGTCGGGGCGGGTTTGCCCCGCACACATACCCACGTCGATGATGTTGGCACCCGAAGCTACATACCGTTTGGCTAAGCGCTTGATCGTCTCGTTGTCTAGGAGGGGTGCGTCCACGATTTCTGCTAATACGCGCATGGGAAGTTCTTTGCCGATGGTGAGGTTGCCGATTTTGAGGTGCCCTGGGTTTTTGAGGAGTTCTTGGCTTTGTGCTTCGGCTTTTTCTAGCTGCTTTAGTGCTTTTTGTTGGATTTTTTCTTGTAGTAGGTCGCATGCGGGGGTGACTGTTGATAGTTCTACTTCGTTTAGGTTGTCTAGGATGATGGGGAGGTCGGCGGCGTAGCGTGGGCCTTTGAAGGCGGGTATTCCTGTGGCTTGGGTTATGCTTTGGGTGTCGCCGGGCATTTGGCCGGGGGTTAGGATGATGGTGATGTCTTTGAGGTTTTGTTTTTTGAGGGCTTGACTAATGAGGGCGGGGGTTAGGAAGGCGGCGACTTGGACGTTTAGGGCTAGGGTTTGGGTGGGGGTGCTTGATTGTTGGGCGTATTGTTTTACTGTGTTTTGGGCGAGTGTTCCTGTGATGAGGAGTGCTTTCATGGGTGATCGATTGGTTTAGTGTTGGCTGGGGGTGATATGTGTAGCGGTTACTTGTGTAATTTTTGTTGGGCGAATTCTTTTATATGATGATGCTATGTAGAAATTTACATAACGATGAAGAATAATACAGGAGTTCAAATAGAAAAATGAAAATCACCACCCAACAAGTCGCCCTAATAGCCATATTCGCAGCACTATTCTACGTATTATCCCTAATCGCCCCCATAAGAATCCCAACTGGCATAGGCATGATAGAAATCAGCTTTGCCGCCATGATCGCCACCGTCTTCGGATTAATCCTCGGTCCCTACCTCGGAGCCGCCGCAGCCCTCTTAGGTTCCTCAGTAACCTGGGCATTAATGGGCATGTCCCCCTACGGTGCACCCTTCATACTCGCACCCATGTTCAACGCCCTAATCGCCGGCTTAATCTTCTATAAGAAATGGAAATATGCCTTTGTGGTTTTTGGAGTTATGATTTTTGCCTTCCTGTTTACGCCGCCCGTGAGTCCCATTACTGGGCAGACGGTGCTTGCGGGAGTCGCAGTTGACCACTGGTTTATGGCTGCCGCCACCGTCTTTGACAAAGTAATCGCGCTGCTACTGATTCTCCCCTTAGCGTTCTTCGGCAAGAAACTTTCAATCGCCTACGGAAGCGCCTTCTTTTTCATCTTAGGCTTCATTGGTAACGAAGCAGACAACATGTTCGGCACCCTCATGTACGTAACCCCGCCAGTCTATGAAGGCATCTTCGGCTTCTCATTGGAGGTTGTCCAGGTGGGGTTGCTTGCAAGCCCCTTCCTCTACCCAGCAGTCAGAATAATCCAAGCCTTAATTGCGATGTTGATTGCTGTTCCGCTGCTGCGTGTACTTCGGAACTCCCGATGGCTATGGAGCGAAGACAACCTCTTTAGCCAAACCCCCACTTCTCCATCCTCCGCAACCTCAGCAGCGCAGTAAACTTCCCCTCACTATTTTTGTAATGTTTTTAAGGGATTAGCTTCTCTAGTTCTTAGACGATTTTTGAGGATTTCCTTTGGCAGTTAAGGTTACGCTTGTTTATCCCTTTTTTCATCCTGCACATGACAATTCGATTTTCCGTTTTCCCCCTTTGGGCTTGGGTTACATAGCTGCGGTGCTCCGGCGCCACGGGGTTGAGGTGGAACTTGTCGATTGCACCTTCCAAACGCCCCAGAGGGCTCTCCGCCGCATCGTCGCTTCCCAGCCCGATATAGTGGGCTTTTACTGCATGTTTTCGATGAAGAAAACCACCCATGAACTCGCCGGGGCTCTTCGCGATCAACTACCGGATGGTGTTGTTTTTGTTGTGGGGGGGCCGTTGCCGTCTTGGATGCCTGAGGGCTTTTTGGGTGCGTTTGATGTGGTGGTTGTGGGTGAAGGCGAACAAACCATAACCGAACTGGTAGCAGCCTTGGCAGAGAAAAAGCCGCTCTCACAAATCAAGGGCATAGTCTACCGTCAAGGCGCACAGGTTATTCATACCCCGCCTAGAGCTTTCATAGCCGACCTCGACAGCATCCCCTTCCCCACACGGAGCCAATTTGACAACGACGCCTACAAAGCATACTACCAACGCCGCTTCCACTACACCACGACATCGATGATTACTTCTCGGGGGTGCCCCTTTAGCTGCGACTTCTGCAGTCGCCCCATATTTGGCGCCGACATCCATACCCGCTCGGTGACAAATATTGTGGATGAGGTGGCTGAGATTGCTGGGTTGGGTTATGATCGGGTATGGTTTGCCGATGACTGCTTTACCCTCAACAGTCGGCATCTTTTGGCAGTGTGTGAAGAGTTGAGTCGGCGACGTTTAGATGTAGGCTGGGAATGCCTCTCACGGGTAGACACTATGAATGGTGAAGTGGCAACGGCGATGAAGCACGCGGGCTGCGTGCGAGTGTTTTTTGGGATCGAGTCGGGGAATGATTCGGTGCTGGAGATTATGAATAAACGCATAAACACCTCACAGGCCGAGCACGCTGTGCGAGCCGCGAAAGCGGCGGGATTGCAAGCCGGCGCATTCTTCATCGTCGGCTACCCCGGTGAATCCGACAAAACCGTGCTTGACACCATCCGCTTTGCCTCCAAGCTCCCCCTAGACTACCTCTCCTTCACACTGCCTTACCCGATTCCCGGAACCCCCCTCTACGAACGCGTCAAAACCGGCGGCGTATCCATCGAGGACTGGGAAGAACCCAAAAACTATCACCTCATACGCCACAAACTTCTCTACACCGCAGGATTCAGCGAAGCCAAACTAAAATTCGCCATCCTCAAAGGACAAGCCCAACACTACGGACGACGACTCTTTGGCAGGAGCGTTTATGATCTGCTTGGGGCACCGTTTGAAGGGCTAACTGATTATGCCTTCAAACATATGAAATGAACTTGTAATGCTTTCCACTGTTGCAAACCCAAGAATGCAAAACCTCAATGCTTGGCGGTGGATTTAGCGGATGATGACGCCACTATGCATAACGAGAGATACTTCACCAAACTACTCATGAGCAACAGTTAGCGCTTATTCATTATCTAATATCTTGCAGAAGAGTCGAGATTCAGGTGTAGGCTTTGGCTGCTATTGTGCCTAAACACTCACATATGTTTAATTCTCATGCTCTCTCAAGAAAAAATGGAATGATTAGAATGTCTACAACAAATGTTCCATGGAGCGATGCCCACAAGAAAGAAGCTAGAGGCGCAAACGGTTTTGACTTAGGTGAAGTTCAGGATACAAGCACATACTATGTCCATACACAGAAAGGTATAGGGAGCAAAACACAATACTATATTCCAAAGAAGTATTTCAAAAGCTACGATGGCAGGACTGTACGCTTTGATGTGAGCGAAGCTGAAGCCAATCGATTAACCGGAAGCAAATTCCCATCGGATGAGGAATATCGAGCTAAGTACGAGGCACCCCAAGCACGAGAAATGCAAGAAAAACCCAGTGTAGCCGCACCGACTACTAGAACGGAGACTGACATCATTGAAAGAATTCCTCTTATAAGTGAGCGCTTAGACGTTTCAAAACACACCCATGAGGAAGAAGTCACCATTACTAAAACACCCTACACAGAAACCCAAACCAAAGACATCCCAGTAACACACGAAGAAATCAGTATTGAAGAAACCAAGCCGAGTAGCACAAGAGTGTCCGAACCCAAAAGTGAGTGGAGGACTGAAACAATCAGAGTCCCAGTAAAGCATGAGGATGTCGATGTCTCTAAGACGGCTGAAGTAAGGGAGGAAGTGGTGGTTCATAAAAAACCGGTTACTGAAACCCGACACATCTCAGAGCAGGTTAGGAGCGAGAAATTCAGCGTTTCGGATAACACAAAAGCCACTCTTGAAGAGGAAAGAAAGAAGCGGCCTATGTAGGCGTCTATAAACTTTTCTTTTGGTGTATCAGCAGAGCTTTCCGAACTGGAGTGACGGACCCTTGCGGTCGCTCGCTCCCCACTTTTTATTGAATAAAATCCCTGGAGAAGTACCTTCTTCTGCAATTATTATAAGTCATAATTACTTGGAAATTTTGATATTCAATTAATTTATTGATATAGCACCATTTTCATTTTTTAGAGATTGATAAATACTTTTAAGCGGTCGATTACAATATTCAATCGGTGAATTGTTTGGTAGCTCAATTTGAAGTTTTAAAGAACAACTCGAAAATTTTACTGGCGATTTAAAGCAGCGAACGGGGAAATAGTGTCTCATAGCGAAACATACGAGTCAAAACAGAGCGCTATTAAGGGCATAGAGTCGATAAAGAAGAATGCAGCCGACGCCCCAATCGAAGATTTGACAAATCAGCAATAACCCATCCCTCTTTTTATCAACAGAAATTTGCTTCCTTTAATTTGTCTTGGCTATTTCCTCTGCCAGCGCTTTACCCAACTCATAACATTTCGACAGTTCTCCCTGAAAAACCGTCTTTGACTCAAGCACTAAACCGCTAACCATTCTCATTTTTAGGGCATAGCTGAACGCTTTTTCCAGCATCCGCAGGCACTCCTTCCCATCTTCCAAAGCGCCCACTGAGGTGAAGCAGCCGCAAACTTTACCCTTAAGAGAATGCCCTTTAGTATAAAAATCAAGTATGGTTTCGTCTAGAAACTTTTTTGGTTGCCATGCGATGTTACAGTAGTATGTGGGAGAACCGAAGGCTATCCCATCTGCCTCTAACAAATCATTCATGGTGCATTCGGCTACGGGTTTAACGGTGACGTTTGCGCCTGCGTCTTTTGCGCCTTTGCCTATTGCTGTGGCCATTTTTTCGGTGGCGCCTTTTCTCGAATAATACATGATAAGTAGATTGTTAGCCATATCCGCTCACCACTAATTTAGAGGTACGGGTAATTAATTTTGGTTACTTCTGCGGGACCCTTTTTGTGCTATCTTCAAACCCCTAACCAGGCAAAACTCTGATACTCCTAGGTTTGTTGGGCATCGGGCTGCTCCCTCTTTAAGATCGTTTAGTTGGTTTGCATTCGCGCTTGGGTTGGGCTTGGGGTTGACTCTATATACCGGGGAGGGGACTCCTCAGTAGAGCAACAGGTCCCTTGCTACCGCCTCTTTTAACCGTATGGTTTGTTTGTTGTATATGTTTTTGTGGTTGCAGTTGTTTGCTGCATTAGGAGGCTGCGGCGTAGCTTGGGGTTGAAGCGAATCGGTTGATTGGCGGCGGGTCGGTTGGGGGTTTTGGATGCAAAGTATTAAATGCTAACTCGACTAAAATGAGTACAGGAGCTTTTTAGGAGTTATGTTTTGTGAGTGAAGTTGAGAAACCGGCTTCGGTGCCGGAATACATTAGACCTTCCACCCGTTATGTGGCGGAGTTTATCGGGACCATGGTGCTTGTGTTAATCGGTTGCGGCAGCGCGGTCACGGCCGGCGGCTTGCTTGGCGTGGGTTATGCATATTTGGCGATTGCGTTTGCGTTTGGCATCGCGGTTTTGGCGATGGTTTATGCGATCGGCGGCATCTCGGGCTGTCACATCAACCCCGCCATAACCATCTCGATGCTGCTTGCCAGAAAAATCAGCGCTAAAGACGCCGCGTTGTATATTGTGTTTCAGTGTGTCGGTGCAGTTGTGGGCGCAGGAATATTGTATGCGATCGCATCGGGTTCGACGGGGTATAGTATCTCGATGGGGTTAGGGCAGAACGGCTATGGCACGGCGTCGCTGGGCGGCTACGGCGTGGTGTCGGCGTTGGTTGCGGAGGTGGTGTTGACGTTTATCTTTGTGCTTGTGGTGCATGGCTCGACTCATCAGCGGGTGCCTAAGGGCTTTGCGGGGTTAGCCATCGGCTTAGCCCTGGTGATGGTGCACATCGTAGGCATAGCCATAACCGGAACCTCCGTCAACCCCGCCAGAAGCCTAGGCCCAGCCGTCTTTGTCGGCGGCATCGCACTTGAGCAGCTCTGGCTATTCTGGGTAGCTCCAATAGTCGGCGGCGTCTTGGCGGCGTTGGTGTGGAGAGCCTTCAAGTAACCCACGGGCTCTGGTGCTCTCACAGGCCCCCTCTTTTATATATGGAATCACCATGGGTTGAACCTGTGTTGAATGAACTAATGTATAGCTTGGCTTGTTAGGTTATGACGTTAGTCTGTGTTTGATTTTCTGTATAGCTGCTGATTAATATCGAGAAATTTTTGGTCTCTATGTAACAGTAATATAGGGGTACCTTACAATAAGGTGCTGATTTAGGGAATTTCATCGCTATAGAGAAGGAGCGGCGTCCTGCTGAGTAAAGTCATGGATACATTGAATCGTTGGTCCTCTAAAAAACCCTTAAAGTACACCCTCTACCTCTCCGCGATTGCCATATTTTTTGTATTAATTCTGATTCCTCCCATAATTGGGATCATAACCAAGGCTGGCTCCTTGGAGGCGGTTTTTACTGAGCCAGAATTGATGAATACTGCGATGAATGCTATTTTCGCTTCATTCGTCATAGGTCTAGTGGTTGCTGCCCTTGACCTATTAGCAGGTGTGCCGTTGGCTTGGCTTATTGCCCGAGGCGGAAAATCCCGTTGGCTAAATGTACTGGATACACTGGCTGATCTTCCATTTGTTGTTCCAACCGCTGCTTTGGGCTATTCACTTTTACTATTTTGGAACCAAGCCCCTGCGGATCTTTTTGGTCAACCCTTCATCTCTCCTGGTTGGGCGCTGGTAATGGTTCTGCACTTTACCTTCTCGTTCCCTGTGGTCGTACGTGTTGTTGTCGGTTCCCTGATGGACTACAAGATGGAATATGAACGTGCATCGCGAACACTTGGTGCTCCACCGTTGACTGCTTCAAGAACGGTAACTTTCCCAATCATAAAACCCTCCCTGATTGCAGCCTACACTCTAGCGTTTGCACGTTCGCTCTCAGAAACTGGCGCAACATACCTCGTTGCTGCCGGAGTATTCTTAAATGGGCCCGTCTTTATCCAAACCGTCAGCGACCAATTTAAGGCTGGTACCATATCGCAGGGCACGTATGAAGGCGCAACTGTTTTTGCCAGCTTAATCCTAATTGTTGTGTCGCTTGCTTTATTCGTCCTGATACGGTTTGTTGGAAAGAAGATGAAACTGCCGTTCTGTCAGGGCTTACCTGCTTTCGAGAAGAAACTTAGCTATAAAAAAGGCGCCTGGACCCGTAACGGTGTAGCTCTGGGGGTCTTTTTCATTATCGTCCTTATTCCTTCCATGTATGTGGCGCTCCCCGCTTTCCAAGCTATAGGGACTGGGTCGACCTTTGTTGAAGCGTTTACTGGTGCTGGGGTCTGGGAGAGTTTTTGGGGTAGCCTTGGTCTTTCCTATGTCTTAGCAGCTATAGTGACTGTTTTAGGTATGGCATTGGGGTTGCCGATGGCTATTTTGATTTCTCGTAAAATCTTTGGCACTTGGCCCTCTGTAATCCTGGACACATTGATTAATGTCCCAATTATTGTGCCCTCCATCGCTTTAGGCGTCTCATTGCGATTCTTCTGGTCCAACCTTTCGGGGGTTCCCGAATTCCTGCTTTTGATTTTTGCCCACTTGGCAATTACTTATCCCTATTTTGTTAGGTCAATGACTGCTGCTATGGAGCGCATAAGCGTAGAAATGGAAGAAGCGTCCAAAACGCTGGGTGCCAAACCTTTAACGGTGTTCAAAAGTGTAGTTTGGCCGATAACAAAGTATTCGATTCTTTCAGGTGCAATCATCGTCTTTACACGTAGCGTAAGCGAAACAGGTGCAAGTTTGGCGGTAGCTCAACAACTGCAAACTGCTCCAGTTTTGATAGTAAACTGGGTTAATTCCGTGAGAGGTACTGCATCTGCCATCCCAGGCGTGGATTCGTTAACTGTCAGTTTAGCCTGTGGCTTGCTGATTCTATTCAGCTTCGTTATACTGCTTGCGCTGAGACTTTTAACTAGAAAAGAGAGAAATTAACATGATAACCAATAATAACATCAAAGGAAGAGGAGACTAGAATGCCAGACGTAAAGGTAGTAAACGTCGTAAAGAAATACGGGAAAGTCTACGCACTAGACCACGTAAGCTTAACAGTACACGATCAAGAATACTTCTCACTCCTCGGCCCAAGCGGCTGTGGCAAAACCACCCTTCTACGCCTCATCGCAGGATTAATCAACCCAGATGGCGGCGAAATATACATCGGCGATCGCAGAGTAGACAAAGACCCACCTGAGGATCGCGACATCGGCTTTGTATTCCAAACATTCGCCCTGTTCCCCCATATGACTGCATGGAATAACGTCCTCTATGGGCCCAAGGTAAAGAACTATGACACTAAACAGTCTGAAACCATAGGTCATGAAGTTCTGGAGCTAGTTAAACTCAGTGAGCGATTGGGTGCATATCCAAGTGAACTTAGCGGCGGTATGATGCAGAGAATCGCTGTCGCCCGGGCTTTGGCTGCAGGAGCTAAAACGCTACTTCTAGATGAACCGCTCGGGCAGCTAGACGCGAAGGTTCGAAATGATATTAGGTATGAGATTCGTAGAATGGCAAAAGACCTCAAAATCACAGCTATCCATGTTACTCACGACCAAGCGGAAGCCATGTCAATATCTGACCGAATCGCTGTCATGAAAAAAGGCAAAATCGTGCAGGTCGGCACACCTAAGGAGTTGTATATGCATCCGAACAGTCTGTTTGTGGCCTTCTTTATTGGTGAATCTAACCTTTTGGAGGGTTACGTTACAAAGCTTGAGGGTCAGGATGCCGAGATTGAGTTGCGTGAAGGTTATCAGATCGAGGCGTTTAATGAGCGGGACATAAAGGTTGGAGATCGTGTGGTCTTGGCTATTCGTCCTGAGACTTGTGAAATGAAGTTGGGGTTTGTTGGTGAGGGTTATGACGGCTTGTTTGGTCAGATTGAGAAAGCTACTTTTGAGGGTACGATTGTCCGTTATGAGATTCGGCTTGTGAATGGTGATCGGTTTGTGATTAATCGGCCTTCTCTTACCGAGGATTGGTTTAAGGTTGGGCAGGAAGTTACGATTACTTATCCTAAGGAGAAAGCGCATCTGTTTCCGTATCCACCTAATGGTTTGAGTGATGAGATATCAGTTTAAACAAGAATTCGATGTTATGTTCGATGCTTTCGACAATTTAGATAAAACCATGAAATTCCACACTTTTATGGTCTCAAAATTTAAATGCAAGTGCAACGCTTTAAAACAAATAACTCGGGGTAGCATGGGGAGAGAAATAGCGTGGGAGAGACTATGCTAGGTTGTTTCCAAAAAAACGCCAGTTACACATCAAACACAACCTTATCGGGCACTAATCAATCGTCTAGTCACCATGCAGATACACTTAAATACGCTTTCACAGACGGTTTGGAATATAACAAGTGCAAGCTTGTCTCTAACTTTGGGGCAGCATTAATGACCAAGGAAAACACGGAGAGACCTAACCATGATTATTGAAGCCCTACTCGCGTTCCTCTTAATCTTCCTCTCAACAGTACTTATCTACGCCATAGGCAAAAAGGCCGCGCCAAAAACCACAATAGGCGAAAACGAACAAGCCGCCTATGCCTGCGGAGAAAAAGTCTCCTTCCAAGGCCTAAAAATCAACGTCTCACTATACAAGTACCTAATCTACTTCGTAATTTTTGACTCATCAGTACTGGTACTTGCCTTCGCCTCATTCACCATGGGCATAACCAACCCACTCCTACTCATCCTCTACCTCGGCATAATCCTCGCCGCAGGCATAGTCCTGCTAGACGGAGGCAAAGACTAATGGCAGACACAAAAACCTGGGCCCGCGTAAAATCCCCCTGGGTCCTCCACTTCAACTCAGGCGCCTGCAACGGCTGCGACATCGAAATCGTCGCCCTACTCACACCAAAATATGACGTCGAACGCTTCGGCATAAAACTCGAACCCTCCCCCCGACATGCCGACATCCTACTAGTAACCGGCTGCGTCACACAACAATGCGCAGAACGCCTAAAACGCGTCTACGACCAAATGCCCCAGCCTAAATTCGTCGTCGCCATAGGCGCATGCGCCTGCAGCGGCGGAGTATTCGCAGGCAACTACAACACCCTAGGCGGCGTAGACAAAGTAATCCCCGTATCCGCATACATACCCGGATGCCCCCCACGCCCCGAAGCAATCATCGACGGCTGCGTCAAACTATTAAACGCAATAAACCCCCCTAAACAGAAAAAAGCTGTGGAAGTAAAACAAGATGTCAAACAATAACATAGATGTTTTAGCTATTCTTCAAGCAAAATTCGGCGATAAAATACGGATCCAAAACGGCGTCACTGGAACCGCCGCTATCGTAGCAAACAACGGTCTCCATTGTGACGTTTTGGCAGCCATGATTGCAGCTGACGAGAAAACAGGTATTGTCGCCATCACGGGTTTAGACTTCGGCGAAACCCTAGGCGTGTACTATCATGTTCGGACATCCAAATCCTTCTTTACCATAAAAGCAGAAGTACCAAAAGCAGAACCTAAAATCAAAACCGTAACCGATATTCACCCAGGCGCACGCTTCCACGAGCTTGAAGTAACCGACCTCTTCGGTGTAGTGTTTGAGGGTAACGAGTTTGATGGGCACTTTGTGCTCTCTGAAAACTGGCCCGACGGCGTCTATCCTCTGAGGAAAGATGTGGATCCCTCCAAAGTTAAACTTGTCCCCACACCCGAACGGGAAGCTAACAAACCCGCCGAGGGACGACAAGTAAAAATCATCATTGGGCCGCAGCATCCGGCGCTGTTGGAGCCCGAAAAGTTCTCTGTAACCGTTGATGGTGAAACAGTCACAAAGGTAGAGCCAAGAATCGGCTATGTCCACCGCGGTATTGAGAAGACAACTGAATCCCGAACTTACCTCCAAGACACCTACCTAGTCGAGCGCGTCTGTGGAATCTGTAACCCAGCGCATGCTTACGGGTTTGTTGGGGCCGTAGAAAAGATCCTAAAACCTGACGTTCCTGAGCGGGCACAGTACCTACGGGTAATTGCCTTGGAACTTAACCGCCTCCACAGCCACCTCCTAGTGTTGGGTCATGCAGGCTTAGAGATCGGTTATGAAACAATCTTCCAGTACTTCTGGCGCGACCGAGAACCAATAATGGATCTCATCGAATTAACCAGCGGCAACCGCGTATACGGCTCACTTATCACAGTCGGCGGCGTCCGACGCGACATCACCCCCGAGCAGGTACCGAAAATCAAATCTGTCCTAGACGACCTCAAAAGCAAGGTGCCGTTCTACAGAAAAATCTACCTCGACGAACCCACCCTACGCCTCAGAATGAAAGATGTCGGTGTCCTTAGCCGCGAAGATGCCCTAAAACTATCCGTGGTCGGCCCCATAGCAAGAGGATCCGGCGTCGACATAGACGTACGCAAAGACCTCCCCTATGCAGCATACGGCGACATTCCATTCAAAGAAATCGTTTATCCGGACGGTGATGTTTGGGCCAGAATGAATGTGCGTATGGATGAAGTTGAAGAAAGCATCAAAATCATCGAGTACGCCCTTGACCACATGCCCTCCGGCCCAATCCAGGTGGATGTCGCAAGAAGAGTGCCGGCAGGCGAAGCGGTCTGCAGCTTAGAAGCCCCAAGAGGTGAACTCTTCTACTACGTCAAGAGTAACGGCACCGACAAGCCCGACCGCGTCAAAATCCGCACCCCCACGTTTGCTAACATCCCGGCATTCCTAAAAACAGCCATCGGAGAAAGCATAGCTGACGTGCCCTCCAACTTTGTCAGCTTAGACCCATGCTTCTCATGCACAGATAGATGATAGGTGACAGACATGAGCCTCGTAATCGACCCAATGCTGATCTTTAGAGTACTCGTTTTCCCAGGATTCACTTTCATCCTTTTCCTAACACTCTTCTGTGACTGGGTAGAACGCAAACTAGAAGCACGCATACAGAACCGGGTCGGCCCCATGGTCGCGGGACCTGCCGGCATACTTCAGCCCCTCGCCGACTTCATTAAACTCTTAACAAAAGAAGACATCGAACCCAGAGACACCAAAAAACTAGTCTTCCGCATAGCCCCCTTGGCGGCTTTTAGCGTCATGGTTCTGGCACTGTGTTTTATACCCATCGACGGCGCAAGCGTGCTCTCAACAGGTGGCTTCAACGGCGACTTAATCATTATACTCATCTTCGCGACGGTGGCGAACTTTTTGCTCTTTTTAGCCGGCTGGGCTTCAGCTAACCCCTATGGCACCATCGGCTCTGCGCGTGTCTTAACCCAATTCTTAGGCTACGACATCCCCCTGTTCCTGCTGGCATTGACGCCTGCCTTCATAGTTGGAAGCCTAAGCATCTTTGAAATCGCCTCCTTTGCCTGGCCAGCCATAATACTGGCGCCTTGGGCATTTGTACTATTCATAATCACCATGCAAGCTGAACTAGAACGGGACCCCTTCGATGTACCTCACTCAGAATCCGAGGTTGTCGGCGGCTTAGAAACAGAGTACACAGGCGCCAAACTCGCCTTCCTACACTTAACACGTGACGTACAAGTTGTATTCGGCTCCGCATTGGTAGTTACGCTCTTCTTGGGCGGCAGCAATGGCCCCGTATTCTTCGGTTTAGACTGGTTCTGGCACACGCTTTGGTTTGTGCTAAAGCTCCTCGTAGTCGTTGTGATTTCAGAGTACATTACAACAGTTGTAGCGCGTCTCCGTATCGACCAGGTCTTAACAGGTAACTGGAAGATACTGCTACCTGCAGCGATCCTGACGTTAATGGCGACTGTTGCATTAGTTACTTGGGTCTATCAACCCTTAGGCATCGGAGTGTAAATTTAATGGCAGACAAGAAATCAAAATCGCGGATATCACCAATATTCAAACGGGCGCTTTCGCATCTGTTCACAAAGCCCGCTACAAGCAAATACCCCTTTGTGAAGCCTAACCTGCCCCCTGACTCCCGCGGGAAACTCGTCTATGAAATCAAAGCATGCAACGAAATAGACTTTGAATGCGGTGAAGACTTCCGCTTTGACATTAAAGCCATGCGAGGTTCCAACTGTCGAGTCTGCGAACGCGACTGCCCAGCGCATGCAATCACCATTGTTGAGGTTGAGGGTAAACAGCGTCCCCAAATCGACTTAAACAGATGCATTTTCTGCAGTCAATGTGTTGATAGCTGCCCAAGAAAGGCGATAACGATGTCAGACTTTTTTGAGTTAGCTACAACCGACAAGAATGCATTGGTGATGAAGCCAGAGTATAAAGAAAAATCGGGTGCCTAAAATGATTGAACTGATTATTGATATCTTAGCCGTCGGATTAATCGTTTCAGCGATTCTCGCCTTGTTCCTCGATGAAGTGGTTTACTCTGTTACCGCCTTAGCAGTGACCTTCTTTTGCATAGCGTTTATCTTCATATTAAGCGGCGCTTTATACGCGGGCATATTCCAGTTCACAATATCCATAGGTACCCTTGCAGTTCTGTTTCTGTCTGGTGAAATGCTTGGCGAGAAGCCAAATCGTAAATCCTCACCTGCACGCATAGGCGGCCTAATCGGCGCAGGTGTGCTGCTCTCTCTGCCCGCGATTTTCCTATCGGTTTCAGGCACCAGCAATGTTGGTGCAGATGTCCAGTTCGGCGAGGCCCTCTGGAGCCTTCGAGGAGTTGATGTTGTACTTCAAGCCCTTGTCATCTTTACTTTGGCCTTGGGCATTGGCATCGTCTTGTATGAACGGAGGAAGAAATAGATGGACTTCGTCATTTTAGCCATTATTATGCTCATTATCGGCATCTACGGTCTGTTGACTAACCGTCAGCTGCTAAAAGTTTTCATATCCATAGAGTTGATCGCGACGGCTGCTACTTTGAACTTTATCATGCTGGCGACTCCTCAAGCTATGGGTGAAGCACTGCTGATTTTAGCGTTCTCAGTAGACACAGCAGTCAGCGCAGTAATCTTGGCGTTGCTTGTCATCGTTTCTAAGCGATACGGTACAAGTGACCTCTCAAAGATCGTTGCAAAGATGCAGGAACATGAAAAAGAGGAAGAGGTTGAAGCTTAATGATACTTGAAGAATTCTCTGCATGGTTCGTCTGGGTTATCCCACTCATCGCAAGCTTATTCGTTCCAGTTATAGCTAAGTACAGCGAGAGAGCCCGCAACTACTATGTAATCGCTATAATGGGTGTTGTTGCGGCTCTTGCAGTTTCATTAATCCCTGGCGTCTGGTTTGGCGAGGGCGAGGCAGCTTACTACACTATTAGCTGGCTACCAAGCTTAACGGGCGATGCCGGCATAACCGCAGGCGTCTGGGTAGATTCGCTTAGTGTACTATTCACGTGTCTTGTTGCCTTCTTTGGTGTAATTATCGCTGTTTACTCGCAGGGCTATATGAAAGGCGAGCAAGGCTTAACCCGATACTACTACCTCTTGTTGCTCTTCATTGGCTCCATGATTGGCCTTGTCATCTCCGATAACCTGTTACAGTTATTCATCTTCTGGGAAATGGTCGGTTTATGCTCCTATGCGCTCATCTCGTTCTGGTACAAGAAACCCGAATCCATTCACTCTGGTGTCAAAGTTTTCATAATGACCCGCATAGGTGACATCTGCCTGCTTGCAGCAATCGGCATCATGTTCCTAATGTTTGGCACCCTTAGTTTCCACGGCATAATCACAGGCATCGAGGGGGCAACAGTTGCTGGAACGCTTGACACTGGTTTACTGACAATTGCAGCCTTCTTGGTCTTGGGTGGTGCAGTGGCAAAATCCGCGCAGTTCCCGCTCTTCACATGGCTATACAGCGCAATGGAAGCCCCCACATCCGTCAGTGCTCTCTTACACGCAGCCACCATGGTCAAAGCAGGTATCTATCTACTATCAAGATTCATTCTAATCTTCTCAATCGCACCCACACTGATGGCGGCACTTAGCGTTGCATGGTTCCCAACCATCGCTTGGATCGGCGTTATAACCGCCTTCATTGGCGCATCACTGGGTCTCATGACGACCGACATAAAAGGCGTCCTCGCGTACTCCACCGTCAGCCAAATCGGCTTCATGATGGTAGGCTTAGGCGTTGCACTTCATGGCGCCGAATCCATCGGCTGGTTCGGAAGTCTCTTCCACATGGTAAGCCACGCGTTTTTCGAAGGGCTCGGATTCCTCCTTGCAGGTGGTATCATACATGCACTCGGAACCCGAGATATGCGCCTAATGGGTGGACTCAGAAAAGCCATGCCCATTACTTTCGGATTAATGGTTATAATGATCTTAACCACCAGCGGTTTGCCTCCGTTTGCAGCCTTCTTCAGTAAAGGTCTCATCCTAGAAAGTGTCATGGAACTTGGCACAACCGCAGGATTAATCCAAACTGTAATCCTCTTCGCAACCACTGCAATCACCTTCGCCTACTGTGTACGCATGTTCAGCTTAGTCTTCATGGGCAAACCATCACTGCACTTAGAGAAAATCCACATTCACGAGTCACCAAAAATTATGCTGATTCCCGCCGCCGTCCTCGCCGTCTTCTGCATCATCTGGGGCCTCTCCGAAACCGTAGTGGTTAACTTTATGCATTTAGAACTTGAAATCACGTTGCTTGAGGCCTTCACAACAATAGAGTTCCCAATATTCATGGCTTTGATTGCCCCCGTCTTTGTACTTGCCTACTGGAGCTACTACAAAGGCTTCCAGGGCATCCGAAACGTAGCGGCAGGCAAAAACCCGCTTACAACACTGCTAAACCACAAGTACTTCATAGATGACCTCTACTACGGCATTGCTAAAGGCATAAACAAGGCCTCGGAAGGACTCACCCGCTTTGAAAACTCTGTCTTTGGCAGAGGACCCGACAGAATCGGTGAAGACGTAGGCCGAGCAGCAGAACCCGGAAACGCAACGACGCTCAAGAAGGGCCCCTCAGACAGCTTCCGTAACTACGTGGCAGCCGCAGTTGTCGGCTTCATATTAATCGTGATATTAATCGTGTTAACGGTTGGAGTGTAAAACAATGACGCTACCCCTATTACTCTTAGTCTTCGCGATAACCTCCATATGTATCCCACTTGTCTACCTCGTAGGCAAAAAATCAGCCAAAGCCGCAGCCTTCTTTGTTGCGGGTATTTCAGCATTAAACATGGCGCTTGTCGCAGGCACCATACCAACTATAATGGAAAGCGCCTCACATCGATATGTAGAAACCTACACTTGGATTCCAACAATCCTCAACACCGAATTCACCCTATTCACCGACGGCATCAGCGCCTCCATCGCACTCATTAGCTTAGTGCTGGTCTTCGTCGCCTCCATATACTCAATCAACTACATGGCAGGCAAAAAGAACCTCGCCGCATACTACGCCCTACTCTGCATGCTTAGCGTCGGCTTAATCGGCGTATTCCTAACCAGCAACCTAATCCTGTTCTACTTCTGCTGGGAACTCATGCTCGTCCCCGCCTACTTCATCGTCGGCGAATGGGGCTACCGCAACAGCTACAAACAAGCCCTAAAACTCTTCATATTCACCCACGCAGGCGCAGTCTTCGTATTACTCGGCATCGCAGCAACCTACTGGGTAAGCGGCTCCACCGACATGTTCACCGCCCAGCAAGCATTAGCCACCGCAGCCAGCTCAGACATAGCCAAATGGATACTCCTCGCCCTAACAGGGGGGTTCGCCGTAAAGATGGCTGTTTTCCCCGTACACATGTGGCTACCCGACGCACACTCAGAAGCTCCCGCCCCCATGTCCGCACTACTCAGCGGCGTCATCATCAGCGCAGGAGCCTACGCAATAATACGCATGTCCTTTGGAATGGTTTTCCCAGCCGTCGGATCATCATTCGGAGTTAGCTTCTTACATGCGCTCTCAATCATAGGTGTAGTAACCGCCTTCTTCGGCTCACTAATCGCCCTTGTCGCAACTGACATTAAGCGTGTCATTGCGTACTCAAGCATCGCTCACATGGGCTACATCATGTTCGGCCTCTCACTGTTCCCGGCGGCGCTTGCAAGCGGAAGCGTTGTAGCCTTAGCCGCTGCTCCCGCCATCGCCATCGTAGGCACCATACTGCATATAATTACTCACGCGGCAAGCAAGGGCCTCTTCTTCCTCACCGCAGGAGGAGTAATGCATCAAACCGAAGAAAGAGACATACGCAAAATGGGCGGCTTAGCAAGCAAAATGCCCTTCTCAACAGTCTCAGGCATGATTGCGGCCCTAAGCATCGCAGGCGCACCGCCCCTAGCATGCTTCATAAGCGAATTCCTACTGTTTGTGGGTGCATTCCAAATAATCTCCGTCGATAGCTTCTACATTATACCTACCGCTGTTATGCTCGTTGCCACCGTGTTCTCTTTGGCCTACGCGCTAAGATTCATCTCAAAAGTTTTCTTAGGCCGAGCCCAAGGCGAACCCGAAGTCATAGATGAGCACGCTGGGCACGGTGCAGACGCATCTCCCGCGCCAGCCGTCGAGCACGCCGAGCCTGGCCACACGATTGTGGACATACCTAACTACATGAAGGTCGCACTCGCAATCCTTGTGGTCCTTGTAGTGTTAATCGGTATTTACCCGACGTTCTTTATGCAGCTAATTCAAACAGTTACCTTCGGAGGCATCTAACATGGTCACCATAACTGATGTAATCCTGCCCATATTCACCCTCATAGTCGCAGCCCTACTAACCATCCCCATCTTTAAGGTAATCCGCAAAAGCGGCCACAAAACCGCGCTCTCATTGGCATGGTTTATTGTGGTCTTTGCCGCCGCCGCATTGACTGTCGCAAACCTCACAATATCCTACTACAGCGTAGCTGACCCATCCACTCTTAACTTGACCCTTGAAGGCACCGCAGACGCTGCAATAGCCACCTCCTTCCTAATCGACGCCCTATCAATCTACATGGCTATCATAATCGTCGCAGTAGCCGCAGTCGTAGTCGTTTACACGGTCTTCTTCGTTAACACCGCTGACCGCCCAACAGACCGCTACCTTGCAATCATGCTCCTACTAACCGGTGCACTAATCGGCGCAGTACTCGCAGGCGACCTCTTAACCTTCTTCATATTCTGGGAAGCCGCAACAGCAGCCGCAGCATTCCTTATGATGTACCGCAAAAACGCATTCAGCCTCAACGCCACCCTAAAATACCTAGTTATGGTCATCATCGCCTCAGCCTTCGTCTTGCTTGGTCTCTCAATCGTGTACGGCTTAACCGGCACCCTAAACTACATCGCACTAAGAGACTCAATAGGCGCATTAGTAGGCGTCGACCGGACTCTGCTAATCATCTCATTCGTCTTCATCGCCGCTGGCTACGCGATTGAAGCCGCCATCGTACCCTTCCACTTCTGGCTACCCGACGCATACACCGCCGCATCCGCACCCTCAGCCGCGTTCCTCTCAGCGCTAGTAGATCAAGGCAGCTACTACATCATAATCAGAATCTTACTCTTCATAATCCTGCCACCCTCAGTGGGAGGCGCATTTGACTGGACACTTATGCTTGCAGTCATGGCCGCCCTAACCATGATAGTTGGCAACATCTTTGCCCTAATACAACACAACATCAAACGCATGATCGCCTACATCTGTGTCGCAGACGTCGGCTACAACCTCATCGCCATCACCAGCGCAACCGAACTTGGCTTAGCAGGCAACATGTACTTCTTCCTAATCGGCGGCTTAACCACTGCACTCGCATTCATGGCAATCGGCATAATGAACGCCAAAGGCTTCCGTACACTTGACGACTTTGCAGGCGTAGGCAAAAAGATGCCCTGGACCAGCCTGGCACTTGTCTTTGCAGGCCTAAGCTTTGCCGGTGTCCCACCCTTAGGCGGCTTCATGGCCAAATACCTCGTGTTCACCTCAGCAGTCACCGTGGACTTAACTTGGCTGGCAATCATCGGTGTCCTCACCAGCGTACTGCAGACCGCCTATATCTTCCGCTTGGTAAACGTCATGTACGGTAAACCCGCTGCAGATCCCAAAGCAATCCTTGAGGACAAGCGTATCTTGATCCCCATATTCATCTTGGTTGGGGCGATCTTTGTATTCGGCTTGTTCCCAGACTTGGTATTGCAGCTGATTAACCCCATAACCAGCCAACTTCCCTGGGTCGTACCGTAACCCACCCCCATTTCTTTTAGATAATTTCTCTGTCTGTAGAGTTTTGCGCTATTTTTATAAGCCAAACGCTCGCCTTCTACTATTCATGCAAGTTGAAATTGGAGTTATCGGCGGAACCGGTCTATATGACCCCAAATTACTCAAGAATATACAGGAAATCACAGTTGAAACACCCTACGGCAAACCCTCAGACGCCCTCTTAATCGGCGAATTAAGCGGCAGAACCGTAGCGTTTCTACCAAGACACGGAAAACTACACACCATACGCCCAACCGACATAAACGTCAGAGCAAACATCTGGGCGCTCAAACGGATAGGCGTAAAACGTATCTATGCAACCTCCACGGTGGGTTCGCTTCGAGAGGATTACGCACCCGGCGATATGGTTTTTGCAGACCAATTTATTGATCGAACAACTAAACGTGAACAATCCTTCTATACCCTTGCTGAGGGGAAAGTTTGCCATATCTCTCCCGCGGAGCCCATGTGCCCTGACCTTCACCAAACCGCTATAGAAGCAGCAAAAACCCTAAACTTAAAGCATCACCCAACAGGCACCTATGTCTGTATTGAGGGGCCTCGGTTTAGTACAAAAGCGGAGTCGCGTATGTATCGGCAATGGGGTGCTGACATTATAGGTATGACTATGGTTCCCGAAGTCGTGTTAGCAAGGGAAGCTGAAATCTGCTACACAAACATCTCCACAGTTACTGACTATGACTGCTGGAAGGACCACAACGTATGCGTCGATGACATCGTTGCGGTTATGAAAACGGGGATTGAGAACGTTAAGAAAATCATCGCAGAAGTTATCGCTAAAACTCCCAGCACCCAGAGCTGTAAATGTAATTGCGCTTTGAATGGCGCTTTTGCTTAGAGGTTGAATTAAATGAACAAGACCGATAGAGTGGCAATAAACCTAAACATCAACAAAATCAGCTTAAACGAAAAAATAAATCTGAAAAGTAGCATTCGTAGAATTCCCGAATTCAAAGGCGTAGTTTTTTGGGATATTACTACGTTACTTAAGGACCCTGTTATATTCAAAGAAGCCATCAAGCGACTAGCTAACTATTATCGCGATAAAAAAATCGATGTTATCGTCTCTAACGAGGCACGCGGATTTATTATCGGCGCGCCCCTTGCATACGAGTTAGGCGTAGGCTTTGTTCCCATCCGCAAAAAAGGCAAACTACCCTACAAATGCCTAGACTATACCTACACGACAGAATACAGCACTGATAGCATCCAGATCCATGAAGACGCTATCGAGAAGGGCCAAAACGTCCTAATCGTCGACGACTTGCTTGCGACAGGCGGAACCGTCAAGGCTAACGTGGAAATGGTTGAGAAACTGGGAGGAAACGTTATTGGCTTAGGCTTCCTAATCGAGCTGGAATACCTTGCCGGCCGAAAAGCATTAGGCAACAAATATGACGTGTTCTCGTTAGTAAATTACAAGACGCCAAACGACGTCTAAACAATTTTTTGTTTTGGGCTTGGCTTATAGAAAGCATGAGTCAAGCTTCCATTCCTCCACTTCCTCCCAGATGGCGAAAAAACGTAATATGAATGGGCAACCACCGCTTTCGTCATGCTTTCTGCAGTCTAAAAAGCGGTTTTTCGCCAAGCCCCAGCTTTTTCAAGCTGCACGATAAACTATTGCCCACAGAGGTTATATCAATTTGTTGTTGTGGAAGGGTAGCAACTTAGATTTAATACTCTTTTTGGGCAAAATAGATAATCAAATAGGAGATTGATTCAATGGAGACGGTTTTTGTCGAGCAACCCAAACCACAAATTAATGCGGGTGGACTTCCTGAAGCGGCGGTTTTGAAACAAAAGAGAAGCGCTTTTGTTTTTATCACAGCTGAATCCGATGAGAGTAACAATGTATTAGAGGATCTTAGGAAGCTTGATGCAGTTGAAGAGGTTTATCTTGCAAGAGGCGCCTATGATTTGATTGCAAAGGTCAGTGGGGCTTCTATCGATTATCTTCGCGAGGAAGTTCTCAAGCAAATCAGGAATCTGTCGAGCATAAAGTCGACGTTAACGCTAACTGTGGTTTAATTCTTAGTTTGGGGTTTGTTATCGCTTCTTTTACGTAAGGTTATGTTGAGAAAAAATTTAGGTTAAACTGTTAGAGTCATTTTTTCGTTTACTTTTATGGGCGCCGTCGGCGGCGTTAAATCTTGGATGTAGTCCTGCTGTTTACGTAGACACTCGTGTATGTGCCTCCAAAGCAGGTAACGCGATCGCCAAGCAGAGTCGTCACAGAAGGGGCATTCATAAATTGGTTGATTCAATCCTCTCACCTTCCATAAACCCTCCATAGCAGCAAATATAGCCATATGTGACTGCAAAAAAACTACAACAAAAATGGGTTGTTAGGCGGCGCCGATGGTTACCGATATGTTCTGAGTTTGGCCGTCGCGGACAACCGTGAAACTAACCGATTGGCCCGGCAGTGTATATCTTTCTAGGTATGCGAGTAAGTCGTCGGTGTTGGCTATTCTTTGGTTGTTTATTGCTATGATTATGTCTCCGCCTACGATGACGTTGTCGCCTAAAATGCCTTGATACCTATCGCCGCCCCGTAGACCATTGTTTACAGTTACACGCTCAACCAAGTAGCCGTAGGTGACATCAACATTCATTGCCTGTGCAATTCGATAATTCATATCGACGCCTTGAGTGTTTATCGAGGGATGACTATCATAGAATCCCGTCGTCACAAGCGACTCGATCTCTCTTAGTATGGTTGATGAGGGTATGGCGAAGCCTAAGCCTTCGGAGTTACTTATGCCCGCGGTGGTTATTCCCACGACTTGGCCAGCGTAGTTGAGCAGCGGACCGCCTGAGTTGCCTGCATTAATCGGTGTGGTTGTTTGTATGGTGTCGGCGATTTGCTGTGTCTGTTTGCCTGATTTATCGCTTTCAACTATGGTTCTGCCCAGTGCGCTGATGATGCCCGTCGTAAGTGTGCCAGAGAGGCCATAGGGGGAACCCACAGCTATCACCGGGTCGCCGACGCTTAAGGTAAGGGAACTAACAAGGTTTAGTCCAAAGGCGTTGCTAGGTATATTGGCGGAGAGAATGGCCAAATCCGCTTTAGCATCCTGACCAAGCACAGTAGCTGGATAGCTGTTCCCGTCAGCAAAAGTTACCGTTATGTTGAGGGCGCCTTCGATGACGTGATTGTTGGTTACTATCACCTTTTGGCCATTAACTGACGTGACAAATCCTGAACCCTGCTGAAGGCTATATGCTTGCTGACCGAGCCCAGAAACGGGTTTCACGTTTTGGATTACCACTACCGAAGGCTTAACTAGTGTGTATAGGCTGGCAAGTGAGATATTATCGTCAAGTAGGTAGGTTTGGCTGCTAATGCCGCCGTTGAGTCCAAGCTGCGACTGTAGGTTGGTTAATTTATTGTTAAAGTCAATGTATGTCACTGCCGAGCCTACGCCGGCGCCGATAACTAAGCCGATTAAAAGGGTGACCAGTAGGTTTTTAGAGATTCGCTTGGTTTTTTGGGTTGGTTGCGGAGGAGGGAAGTAAGGACCTGATAGTGGTGATTCCATAGAATCACATGTTGAAGTCGTCTGATGTAAAGATATGCTTTTTTCATGATGGCAAATCGGGGTTGTTGAATTTGATGGCTGAATGGTCAATACTACTTTTTGTGAGCTATAAGCCCTAAAAAGGGTACGCAAGAGGTGCACACATTTATTATATTAGCCCGTTAACAGTCTAACAATCTCTAAAAGCGTGGAGAGAGCACCGTGTCCGCAAACGCAAGAACACTCAAATATCTACTAGGCTGGCTAATTGCTGGTACTAGAGGCGGACCGACCCGCGCAAAAATTATAAAAGCGCTAAAAGAAAGCCCACAAAACGCCAATCAACTCGCCACCCTGCTAAAGATGGATTACAAAACCATGCGCCACCACTTAGAAGTTCTTGAGAAAAACAAAATGCTTACTTCAGTCGGCGATCGATATGGGGCAACATATTTTCTTTCGCAAGCGCTCGAAGACAACTATTCCATATTTGAAGAAATTATTAGCAAAATCGGGAAAAAGTAGAAAAAGGAGCACAAGAAAGAGGGAGACAAATGATTAGAACCAGAAAAATAGCGCTGTTGCTTGCCGTATTGATGGGTTTAGCCGCCTTGTTAGCAATCATCCTATCAAGCCATTTTAGCCCAACGCCCGGGACAGAAATCTGGGTATATGATGGTAACTCTCCATTCGCGGCCAGAGTGCACGTTAGTCCCCCTGGCGATTTTGAACTGTACTATATGTTCCGAACAGTCCTATCTACCGTAAACATTGTGCTTACTTCCCTTCTGATATTCAACTACGTTAACATCTACACAAAAACCCACTCGGAGTTCACTTTAGGGTTACTGCTCTTTGCATCTATGCTCCTCATAAAAGACATAATGCTCAACCCCATCATCATTGGTTTAGGCGGTTTTGGCCTTTCAGGGTTAGGGCCCTTTGCGTTTATACCTGACCTTTTTGAGATGGCGGCGCTTTTGGTGCTTTTCTATTTAAGCGTCAAATACTAAGCCACTTACCTTCCTCTTTCTAGGGCTACTTTATCTTTAATGTCTAAATATTTCCTGCCCTTTATTCTATTGGAGACACACCTTTTTGGCAACAATCGACACAAAGAAGAAACATAACCGGTTAATCAACGAAAAGAGCCTCTATCTACTTCAACACGCATACAACCCCATTGATTGGTATCCATGGGGCAACGAAGCATTCGAAGTAGCCGCTAAAGAAGATAAACCCGTGTTTGTCTCAATCGGGTACTCGTCTTGCCACTGGTGCCATGTAATGGAAAAAGAATCCTTCGAGGACCCAGCGGTCGCGGAACTGCTTAATCGCACGTTTGTTTGCGTGAAAGTTGACCGTGAAGAACGTCCCGATATAGACGCCGCATATATGGCTGTCTGTCAAGCTATGGGTCGAAACTGCGGCTGGCCCCTAAACGTCATTATGACCCCGGCAAAAAAGCCCTTTTTTGTCGCAAGCTACATCCCCAAAGATAACCGCTACGGCACAGTCGGTATGCTGAACCTAGTTCCACAGATTGAGCAGATATGGAAAACCCGTCGGCATGAACTTGAAGCCATGGGAACTGAAATAAATGAACAAATCTCCTCCCAGTCCACCGAAGCAGACAAGGAGCCCTTAAACGAGGATACGCTAAACGAAGCCTACGATCAACTCTACCTATCCTTCGATCACAATAACGCTGGTTTTGGTCAAGCACCCAAATTCCCATCACCCCACAACCTTATGTTCCTTCTAAGATACTATAACCGTACAAAAAATCCTGCAGCATTAACAATGGTAGACCGCACACTGCAGGCGATGCGTAACGGAGGCATCTTTGATCAAGTTGGCTTTGGGTTCCATCGGTACTCAACAGATTCTATTTGGCTGGTTCCACATTTCGAAAAAATGCTCTATGACCAGGCCCTTTTGACGTTAGCGTACCTTGAAGCCTATCAAGTTACGGGTGCACCAAAGTTTAGAATAGCTGCCAAAGAGACCCTTGAGTATGTCCTGCGGGATTTAAGGGCGCCTGAAGGGGCGTTTTATTCTTCTGAGGATGCAGATAGCGAGGGCGAGGAAGGCAAGTTTTACCTTTGGACACTTGATGAACTGAAGGCAGTGTTGCCATCTGAGCTTCTGGGTTTTGCTGTTCGCATGTTCGGTGTAAAGCCCGAGGGCAACTATGTTGATCCCGGCAAGGGCTTAACGGGCAAAAACATACTCTACCTTGCAGTACTACCCCAACAAATGGCGGCGGAAGAAAACGTCAGCATCGAGCAAGTAATCGGTAAACTCGGAAGAACAGTTCAGCTCCTATACGCTGCGCGAGTTAAGCGTATCTGCCCAGCCAGAGACGATAAAATCCTAGTTGATTGGAATGGCCTAATAATAGCCGCCCTAGCTCGAGCAAGTCAGGTTTTAGGCGACCAAACCTACCTTAAAGTAGCCCAAAACGCCGCAGACTTCCTACTAAAAACCTTGCAAAAAGGGAACCACCGCCTACTACATCGGTATGCTAAAGGTGAAGCAGCAGTTGAAGGCTTTCTAGATGACTATGCTTTTCTTGTTTGGGGCTTAATCGAGCTATACGCGGCAGGTTTTGACGAGACATATTTGCAAGAAAGCATAGACTTTACTAAAGCCATGCTGGAAGACTTCTGGGACCAAACAAACGGCAGCTTCTACCTAACCAGCAAAGACAGTGACAAATCGGTGCCCCGTATAAAACAGAGCTATGACGGCGCATACCCCAGCGGAAACTCGGCTGCACTTCATGATTTACTGCGTTTAGCCGCGTTAAGTGGTGAGATATCGTTTAGTAAGTATGCGGAGCGGTTGCTTTCTTGTTTTGCTTGGGATATTCGGGGGTACCCGATGGGACGCACGTTCATGCTTTCAGGGCTGGATTCCCTCTTAGGGGGCTCATCGAATGTGACTATCGTAGGTGAAAAGGACGAAAAAGAAACCCAAACGTTGCTCTCGGAACTGCGAAAACCTTACCTGCCCAACCTGACAGTGACGCTATGGACTTCTGAGAGAGAAAAAACCGCGCCAGCAGGCGTAAGTTACCGAAAAATCGATGGAAAAGCAACCGCGTATGTCTGCAAGGGCCAAACCTGCATGCCCCCCACCAATGACGCAGCCATGATGCTTCAGTATTTGCTAGCTGACTCTGAAGCCTAAAGCTTGTTGTCTCAATACTCCGTAATTACAGGGTCAACCTATGGTTGGTTCTATATATAAGGGCGGGGGTAAGTCGGCAAAGCGACAGAACAGCAACTGATGCACAAAGAAAAAAGTAGGCGACCACTAACACAGCGGTTACTTGCGGATTTGTCCATCACCGCAAACAACGTACTTTGTGCTTGTTAGGTGCTGGATGCTCATGGGGCCGCGTACGTGTAGTTTTTGGTTGCTGATTCCGATTTCAGAGCCTAATCCGAATTGGTTTCCGTCGGTGAAGCGGGTAGAGGCATTCCAGTAGACGGCGGCGCTGTCGACTTCTTTGAGGAATTTTTTGGCTTTGGCGAAGTCGCGGGTGATTATGCTGTCGCTGTGGCGGGTGCCGTACTTGTTGATGTGTGCAATAGCTTGGTCGAGGCTGTCAACCACTTTGACGCCTATGATTAAATCGAGGTATTCAGTGGGCCAATCCTGTTCGGTTGCAGCCTTAACGCCCTGAACGATTTGCTGTGTGATTTCGTCGCCTCGAACTTCTACGTCATTCTTCTGCAGTTCCGGTACTATAACCGGCAAGTAATGGGATGCGATTTTGCGATGAACCAGAAGCTTCTCGGCGGCATTACAGACGCCTGGACGCTGCACCTTAGCGTTAATCACAATTGGAGTAGCCTTCTCCAGATCGGCATCCTCATCAACGTATACGTGGCAGTTACCTGTGCCCGTTTCGATTACGGGAATGCGGGACTTCTCGATTACAGTGTTAATCAAATCAGCGCCTCCTCGGGGGATCAACACATCGATGTATTGCCGCATCGACATAAGCTCCTCTGCCACTTTCCGATCAGGCGAATCAACAATCTGGATTGCATCCATCGGCACAGAGGTCTCTTTGAGCGCTTCCCGAAGCATCGTGACAATCGCTATGTTGCTGCGTAGCGCATCAGAACCGCCCCTCAAGATAACGGCGTTCCCGGATTTTATGCAGACACCTGCCGCGTCGCTTGTAACGTTGGGTCTTGATTCGTAGATTACGCCCACAACTCCCAAAGGAACGCGGATTTGGCTAATGATCAACCCGTTGGGGCGCGTCCAAGTTGCAAGTACAGAGCCAATAGGATCAGGTAAAGCTGCGACTTCCCGTAATTCCTTAGCCATGGATTGAACCTTCTTCTGGTCCAAGGCCAGGCGATCTAGAAGCGAAGCCTTGACGCCTTTAGCTTTGGCTGCCTCAACATCCAGCTTGTTTGCCGCAAAAATCTCCTCTTGATGCGCTTCTAGGGCATCAGCCATCTTGTAGAGTGCTTCATTTTTTGTTTCGCTTGAGAGTTTACCCATCTCAAAAGCGGCGGCTCTGGCTTTAATGCAGATTTCCTCAATCATAGCTTCCATTTTCCTTTATCAAGTGTATGTTTCGGTGCTCAACGACCTCTTTAGGTGCGTCGGCTCCTAGTTTATCCTGTATCTCTGATACACGCAACCCCTTAATTACATTTAATTGCGCACTAGTATAATTGGGGATGCCACGGGCAAACTCGACACAGTTTTCATCTTCAAGACTAACAACGTCGCCCTCTTGAAAAGTACCCACAACCTTAAGGATACCAACAGGCAACAAGCTGCCGCCTTCGAGGATGGCTTTTTTCGCACCCACATTAACAACTATGCTACCTTTAACAGCGGCGCCAAAGGCTATCCAGCGCTTCATTGCCGCCATTGGAGGTTGCGCCTTAAAATACGTACCCACATCCTTACCAGCCAAAATATCCACAAGGACATTATCCGCTGAACTATTAGCGATAACCACAGGGATACCGCAAGAAGTGGCGATCTCTGCAGCTTTGATCTTGCTCTCTATGCCGCCGCGTCCCAGTTTGCTTTTACCGCTAAGCGACGCCTTAAGCTCCGGCGTAATCTTCTCGACCGTTTTGATTAATTTGGCTCCGGGCTGGGAGGGATCCGCCGTATAGAGACCATCCACGTCAGAGAGAATTACTGCCAAGTCCGCTCCGATCGCGCTGGCAACAAGCACCGAGAGGATGTCGTTGTCGCTAAAGTTTATCTTGTAACCTTCACGTCTACGCAACTCTGCAACCGAGGTGACATCGTTCTCGTTGATAATCGGAATAACCTCTGATTTAAGCAGCATTGAGAGCACGTTACATGTGTGCACGTATGATGCGCGATTAGAGAGGTCTTCAGCGGTAAGTAGAATCTGCGCCACCTTAAGACCCCAACGCTTGAAGTGTTCTCGATACTTAGCCATTAGCACCGGTTGCCCTGCAGCGGCGGCTGCCTGCTGAAAAACCACATCGTTTGGCTTAGGTGGGATTCCCAGCTCGGCAATTCCCGTGGCGACCGCTCCAGAAGTCACAAAAATAATCTTATTGCCCATTCTAACGGCGGATGCTATTTGGTCAACGAGCTTGGTAATTTTTGTGTCGTCAATTTTGCCTTCCTCGGTTAATGCGTTTGTACCCACCTTAACAACGATCAGTCTTTGTGGCAATCTACATCCCTTTAGCGCAGACTTGAATATGTCTGACTAGCTTAAAAATGCACCCAAAACCGCAAACCCGCCTCAAGAGCAAGCGTGCATGCCATTTGCTCCTTTATCCAATGCTTTAACAGATTGTGAAGAAAAAATATATATACAAAATGCGTATGCGTTGTTCACTATGTACATACCCCTACAAACCCTAACTTCTTTTACATACGATAACCCCCTAGTATTTTGGATAGCACCCATAGCAGGTGTCATCGCAGTCGTTGCCTCATTAGTTCTCATGTGGAGAATCGGCAAGATGAGTCCCGGCGGACCTAAAGCCGTAGAAGTAGGCAACGCCATACGCGAAGGCGCCTATGCCTTCCTAAAAAGGCAGTATAAGACCATCGCTATAATCACGGTAGTGATTTTTGCGCTGCTGTGGATTGCTCTGCCGACTGGACCGTACGGCGTGGGCACGGCGGCAGCGTTCTTGGTGGGAGCAGTCGCTTCGTTGGCGGCTGGCTACATCGCCATGGATAACGCAACCAAAGCTAACGTGCGAACGGTGGCAGCGGCAAAAGATTTCGGTGCAGAAAAAGCGCTGAAAACAGCGTTCTATGGCGGCGCCACGATGGGTATGGCTGTTGTCGGTTTATCTCTTTTGGGTGTTAGTTTCCTGTTCTTGCTCTACGGCGGCTATAATGCAATGTTTGGTACTCTTGATGCTACCACAGCTGCAGACTTAGGCCGTAACGCGGCAAGCGGAATTGTGGGTATGGGTTTTGGAGCTTCACTAATTGCACTATTTGCACAGTTAGGAGGCGGAATCTACACTAAAGCTGCAGACGTCGGCGCAGACCTTGTAGGCAAAGTCGAAGCCGGTATCCCTGAAGACGATCCACGAAACCCCGCAGTTATTGCAGATAACGTCGGCGACAACGTCGGTGACTCCGCAGGTAGAGGCGCAGACCTTTTCGAATCAGCTACAGGCGAAAACATCGGTGGCATGATCATCGGTGGCTTAATCAGCATCGCAACAGGCAACTTAGTCTTCTTGATTTTCCCCTTAATCGCAAGAGCTCTCGGTATCTTCGCAACCTTGGTGGGTATGCCCTTCGTAAAACTCAACGAATCAGAAGCCAAGCATCCAATGAAAGCACTACGCAAAGGCCTCATGGTAACAACCATAGTCGCAGGCGTACTGTTCTTCTTAGCAACAGTATTTTTGCTAGGCAGTATGTACCTCTTCTACTGTCTCCTTGCAGGTTTAGCTGCAAGCGTAGCAATTGACTACATCACAGACTACTACACAGGCCGCGACAGAAGCCCAGTCGTAAAGATTGCTAAAGCAAGCGAAACAGGCAGCGCAACCAACATCATCACCGGTTTTGCGGTTGGTTTAGAAACAACGGCATTACCAATCGTATCTCTCTCCATCGCACTCATAGTTTCCTACTGGTTCGGAACCCAATTCGGCTTAGAGATCGGCATTGACCCCTTCATCGGCGGAATCTACGGAACAACACTTGCAACCATGGGTATGCTCGCAGTCATGGGCATGATCTTAGCCTTAGACGGCTTTGGCCCCATCGCAGACAACGCAGCCGGAATCGCTGAAATGTCTGGCGAAGGCGGAGCAGAATCAACAATGGAAGCCCTAGACGCAGTGGGCAACACCACAAAAGCACTCACCAAGGGTTTCGCACTCGGCTCAGCATTACTCGCAGCACAGCTTCTATTCCAAACATACATCGAAGAAGTAGCCCTACAAACAGGCGTACACATTGCAATAGACATCTCAAACCCAGCAGTGCTAGTCGCAGGCTTCATCGGCGCCATGATTCCATTCTTCTTCAGCGCACAAGCAATCAGCGCTGTAGGTAAAGCAGCAGCAGAAATGGTTGCAGAAGTCAGACGGCAATTCAAAGAAATCCCCGGCATCATGGAAGGCACAGGCAAACCAGAGTATGGCAAAGCAGTCGACATCAGCACAAAATCAGCACTCAAAGGCATGGTACTTCCAGCATTAATTGTCGTTGTGGTACCGATCATAGTAGGTGTACTTATGGGTCCAGAAGCAGTCGGCGCATTAGTCATCGGAGCAACTCTCTCAGCAGTCCCACTAGCCTTACTGATGAATACAGGCGGTGGCGCTTGGGATAACGCAAAGAAACACATTGAAGCAGGCAGACTAGGCGGCAAAGGTTCACCAGCACACTCCGCAGCAGTCGTCGGTGACACAGTCGGCGATCCAATGAAAGACACAGCAGGCCCAAGCCTTCACGTACTCATAAAGCTGCTAAGCACGCTATCAATCGTGTTCATCCCGCTGTTCTACAACCTGCTACAGCTCATATAGAAACGCAAAACCCAAAAAAAGGGAAGACTTCTCTTCCCCCTAACCATTCTTTTATTTTTTTAACGCTTCTAAACGGCTTCTACGCTCTGGGCAAGTTCTCCGTCAAAACCGTCGACTTTGGTTTGCTTAGCTATCCTTCGGCCTACATCGGTTAGGTGGAATAGTTTGTATCGGTTACGTCCATTGCGTGTGATCTTTTCTTCTACCCAAAAAAGGCCGGCGTTTGCCAATAATTCGCTGTATCGTAGGTCCTCTGAAACCACGGGGGTGCCCAAGCTCTCAACAAGTATGCATAGGTAACCTTCTTTGCTTTCTAGGGCTGCTACGAGGCAGCCTTTGAGACGTTCACTTTTTTCGTCCATGTATTGGCACATATAATCTTGAAGGGTTTGGCTTGCCATAAAAATCACCTGAAAAGCTCCATTCAGAACAGTCTCATCTTGAAATTTAAGTCTATGCATGCCTCCTTGCATCCAAAACCGCTTGGTTGGGCGATTAATATTTCTATATGCGAGGTATTGAGTATCCTTGAGATGTAGTTTATTGAAGATTGTTCAGAAAAACCTTCAGCAGGGCTTCATCAAAGTTGTTCCTGACTCGCCAGATGATCTCTGGCATTTATACAATGTGATTTACAAAGGTGACGAAGTCTATGCCATGAGCAGTCGCTCGATTAAAACCGACACCGCAACTAGTCGGCCAAAGAGTGGCGAGCGTGTTTCCGCATTCATGGGTGTGAGGGTTGAATCGGTAAGCTGGGACAAGTTCCTGGGCAAACTACGTGTACACGGCATTATCATACATGCGCCCGAAATCATACCTACGGGTGCACATCACACCATAGCTATCGCATTAAATCAGCAGATGACTATTGTGAAAAAGGAATGGCCCCAGCATCTACTTGATAGGTTAACAAAAGCCAGCGAAGTCGAAAAACCACTCCTAATCATGTCTATCGACGACGAAGGCTTTGCAATCGCTGAAACCAAGCAGTATGGGTATGAAACCCGAGTGGAGCAACGCATACGCTTACCAGGCAAAGTGGAAGCTGATAAGCGAATTGAAGCTACCAAAGGATACTTCCGATTAGGCCTTCAAAGCTTAGAAAAACTTTGGTCAGTAAACCATAACCCCATTGTTATAATCGGCGCAGGCTACGTTAAGAATGACTTTGTAAATTATCTGCAGCAGGAATCAAAAGAACTCTCTCGAGCCATTGTGGATATTAAAAGTGTTAACAATGGGGGCACAGCAGGCATTGATGAAGCGCTGCGATCTGGAGTGCTACTTAAAGCGGCTCATGATTTGCGAATTGTGGAGGAGACGGAGGTCATGGAGGAAGTCATGAAGCGTCTAGGTAAAGGCGAGGGAACGGTGACTTATGGTTTGGCTTCGGTTGAAAACGCGGCTAACATGGGCGCGATTGAGAAGCTGGTTGTGGCTGATACTACGATTCGTGATGCGGATGAGGAGCAGCGTCTAAAACTTGAGCAGTTGATGCGTGATGTGGAGCATAGGCAAGGTAAAGTTACGGTTGTTAGCACCGAGCACGAGGCTGGGTTTAAGTTGACTTCGCTTGGCGGAATAGCTGCCCTACTCCGGTTCCCAATCTATCGAGAAAACCAAAGCCAAAGCTAACCCTCTATTCTATTCGCAAATTTCTTATAATCCGCTTGCATCGCTATTGGGTGTTTGATCGGTATGCTTAAGCCTGAATGGAAACCTGTGGAAACCATAAAGAAAAAGATCCGTGTTACACGTGTTGAAGCCAAAGGGCACCACATAGACGCAGTCGAGTTAGATGGGAATGTTCCTATGTGTCTTGGTGTGAGTTTAAAGATTGATTTGGGCAAAGTTAAGCGCGCCAAGATTTATCAGGCAACCATAACGGTTTACGAAACAGAATTCACACCAGAGCTAGAACAGCAAGTGTTTGAATCAGCAATTAACGACCCAACTAGGCTGCAGGCTTTGCGGTCTATGAAGGCGCAGGGCCTAAAACCCCGAAAATACGAGATAATTGCCCTAAAACACTAGCACCTTAGAGTGTCTCCTCGCTTTCAGTCTTCTGTTGCTTTGACATACCCCCTCCCTTATCTATAGAACCAACCAGGGGTTGAACCTGTAATTGACTGAAACATCGAAACTAAACCCTTAAACGCATAGAAAAAACATGCTTCTTTTGCCATGGAATCACCCCATTAAACTCGCTGATTTGCGGATCGGTTCATAAAAATCTGGGGATTGCTCTTGGCGTCGTGTAATTTTGCAAACAACCGCGCCCTAAAGTTGCGGTTTGTTCTCAAAAGCTGCTTTAGTATTGCATCGGCTCTAAAAACATGGTGAGCAAGCCTTAAAAAGCCCTTTATAAATAGATGCTCTTATATACCCACACCCTTATTTAAATAGGGAAGCACGTGAGTTGACATGAGTAAACGTAAACCAATCATCAGCATCCAAAACATAGTCGCTTCAGTTTCTCTTAACCAAAAAATCGACTTACAGAAAATCGTCGAAAAATTCCCCCAAACCGAATACAACCCCAGCGTCTTTCCTGGACTAGTATTCCGCCTAAAAAAACCTAAAACCGCTACCCTCATTTTCGGTACGGGCAAGATGGTCTGTACGGGCGCGAAATCCGAAAAGGAATCCCGTAGTGCAGTCGAAAAAGTCGTAAAAGAACTCCGCAGTGAAGGCATTCAAATCACAGAAAAACCAATCGTAAACATTCAAAACATCGTTGCCTCAGCAGAACTAGGCGGAGAAATCGACTTGGAAAGCTTAGTCTACAAACTCAGCCATGTAATGTATGAACCCGAGCAATTCCCCGGTGCAGTCTACCGCATGGATGACCCCAAAGTCGTATTCCTAATCTTTAGTGCAGGCAAACTTGTGTGTGTCGGCGCAAAGAAGGAAGAGCAAGTCTACGAGGCTGTTGACAAAATACAGCAGATCCTTGAAGAAAAAGAGCTTATCTACTACCCCTCTTAAACCTTTTTTTAACCCCTTATTCGGCGGCGAACCGCAGGGTTTGCCCAAGCCAACCTTTTTAGCACACCCTCAAAAGTTTCATCAGGTGCTAACTCCCTTTTGATGAAAACGCCTGTTCTGCCGACGCTGTCACGTTTCATAAGTGCATGGACGCGGTCCAGAACCGTCTCAGAAGAGATTCCCAGTAGCCTAGCCACGTGCTCTTCTTTACCGATGATGCTGCTCTCAACATGCCCCTTATCTGTTGGTTCAATAAGCATTAACCGTTTATCGACACCTGCCATGCGGACATCTGCTTGGAGTTGGGCAAGGTTTGCTTCTCCGCCAAAGCGATAGAATTCCCTCTCCACACGGCGCAACTCCATAAGTGGGAACGTTACAGTGGTGTTCTCGTCGATTTCGATGTGGGCTTTCATGGCATAGTTAGGTGTGGCCTGCACAAGAAACCTCGAATTGAATCTGATGTTTGCTTTTTCTAGGGCGATTTCAACCCTAAAACTGCTCTCCACAGTTGGGATGAAAACGTCGATGTCGCTGTCCTCTTTTACGTCTCCCCTGGCTAGGCTACCATGAACAACTGGTTGCAAATGCGCTGATTCTAACGCGTTCATAACTGGCAGGGCTTTTGCACGGAGTTCTCTAAGCTTAGCCCAGTGTATAGCGGAGTATGTGACTTCGTTATATTCTCCGCCTTTTGTTGGTTTAACAGCCATATTTCCCCAGCTAAATCATGCCTAAGAGCGACATCGTTTATTTACCTAACCCGTGAGAAAACTCCCAGACGTCTATACCTTCCTTGCCGAAAACAGTCAATGAGCGGATGTTTGTGAGTGGTTTAGGCTAGGGGTCTGATGCAAAAAATGTTAAGGTCTGAACACTGAGGTTCACGCTTCTTTCTTGATAAAAAAAATTTTTGTCTGTCAGTAATACTATACTGCAGTTTTTGTTATCCCTTAACTAAGACAAACAAATGGAACTTCTACAGGACAGATTTCAGTGTCTGCACCAGTATAGTACACCATTATTTTAAAACTGTGAAAAAAGAGGTTGAAGGAGAAGATGCAAACGGAGGATAAGGAATATTTACTTATATTATCACAAATAGTGCGTGACTCATTGATGACGCCGCCTGTTTGCAGTGTCTGCCATAAGCACCCAGCCTTTTACTTTAGGAAGTACTCTGGGGAACGCCTTTGCAAGAAATGCTTCACTGCATCCGTCGAAGTCAAAGTTAGAGCCACAATCACACGTCACCACATGCTCAAATTCGACGATCATCTGGCTGTGGCAGTATCGGGCGGAAAAGACAGCCTAACCCTACTATACATACTAGCAAAACTACGCAAATACCGACCTAAAACACGCCTAACCGCCGTCACCGTTGATGAAGGCATAAAAGGCTACCGCGACGAAGCCCTATCTATCGCCTCAGAGCTATGCAAAAACCTCGAAGTGCCCCATCACATTGTCTCATTTAAGCAACTCTACGGCTTTACTCTTGATGAAATTGTCGAAAAAGCCCAACGCAGCGGACAAGTGAAACTTACCCCCTGCGCCTACTGCGGTGTACTCCGTAGAAGAGCGATTAACGCTGGTGCAAGGGAAGTTAAAGCCACAAAAGTCGCCACAGGACACACCCTAGACGATGAAGCACAAACCGTCCTTATGAATATACTCAGAGGCGACATAGCGCGACTATCAAAAGAGGCACCCATAACCGCTGAAGTACATCCCCTGTTTGTCCAGAAAATTAAGCCCCTTTGCGAGATTCCCGAAAAAGAAAGCGCCCTCTACGCCTATGCCAAGAAAATCGCATTCCAAGACACCCCCTGCCCATATGCCAACGAAGCACTCCGCAACGACATCCGAGGAATGCTAAACCGGATGGAAGAGAAACATGCTGGAACCAAATTCACCGTGCAACGCGCATTCGAAAAGCTACGCCCAGCCATAACAGAAACCGCAAAGAAAGAAGACTTCAAAATCTGCCGAGAATGCGGCGAACCATCCACCGCTGACCTATGCAAAGCATGCGAAATGCTAAACAGTCTCCGCTAACGCTACCTGTCAAAGCCACGTTCAGCTTTTAGATGCTTTAATATTTCTGAGGCTTCAAACGCGTTTTCTGCCGCTGCAATCCGCTGTGCTTTTTGCAAATTAACTTTTGTGCCACAGTAAGGGCAGCCTTTGCTTTTCTGTATGGTGCCTGCAAGGATGTATTTGCCGCATTTTGGGCATCGGTAGATAGCTGTGGGCGCCATATTGAACCGCTTCCTCAACAAGAGTTTCGTATGCTTTTTTATTTTATGGGTTGCCCGTCTGTTTTTGTTGCGTGGACTATTACCCATGGGCTGAGACTTGGAATTCTCCTAAACCCCAACGCCCATTCCAGTTTTGCCAGTAGGGGTATGAGGGGGTTTTGAGACATTCGCCCAAAAAGAAGCCAGTTATAGCCCGTCTTCTTCACAACAGAAAAATTCGACCTCTTTAGCGTGTTTATAACGTTGCTGTAGGCGTGGGTGTATGATTTTCCGCTGAGTTGCCTTAGTTTAGCTTTTAGGCTTGATCGGTTACCGAAAGAGAGGATGAGTGGGCTTTTGGGTTTTAAGGTTCGGTGTGCTTCTTGAAAGACCATTTGCAGTTCGGGGATGTAGTCTAGGACTTCAATCATTGTGATAGCGTCAAAAAGGCCGTCTTTTAGGGGGAGGTGTCTGGCGTCGGCTTGGACGATGAGGGTATCGGGCGCCTTCTTTTGTAGTCTTTTTAGGGCTTTTTTGTCTATGTCTATGCTTACCGTTTGCGCGTTCGAGCTAAGCTGAGAGAATCGTCCCGCTTCCGCGCCCACGTCCAATACCATTTCTAGCGAGTTAGCGCCTAGGCTGTTTTTGATAAATTGAACTTCGACTTGGGTAATGTATTTGCCCATTCGGGTTTTAGCTACCTGCTCCCAATGGGTTTCTTCAGTTTGCGCCACAATTCTTCCCTGCTGCCACCTTACCCTCTTTACGGGGTCGCTTGGATGTATGGATGGAAATAACGGTGCGGCTATTTATTGCTTGTTTAAACTACCCTTCCATATTTAGTAGGTCTGAAATCTACGGGTCGCTTTTTTCCTGAAGGATTGGATAGAAAGACTTTTCCGCAAACAAACAGATAACATCCTAGATACAGCGAAAGGGAAGCGCAAGCATGAGCAGTGAAGACAAAGAGCAGCGTTCACCGCTATTGGATTTAGCCGCAGCATACTTTAAGAAAGAAGGCTATAAAGTCAACAGCGAAAACGTAATGCTTGAAGGCAACAGCGGAGTACTACGCCACTTCGACTTGATAGTGCAGAAAGGCCGCTACGAGCAGGGCGTCTGGGTCCGGGACTGGAACCGCACCATAGGCGTCAACGTAATAATCAACCTAGACACGGCCTCAGAAGACGTCGGATTGTCCAATCCAATCATGATTGGCGAAAAATTCAGCGACCATGCCAAATCCTACAGCAACAGACGCAAAATTACCCTGCTGACTAAGCAAAAAATCGGCAGTTTCCGCTAAAACTTATGCTTTAGGTACTCATCAAGTACGCCTTCATGTTCTAAGGTACCCATCCAATCAACAAACCCAACAAAGCAAGCCTTCCGCTTCTCCAGTATGGCAACTATTTCCTCAACCACTGCCTCAACTGGTTTACCTGTGATATCTAATTCACATACTCGCCCCGCATGAAATTGCACCGCCTCGCCCAAACAGACATCTATTATTTCCGCCTCAAGATTCTCCCAAAGCTTAACGCCACAATAGCCCCGTTGCTCCATGAACTGCTTAAGCTCCCTGGGATGCCTGCGAAGAACAAATACTTGGGTGACAAAGCGCTTGGGGGTCACTGCGGCAGCGTAATGGCCGTCAATGACTATGCGGTCGTTCTTGGAGGCATCGATGGTGTTTTCGAGGCTTTGCCGCATCGCTTCCTCGTCGATAATGGTGGTGGCGCGGTCGGGGTCTTGGGCAAGAGTTAAGTTGTTAGCCATGGCATAATCGGTTAGATTGATGTATTCTGCATTTAGTTTTGCTGCAAGGGCCTTTGCCGTGGTGGTTTTGCCCACACTGGGGGTGCCAGTGATGAGGATGATGCGTTTCATGGATGGTTCTTAGTAGCTGAGCTATATGGCTCTACCTATCCAATAATATTTAAAAACAGCCATCCAATCAACACTAGATGGAAGTGTGATTTTTGCCAAAATATCTAGTAAACTCTGCCATTTTAAAATCCGAAAACAACCCCCAAGCCTGCGCTGAAGGCGCCGCAAAGATGCTATCCAAAGGAAAAATAAAAGACGTAGAAGCAAAAGCCTGCTATTGCTGCAGAGGGGAGAATCGGGTGGCGTTCGTAATTGAGGGACCAAACCAAGAGCGCGTTCTATCCGTCTTGCAAGAGCAGCTAAACATACCTGTGGAGTCCATCTCGGAAGTAGAAGAAGTCACTGCTTAACCCAGAACCTCTCTAGCTGCCCTAAGGTAGGTTTCGAGGTCTCGATCAGAAAACAGAACCATCGTGACCTTCTCTATTTTATTCTCCTGCTTCAAATAGTCCTTGATGGCTTTGAGGGCGACGCGGCTTGCCTCCTCCTTAGGATACCCATAGGCGCCTGTGCTAATTGAGGGAAACGCAACTGACCTCAAACCATATGATGCCGCAAGCTTGAGCGAGTTCCAATATGCACGTCTTAGCAGTTTTGCTTCGTCATGTACGCCTCCACGCCAAATCGGCCCAACCGTATGAATCACATTTTTTGCTTTTAGGTTACCTGCGGTGGTAATCACGGCGTTTCCTGTGGGTAACCCATCAGGCCACTGCGTCTCCCTTAGGCGTTTGCATTCCTCAAGAATTCTGGGGCCTCCTTTGCTGTGTATGGCGCCGTCTACTCCGCCGCCTCCAAGCAGAGTTTCATTTGCTGCATTAACGATGGCGTCGGCGGCTATGTTGGTTATATCATCTTTTATTAGCATGAGGGTTGCGTTTGCAATTTTAAATTCCATATTCTACCCTTACTGCAGGCAGGCATTTAAATTATGCCAGCAACGCCCAAACCGCACTACCCATAAAGTACAAGCCGAACCCAACAAACACGACAGTACAGAACAAGTTAATACCGAAGCGTACCTTGTCGTTCCAGAACCGCTGAGACTTAAACACCACAAACGCTGCAACCGTATAATACGCAAAGTCAGTGAACCAATGAACACCCGCAAAAACCGTGAAGCCTAAGAACCCAAACAGTTGAGCATTAAGCACAAGCGCCATCCCCACAGTCAACCACCACAAAATAAACCCCGCATTAATCGCCGTCGTGTAGGCACCAGCGAGAACCGTATCCCGCCTAGGACTAAGCATCGCCCTTGCAGGCTTTTTTTGGCTCCTAAACATCTGGATCCCCATAAGAACCATCATGCCACCCCCAACCAAACCAACCCCCACATGCACTATGCTTGGAACCTCAAACATACTAAGCACAAAGAAAATCAGAAACATCAAGGGAAACTCAACTAGGCCGTGCCCAAGCGCTATTAGGGCTCCTGCGTACTTGCTCTTTTCAGCCTGCTTGACTGTAACAGCAAATAAGGGCCCAGGCATAAGAACCCCCGAAAGCGAAATCAGCAGCACAGACCCAAGAAACATGGGAAAGTCGGTGATAAACGCCACTCTGCATCATTCCCATTCTATGCCCTTTGTCGGCTCACGTGTTTTGGTCTGCAGAAGGCTTTTTTGCATTTCAATGATTTCCGTGCTATCCTTAGCCGTAGCATACTGGTCTAGCAGAGTCTGGTTGATTTCAAAGAAGGTGTGGCCCCAAGGAAAAATATCAAGCAACGCTTTAGCCTCAGCCTGAAAACCCGTAATGTATAGCGTCGCCGCGATTGCTTCTGCGGTTGAGAGCTTTGTGAGTTTACCGTAGTTGACGGGGTTACCTGCAATCAATATCGGGAGGGTGCGGCTTGTGCCCCTAACGTGCTCGCCCATGACTTTCTCGGCATGCTCCCAACTGCAATCAAGCGCCACAACACCAAACTGCTCCACACGTTCACGATCCGCCGGTGAGAGGGCAATTTTACTAAAGGGATTGAGAACAACAGCACGCCTAGGCAAAAACCTGATCTTGGTTACAATACGTGCAAACCCCCGACGGCCAAGACGTAGTGCAGTGTTCTTTTTCGGGTCGTCCTGTGCGGCATGGTAAATGGTTATCCGAATCGGAAACGCAGCTTGGGCTTGTGTCTCGGTGTCATTGCCCACTTGGGTTTTTCACCTTCAAGTGTTCCATGGGTCTATCGAGGAACAAAGGAATGTATTTTATGATGTCGGATGCCGCCATGTGGTAGCCAATGTTTGACGTCACAAAGTCGCCTGCCGCTCCATTAACGAATGCCCCGACAACCGCTGCCTCAAAGGGATCGGCATGTAGCGCCATCAACCCAGCGACAATTCCAGCCAGAACGTCACCTGTGCCGCCGACCGTCATGCCGGGATTGCCCGTGAAATTAAGCTTGGTTTTTTCGCCATTGGAGATGATATCGACTTTGCCTTTCAGCAGTATGGTCGCGTTTAGCTTCTTGGCGACGTTTTTTATGGCTGCAGCTTTTTCCTCAAGGCTTTCGGGCAGGGTTTCGCCTGTGAGTATGCCGTATTCGCCTGCGTGGGGCGTTAACACCAACGGCACCTTTAGTGGCCGTTTGAATTTTGCAAACGCTTTCAACCCGTCGGCATCCAGCAGCAACGGTTTACCTGCCCGCTCGACCAAGGCAATAACCTTTTCAGAAAACGCCTGTGTTTCCTCGGCTAAACCCATACCCGGCCCCAAGGCAACAACACCCACCGCTTTTATGTACGGTTCGAGTGCGCTGACGTTTGCGGGATTGAGGTTGTCACCTTCGAGCTTTATCGTGATCAAATCTGGCGAAATCGAGGTTATTTCGTAAGCGTTTTTCTGCGGAGTCGCCAAATACACAAGGTCTACGCCTGAACGCATGGCGGCCATGGAAACCAACGTGGGCGCCCCCGAGTAAACAGCGCTTCCACCAATAACTAGCAGTCGCCCAAAGTCGCCTTTATGCCCCGTCGGACTTCGAGGCTTAACCGCTAAAGCAACATCGCCCGGTCCAGAAAACCGCTCGAACTCGGAAGGCAAACCGATGTCGCCTACGACGACTTCACCGACGTATTTCTTGGCGTTTTCAAGGCCCTGCTTAGCTTTATGGAAAGTCACCGTCAAATCCGCCGCCACAGCAGTTCCTAAGACCTCGCCAGTATCGGAATCTATTCCCGTAGGAACATCAACGGCGACTTTAAAGCCCCGCATGGCGTTAATGGCGTCAACAACTTGGCTCATGGGTGCCTTTAGTTTACCCTTCGTTCCCGTACCCAACAAAGCGTCGATAATCACGTCAGCTTCGACTTTGGGTATTGCTGTGCTGTCTGTGATTTCAACGATGGGAACCTTGCCCTGTAGCGCCCGTAAAATGGCATAGTTCTTCTTGGCTGATTCATGGTTAACATCGCGTCCTTTTCCAACCAAAAACACGGAGACCTCAAAACCAGCCGCCAGCAGATGCCGTGCCGCTACAAAACCATCTCCGCCATTTCCGCCAAGCCCACAAAAGATCGCAACCTTGCCGCCCTTGGCAGAACGCTTGATTACCTCTTGGGCAACGTTGCGTCCTGCGAGTTCCATGAGCTGGAGCAGGCTGACGCCAAAGTATTCTGCGTTTACTTCTAAAGCTCGCATCTCTCGGCTTGAAATATGGTGGTTTTGGTTTTTCATAGTGACGCCCACCTACCAATTGGCTTCATGATAAGATAAGCCTATCCATGGGCTGTATACAAAAGCATCTCCCAACAAACTT
>JBLNCY010000039.1:0-4715 GCA_050261115.1 Methanocella sp.
AAAGTTAAAAATTCCTTGTGTTTTTAATGCCTCGTTAAGGTCGGGGTAGGGCTCACTTTGCACCATTGGGCTACGTGCCTGAATAAAACTAAAATTACCCACAATTTTTATCGCATAAATAGCATCCTGAGTGGCACTTAGTTTGCTATCAAGGTAGCTTTGCAGACCTGTGTAGTTTAGATCGCTGATTGTATAGGTTAAGTCAGGGTTGAAGTAGGTAACTGTTGCGTGCGGCGAAGTCTGCATGGGCTCCGCGATTCGGGGTGTTCCGTTGCTTGGAATCTGATAAAAGACGCCATCTAATGCAATCATTTCACCGTCTAATCCATCGAAGGTTCCGATGCCAAAATTGCCATACTGCTCCAGCTCACTATAAGGCATTACGCCTGAATACTTTCCCGTCGAGAAGGTGTTGAAAGCGCCTAATTGAAACACCGTATCCACTTGCGTAGTAGCGGGACGGGTACTGGCTTGATATTGCCAGCCACAAAAGAATGCACTGCATGCAACCGTGATAATTAATGCTAATATGACAATACCTTTACGGTTTAGCGGCATTTAGGTTACCTTGGTAAGCGAAGTGTGCTTTGGTGAGTAAATAGTTTTCCAACAATGCGCTTACGAGAAGATAGTATAAAAAATAAAAATTTTTGAAGGCACTGGCGGGTTAGCCTGGTTTAGCTTTTCTGTGTTTTGCTGCCTTTCGCTTTTTTAGCTTTTCTTTTTTCGTCTTTCTCTTTTTTGGTTAAGGGTTTGCTTTGTTTTGACGGCATGATATTCATCAGGTTTGATTAGTTGCTTTAGGCTTTTAATTTTTTCTGAAATCCACTGGCACCGCTGGGTTTTTTAGGCGTATTCTCTGAAGGTATGGTTGCATTTTGTGCAACGCATAAACTGAGTCATAGCCTCGTCGCCGCCTCGTGTCTGTACCATCCAAACAAAAACCTCATCGTTACCGCATTTTTCACAAATCTTTTTGATCCTTGACATTGTGTTAACTTCGTCTTCTTGGGTAACGACTGTCATGAAGGGTTTTGCTTTAGGTTGGATAACTGCGCCTGTGGTTGCCTTCTGGTTTACAGGCTCCTTTGTATAGTTGCATTTTGCACAGCATAAAACGAAGGTTTTGCCTTCGCCAGATCTTTTGGGCTCAAGGCGTGAACCGCATGTAGGGCAAAATTCCAATTTGTAAAATCCCTCTCTTTATTTCTGCATATTGTTGATTGATTAGATATAAGGGTTATTTTCTGGGAATTCATAGATTCTGGCAGAAATTACGCAATACACTTTAAATCAGGTATAACTCACAAGAAAGATAGTCGATGATTGCGATGAGCGAGTGGCAAACAAAGAAACATGCATTCAAGTACCTATCTAGAGCCCACAAACTGCCTCACAGACAAGAAGGCGAAAAGGTACTTCTGGAACAGATCCCCCGAATGGCAGAGCGCGTTTTAGATCTGGGTAGCGGCGATGGTAGACTGCTTGCGTTAGTTCTAGAACGCCATCCCTCTATCAAGGAAGGCGTCGCACTGGATTTCTCCGATCCAATGCTAACCAAAGCAAAAGGGCGATTCCAAGACGACCCCCGAGTCAAAATAGTAAAGCATGACCTCAGCCAGCCCCTTCCTGATAATCTGGGCTGCTTTGACACTATAGTTTCAAGTCTGGCGATACACCACCTAACAGACGAAAGAAAGCGGCAGCTCTACACAGAAATATTCCACCATTTGAACAGTGGCGGCGTATTCTGTAACTTTGAACACGTATCTTCACCAACAGAAAAGCTACACCGCCGATTCTTCTTAGCTATTGGGCAACTGCCTGAATCCGAGGACCCTTCAAACAAGTTATTGGATGTTGAAACGCAGCTGCGGTGGCTAAGAGAAATCGGATTTGTGGATGTTGATTGTTATTGGAAGTGGCTTGAGATAGCGCTTCTAGTTGGAGTAAGACCTTAACTTAGCCTTTCTATTGTTAAACAGGTTAGCGATCGATAGAAAGTGTTAATATCTTCTGAGCCAAAACTGAATCAGGAGTTATAAAAAATAATGGCAACTACAAATCAATTAGACTTAACCCACTGGTTATACCGCGTAATAGCACTCATAATTGACGCCATAATCATCGCAATCCCAACCGCAATTATCAATTTTATTATATCTGCAGCACTTGTCGGTAGCATCGCTAACTTTTGGTACTTTGCATGGGGCACTTGGCTTTTCCTTCCGCTAATACAAGGTGTCCTGATGTTGCTTTACTTCATCGTTTTAGAAGTGACTTCTGGCGCCACACTAGGCAAAAAGGTTCTTGGCTTACGAGTGCAGACTGTGCAAGGACAACGCGTTACTTTCATGCAATCATTAATTCGCAACATAAGCAAAATCTATTGGCTACTCTTATTGCTTGATTGGCTGGTTGGTATCGTTACAGAGGGAGACAAAAGGCAAAAATTCGCTGATCGCATTGCAGGAACAATCGTTGTTTCAACAAAGCAACCTTTTGGCGTAGTAGACCAGAACTATCCACCGCCACCACCGCCGCCATAAGAGACAATCTGTCTCTTCCTTTTTATGCAAAAATACAAACGGAATAAAAGTTACTTCTTTAGTTCGTTAAGCCACTTTACTAGCTCATCTTCTTTTAAGCCTCTACCCAGATGCCCATCTAGCCGACGATTAACCTGCATCCCTTCAAATAGAATCACCGTAGGAACGGAAGAAATGTCATAGTCATCCCAAAGCGGATTGTCGTAATCATCAAGCAAAACATGAACAACATTTTCAAAGCCATGTTGGGCTACCTTTTGGTTAAAAAAGGGCTCAAACCGCATACAGTACGGGCACCAGGTTGCATAGAAAAGCACTATAGTGTTTTTGGATTTGGCGAGCTCAGCGTCAAGTTCCTGTTTCGTGTATATTTTGTTCACAAATAAGCCTCAAAATAATTGTGTTTCTGGGTTTCTTAAACTTGCCGCTTGCAAAAACATAGGTAAGTAACAACAAAAATAAATGCAGATGTCAACAGTACGGTGGATATAATGAAACCCAAGAACTATCGCCGCGGCTACCCCGTAGCAATACTCATCGGAGTCGAGCCCGACCATGCAGCCATCTGGCAAATCTTTAGCAAAGTCGCCAAACCCCAACAAACCATAAAATTAAACGGCGACAGACGAGACCAAAAAGCCCTCTACAACTTCCATGAGGCAATCATAAACGCGCTTCGACCCACATTTAAAGAAGGTGTAAAAAGCCTCATAATCGCCTCAGCACCAAGAACCAGCTATGCAGCAGACCTAAAAAACCACATATCCGAACACCACAATTGGCTACTACAGGGGTCAAACAGAGCAACCATATCCTTAGTTACAGGTCAAGCAAGTACAGCCCCACAGGTTTCAACGTTAACACAAAAACCCGAATTCAAACAGCTCATCCAAGAAAACGCACAGCAAGAAACCGAAAACATCCTCGAAAAACTTGAAAAACGCTTAAACGAGAACCTCGTTCTTTTCTCGATAGAAGAAGCCGAGAATCTAATTCTAAACCCCCAAGCGCAAGGAAAACCCCAGCCCGATTACCTACTCTTAACGGATGATTATTTGGCGGGTTATCGCCAGAAGAATCGAATTCACCGTCTAATGCAGATTGCCCAGAACAAAAAAATCCAGACACGAGTCATCGACGGTGAATCTGCGGCAGGCGCCAGGTTAACCCAATTGGGCGGCATTGTCTGTATAGCCAAACGCAGCTAGACGAAACCCGCCTGCTTCAAGGCTGAAACGCCGATCTTTCCGGTATGTAGGGCGGTAGCAATTAAGGCTCCAGAGATTCCCGCTTCTTTGAGCTCCAATAAATCCTCAAAGCCATGCACGCCGCCCCCCACATAAACATCAAGACCCACACCCAATACTGTTTTGAGAAAACCCAAATCTATGCCCATACCGCTTCCGACCCTAGACAAGTCAAGCACAATAACCTGTGAAAGCCCCATAGACCGAAACTCGCCCAAAAGCTGCAGCGGCTCCGTTGCCTCAGCAAACCCTGAACCGACAAGCACCCTGCTCCCTCTTAAATCCAAACTCAAAACCACCCGCTCAGCGCCAAACCGCTCAATAGAATCCAAAACAAACCGCTTACTCTGCAACGTTTCCGTGCCAATAATTAGCTTAGAAGCCCCCACCTCAAGCAATTTTTGAGCGCGGTCGAGGTGGGTTACGCCAGCATCAACCATCAACTCCAAGCCAGTTTCCAGGGCTATCCGTTTTAGGGAGCTAAAATCTGAGGTACACTCGATTATCGCGTCCAAATCAGCGACGTAAAGCTGATGGAAGCCGAGTGTTTTGAAGGTTTTTGCCACCTCAAGAGGGTCGGTGGACTGAGTTAGGCTACTAAGGAGGGGTTTGTATTGACTGCGGTTGCCTTTAACTGCATGAACTACTTTGCCGTTTAGGATGTCGATGACTGGAATAACTTTCAAGGTCCTAATCAAGATGAATCAGGGTTGGCGATAGAAAAACCTAACCTTCAGGCAAGCGCAACATAGACAAGCATCGCGGCTCACAAGCATAAGTTGAACCCAAGTTGGACTCATATATATGGGAGAGGGGGTCCTCGGCAGAGCAGTAGACCCTTTCAAACGCAAAACCCAACCATGCTACAGCTGCAAAACCGTCGCTGCACCGCAAAAAAGCGGGTTATAACAGACAAATA
>JBLNCY010000040.1:0-17561 GCA_050261115.1 Methanocella sp.
CAGATGCAAAAGCTAATCCCAAATAAAGGGAATTGAAAGGGTGTATCTTTGCAGGTTCCGTTGCAGAGTGAAGTTCAAGATGCAAAAGCTAATCCCAAATAAAGGGAATTGAAAGCCTGCACGTTGAATGCTACGCACACGAGAAGGCGTATCCAGATGCAAAAGCTAATCCCAAATAAAGGGAATTGAAAGGGGTAGTATTTGCCGTTGAAAACTTTTGGCTTTGGATGTGATGCAAAAGCTAATCCCAAATAAAGGGAATTGAAAGTGAGTAAACCAGGCATCCTTAAGCTGTTCCTCATGGTCTATGATGCAAAAGCTAATCCCAAATAAAGGGAATTGAAAGTTTTTTGCCTGACATTTTCCACGGATCAGCCAGCGCACGATGCAAAAGCTAATCCCAAATAAAGGGAATTGAAAGATTTATCGACAATATCAACAGGGGGAGAATAACCCAGCAGATGCAAAAGCTAATCCCAAATAAAGGGAATTGAAAGTCTTAACCTTGGTCCAATCAAATCCATCTTGCACAATAGATGCAAAAGCTAATCCCAAATAAAGGGAATTGAAAGAAAATATACCCAGCGCTAAAGGCCGACTGTGAAGCATACATGAAGATGCAAAAGCTAATCCCAAATAAAGGGAATTGAAAGTGAGATTAATTTTGTTAATTGACTTCTAAAATCGAAGTAAGATGCAAAAGCTAATCCCAAATAAAGGGAATTGAAAGTTTGTTTGCATCAAAACTTATTTTCCTCCATCATTATCGGATGCAAAAGCTAATCCCAAATAAAGGGAATTGAAAGAGTCGGATTCGACGCACGCAAAACACCGATGCGCTTCAAGATGCAAAAGCTAATCCCAAATAAAGGGAATTGAAAGAGGTTCACTGATTCACAGAAGTCATCAACAACCGTCTTTGGATGCAAAAGCTAATCCCAAATAAAGGGAATTGAAAGGTAAAGAAGACAGTGGTTGTCGGCACCTATCTCAAGATGATGCAAAAGCTAATCCCAAATAAATGGATTAAGCCAGGATGTCGGTGCTCATCATTTAATGTATGCGTATATCAGTGTCTTAGTCCTATGCCTACTGCTACTGCACCGATCACCATAAGCAAAATAGCTACGCCCCAATTGAAGAAGTAATCCTCAAAAATCTGCATCACTAAAACCCCAGCCGTAACTTGCTCCCTCACCAAACCAACACTATAAACAGCTATCCCACACGCAACCAGAATCAAAACAGCACCCACAACCACCAAAGGTAAACAGACAGCTTTCCTATTCAACCTAAATGCCCTTTAGAGCAGTAATTAGCGGGTTTGCGCTTTTAGCATTTGCCATCAAACGCTCATTCAGGGCTTTAGCTGGGGCTTGATTAGCAGGGTGGTTTGCTATCTTTTTCCTTGAGTAGTTTTAGGATTGCTTCTTTGCCCTCGGCAACCGTAAGCGGCACCTCATCAATATACCCCTGTGCCTTAAGTTCGCCAAACAGATCCACAATCGTGGGCGGCTCAAGCCCTGAGGCCTCCAGTATCTGTTTGTTTTGTAGGACGCTGCTGGTTTGGCCCTCTAAGAGTTTCTGGCCGTGGCTGATGATTATGACGCGGTCAGCTATTTCGGGTATCGCTTCGGCGTCGTGAGTGGAGATGATAATGGTTGTGCCTGCTTTGCTTAGTTCGTTTAGGGTGTCAATTAAGCCTCTTCGGGAGGCGAGGTCTAAATTGGCTGTGGGCTCATCTAAAATCAGCAGCTCAGGCTTAAGTACCAAGGCGGTTGCCAGAGAAACTTTCTTTTTTTCGCCAAAACTTAGCCGATGCGGCGGGCGATCCCGGAGGTGAGTGATACCCATTTTGTCTAGGACATGGTTGCTGCGTTGTTTGATGTCTTCTTCGGGTAGCTTTAGGTTTTTAGGGCCATATTCCACGTCCTCAATTACGCTGGGGGTGAAGAGTTGGTCGTCGGGGTCTTGGAATACTATGCCGATGCGGCTGCGGAACTTTTGAAAGTCCTTGGCGGTGGTTTTTTGGCCAAAGACCCTGATTTCGCCGTTCTTAGACGTCAGTAATCCAGCGATTAAGAGTATAAGGGTTGATTTGCCTGAACCGTTTGGGCCAAGCAACGCGACCCGTTCGCCCTGCTTTATGTCAAACGATATGCCATGTAGTGCTTCGACGCCGGCGGGGTAGCTGAATTTGATGTCTTTTGCGGAAACGATGGGTTCAGACACAAGGCTTTCTCCTAAAGCAAAGCTATAGCGGCAAAAGCGACTATTATTGATGACGCAAACATGACATCACGTACACGGAGTTTTGGCATGGTCTCTTTGGTTTCTGCTTCGATTTGGAAGCCTCGAGCCTTCATGGCTAAGTATACCCGCTCTGAGCGCTCGTATGTGCGGATGAATAGCGAAGCGATGATTGCGCCGAGGTCTTTTAGTGATTGGAAGTTTAGGTTGCGTTTGGGGACGTAGGTGCGGGCTTCTTTGGCAATCAGTACGCTTTGGGCTTCCTCGATGGAAACGAAGAAGTAGCGATAGGTTAAGCTGAAAAGCTGAATGATCAGAGTTGGGACTCTTATGGTTGCGAGTAACTTGATGGTTTTTTCAAAGCCTGTTGAGAGCACAAGCAGGATTAGGGAGGCAACACAGAACCATACCCGAACAGTAAACACAGCCGCCCTCAGCAGACCCTCCATGGTTATCACAAGGTTCAGGCCGCCTAGACTGGTTGCCCAGACCGCATTGCCCGGAGTGAGGAATACTGTTAGCGAAGAAAGTACCGCAGCAAAAATCGTAATCATGGCTGTTCTTAGCAAGAACTGCCTAAGCGGAATCCTAGAGGTTAAGGCAAGCACTAGCGGGATAATGCAGATAGCAAGCAACACTGTGAGGTTGGCTATGAAAAGCGAAGCAACAATCATCCCGACGATCGCGACAAGTTTGGCGAGGGGATTGATGGCTTGCATGAGCCCCCGCTTTTCGCTTAGGTCTTGAACATAAACTAGCGACTCGACGCTTTCGGTGAGGTCTCTTAGGGATTGGGGTACCTTCATGGCTTTACACTCTTCTTTTTCTGAAATACCTTAGCGGCGGCTATTCCTGCTAGAAACAGCAGAAATGTCGCTGCCACTCCAACAATTAATGCAACCCACTGATTATCCGAACCGCCCAGAGTGTAGTCAGCGAAGGGCGCCTCAAAAATGGGCTGTTCCTCTGCCCCCAACTCTTCAGCCTTCATATCAAAAGTCTCATAGGCATAAGAGAGCACAAACGTGCCCAGTACGACAAAAACTAAAGCGACAACTAAACCTGCTAGAACCAGTTTTTTGTTACTTTTTTTGGGGGTTGCCATTTATGCCTCCTCCTGTGATTTGTGTGAGAATAGGCTAAGGTTGCCCAGAATTGGGCTTGCCTGCAAAACGTCTGGGCGGAGCTTTAGCAGGGTGCCTATGATGATTACTGCAACCACGCCTTCTGCAACGCCGATTATCGAGTGATTAATCGCCATAGCCGGCAAGGTAACCTCTAACCCATACTGGAATAAACCCTGGGATAGACTAAGTTCAACCGCAGCAGCCAACGCCGCAAGCAAATCGCCGACGAATGCCGAAACAAAGACCACGCCGAGAACTGCGTTGGTTGATTTGGGTTTGAGGGTTTTGTTTAGTCCGTAGAATAGTCCGCAGGGGATGAATACGCCTATGATTGCGATGTTGAGTACGTTGGCTCCGAGTGCGATGATTCCGCCATCTCCAAACAGCAGGGCCTGTAATACTAGGATTATGGTCATGGATATGCAGCCTGCAAAGGGGCCAAGGATTAAGCCGATTACTGCGGCGCCTAGCAGGTGGGCTGTTGTGCCAAATAGGACGGGGTAGTTGGCAAACATGGCGGCAAAAAAAAGCGCAGTCAAGAGTCCCATCATGGGGACTTGATGTTCGGTCAGTTTTACTTTTCTGGCGGAGATGACCCAAAAGATGGCTGTGATTACAAAGGCTGCTATGGAAACGGGCAGTGTGAGGTATCCGTCGGGTATGTGCATATGTTAAGTCTCCTCCAGTAACACGATAGATGGAAGAAGTGTTACGGTGTAATAAACTTTTGTGACTTCGTGCTACCAAAACAACAACCAAACAACAAATATCAGACAAAAAGCCAAAATAACCCATGAGAAGGGGGGGGAGCGCTCATTTACGGAATTTCGCCGTGCGATTAGCAATCAAAGCCGCCACCGCACCCGCAGCCACCCCACCATCAATATTCACAACCGCCAACCCCAGAGAACAAGACTGCAACATAGCCATAAGTGTGCTGACGCCTTTGGCGCCAAAACCGTAACTATTCGAGGTCGGCACAGCAATAACCGGTACATCAACCAACCCCGACACAACCGAAGCCAAGGCACCCTCACGCCCAGCCACAACCACCACCACATCAACCTCCTCCTCGATAATCTGCTTTAGAGGTTCAAGTAGGCGGTGGATTCCTGCCACACCCACATCGTAGGCGGCTGTGACTTTACAGCCCATCTCTTCTGCAATGGTTTTGGCTTCTTCGGCTACCGGTATGTCGCTTGTCCCCGCTGTTAGTATACCCACTCGGCCACCATTATTCGCAGCGACGTAGTCTTGTTTTTTGAGGATGGCCATGTTGGCGCGTTCTTTGATTTCGACTTGTAAGCCATCGGTTGGGATCGCCTTGATTGCGTCTAGGTGTTCTTTGCTGCATCTGCTAACTATGACGCGGCCGTTGTGGGAGAGCATGGTTTTGCAGATTTCAATCACATCAGCAGGTAACTTGCCCTCCGCCAAAATCACCTCGGGCACACCCTTGCGTAGTTCACGGTTGCCGTCAAGCTTCGCTATGCAACCCAACTCCGCTACCGATGAGAGCCGCAGCATCTTTTCGGCTTCCTCGACAGAGAGTTCGTTACGAGAAACTTTGGCTAGAATCTCTTTTAGCGATGGCATAAATAGAGATACTTTAAAAACGGTTAAATAATATATCTATTATGCTTGCTTGCTAAATCGCTTCTGGTGCTCTATATGTCTAAGAGAATTCTTGTTATCGATCCATCTGCTTCTGGCGTTGCGGGAGATATGCTGCTGGGTGCATTGCTGGATTTAGGCGCGAATGTGGAGAGGGTGATTTCAGCCATAAGAACCCTTGAGGCCCCCGAATACGGCTACCGCCACATCGACATAGCCATCGACGAAGTCCACCGAGGCATGTTCCGCGCCACCCAAATAGATGTCACCTCAACCCACACAGAAAAACACCACCCAACCGAACTGATTGACATCGTCGAGAAGGCAGCCAAAGGCATCTACATGACAGACGCCGCACGCACCTACGCATCAAAAGTCATCCGCACCCTAACCCAAGCCGAAACCCAACTCCACCGAACCAACACCGACGACATGCACCTGCATGAAGTGGCCAAGGTGGATACAGCAGCGGAAATCATCGGCTGCGCAGTCGCCCTAGACGACCTACACATGTTTGAGCCCCAAAACAAGGTCTACTCGACCCCCCTGGCGGTCGGCGGCGGCATCTTCAAATTCTCACACGGCATCACCACCGCACCCTCACCGGCGACGCTGGCAATTCTCCAATCCAAAACGTTTCCATTTCACGGCGGCCCCATCGAGAGGGAACTCGCCACCCCGACAGGCGCCGCATTGCTTGTGAACCTCGCTGAACCCCTAAACGTCTACCCTGCCATAGTCCCCCGAAAAGTTGGGTGTGGCGCTGGCACAAACGAGTACCTTGGGTTACCAGCAGTCCTACGTCTAACCCTGGGCGAAGCACCCCAAGGTACCCATTCGCGGGACGAGGTCGCCGTCTTAGAAACCAACCTAGATGATGCCACAGGCGAAATCCTCGGCTACACCATCGACCGGCTGCTTGCCGAAGGCGCCAAAGACGTAAGCATACTGTCGGCGGTCACCAAAAAGAGTCGCCCCGCCCACCTCATCAGAGTTATCGCGGACCAAAAAGACGTCGCCCGCCTCTCTGATGTTTTGGTTACGGAGACGGGAACATTAGGCGTTAGAGTTTACTACTGCGAACGCCACATCATCAGTAGGGAACAGCTTATGGTGGATCTGCTTGTTTTGGGGAATAAGGAGACGGTGCGTGTTAAAGTCTCCAAGAACTCCCGGGGGGAAGTTATCCGCATTAAACCCGAGTTCGAAGACCTTAAGCGGTTGGCGGAGAAGACTAGGCGGCCGCTGCGGGAGCTTATGGATTTGGCGGTTTCTCAAACGCAGCAGGGGTTCTTTAAGGAAGCGCAGGAATAAACATGCAGCAGCTAGATTCAAAGCTTGAGGAACTCAAAAAATTCATCCTACAGAAAGGCCAGGGCGGCGTGGTTATTGCGTTTAGTGGCGGGGTGGATAGCACAACACTTGCCGCCATCACCTACCAACTGCTTGGCGATAGGGCGGTTGCGGTTATAGCACAGTCCCCCACCTACACCCGCACGGAAATGCAGCAGGCCAAACAGGTCGCCCAAGAGATAGGTATCAAACTCTACGTCACCCTAACCGATGAACTAGACAACCCCCACTTCAACCAGAACCCCGAAAACCGATGCTACTACTGCAAAAAAGAACTCCTAACAAAACTAAAACAATTCGCCCACCAACATGGCTTTGGCGCAGTGTTTGAGGGCACCAACTACAGCGACCTAAGCGACCACCGCCCCGGATTTAAGGCAGTTGAGGAAACTGAGGGCGTCTATAGTCCCTGGGCTGCGATGGGGTTTAGCAAAGAAGAAGTGCGCCAAGTAGCCAAAGACATAGGCTTAACGGCGCATGACAAGCCTGCTTCGGCATGTCTTGCGTCCCGTATCCCCTTCAATGAATCCATAACCGCCGAGAAGCTGCGCCGCATAGAAGAAGCCGAAAACGCGATTCGCAAACTGCTAGGCGTTAGGCAGTTGAGGGTTCGTGATCATAATGGGTTGGCTCGTATTGAAGTCGGCGCCGGCGAGCGGCACTTGTTCTTTAATGTCGATAAGTTGGATATGGTTGCTGCTAGGCTTAAGCGGTTGGGTTTTAGGTATGTGGCGTTGGATTTGGAGGGGTATCGGAGCGGTAGCATGCTGGATGGGCTAAAAAGAGACTCTTAGACGCCTCAACTGCGATACGGAAAACAAAGTTTGTTTTGGGTCTGGAGGAAGCGGATTCTCTACTCTGGGGAGTTTGCCATCTTAAAATTAGGTTTGAGAGAGGGTGCCGGGTTGAGTCTAAACCCCACATCAATCACTGGTCTTCTTTAGCACTTGACAAAGCCGTATCCATTTGATGTTATCTCTTGGACGGTCTTTAGCAGTTACCAAAGAGTCAACCTTGTGTTGTTGTGAAGCGTGTTCCTCAACCGGCAAACATTCTTTTCGTTGCATCGGATATATCGATATGTGACTGCAACCTGCTAGCAACAACCGCCCCGAAAGGTTAAGCGGTATCTGAACTGTAAAAAATTCAGCAATTTCAAAAGGGTCTGGCGGAGTGGTCGAGAAAAAGTTTGGGTTGAGTCTAAACCTCACCTTGCAGGTATTTGACCAGAGGTTCTTACCAAGACCATTCTTCGAACACTCTAAGTTTGGTCTTTAATAGCTACCCATGGTCTATACATCTGCCATGTGAAGCCTGTTCCTCAACCCAGAACAATAAACCTCAACGATACCCTATAATTTTATGTTGGTGACTCCAGTTAGCAACAACACACCCAAAAAACTTAAAGTGTAGCATGTTGACTCTATTCGGATGCTGGTGGCGGGGTATCCGAGCCAGGTCTAAATAGGTGGCCAGATACTAAACCAATTTGCCCCTAAGATATGGAGGAGGACTTAAGATCCTCTGGCGCAGGCCTTCGTGGGTTCAAGTCCCACCCCCGCCACCATTCCGTTAAAATACTGGGGGTTTATCCCTGGCATACCCCTTCAGTATTTTTGGCTAACTTTCGTGTAGCAAGTATTTTTAAACTCAGCTTATAACATCAATATGAGGATTTGACTCGTCTGATTGAATTTAACGAATTAACAGACGTCTCGTCATCGGCTTTCAGGGATGCCATGGATATCTATACAGAAGCGATACCCGCCGCAGAGAGGCAAAGTATTGATGCCATAACGGAGCGGATCAGCTTGGGCAAGGAACGACTCTATATTGGATGGGCAGAGGGAAAGGTAGTTTTTATGGCGCTTCTATTTCCGCTGGAAGACGCCCCGTTTGTTCTTCTGGATTATATGGCGGTCAAAACAGCTTATCGCAAAGGCGGTATCGGGTCAGATTTCCTAAAAAACATCTACCGAATCACGGGCTATAAGAACGAACTTATCCTAATCGAGGTCGAAGACCCCAAATCAGGCCTTGACAAAGAGGCCAAACAGTGCCGGGTTTACTTCTACCGCAAGAACGGAGCAAAAATCCTCAAAAATGTACGCTATCTCTTGCCGCCTTTGCAGGGGAATTCGCCGACGGATATGCTTCTTTTAGTTTTGGCTAAAAAACAGCCTGTTTGGCTTTCTGGGGGCGCCGTTAAGGATGCGATTAGGCAAATTTATCGGGAGCTTTACTGCAGAGATGAGGGTGACTCTTTGTTGAGGTCGTTTATTGACGATGTGCCTCAGAAGGTGCAGTTGGGTTGATGCCGGTTGCTTGTGTCTTAATATAACTGTTTTTGTTTGACCGTTTGTAACTGAAAGCTACTGTTTTCTATACAACTGCACTTCTTTCAATGCTCAAAATTTTAGTTGATTTTTTAAATCATTCAAAAGAAGTCATATTTTTAAATATTTTGGGCAATAAAACTAGCTTAAATTACGTTTCAACATGTAAGAGTAACAGCTTATTATACGCAAACGTTTTATTCTCTATGCTCCAAATAAGTTCGTGGAGATGTAAGATGCCAAGTGCATATGTGTTATTCAATGTCTCCCCTGGTTTTGAAGCATACGTTTTAAATGAAGCAAAAAAAATTGGTGGAATACAAGAGGCATACGTCTCTTATGGCGTCTATGATTTAATTTTGAAGGTCAAAGCACACACAAACGAGGAACTAAAGGAACTTGTTATGTTCAAACTTCGCAGGTTACCTAACGTAACAGCCACATTGACACTGATGCTAAACGACCTAGAGGTCCCCATTAGAACCCCCGCAAAGCGGAAAGAATCCCACCCGCAGCTTCCACCGCTAACTCAGCTAACTCCCCTATATCCCTGAGTTGCTAGGGCGACTGGGCCACTTTTCTTAGCAGAAACATATTCACGGCATCGGTGAGTGCTTCACAGGCAAACCACCGCTCTTCTAAAGACCCATCCGATTCTAATCCCTCTAAATTCTTCTGCAGTTTTTTTATCTCCTCAAGCACTGGGTCTCTGCGCTTGTCAAACTCGTCGCGCAGCAGTTTCTGGGCTTGCTTTAAGTCAAGCGTAGCTAACTCGAGTTCGGTCTGCTTTTTGGTTAACTCTTCAATTATTGCTATTTCTCGGCGTTCCCTCTCTTTTTTAGAGATTCTGTGGAAGAGGCCGGCTTTTGTTTTAATGATTTTTTCCTGTTCTTTTTTTAGTTCTTCTATCTCATTGTTTATGCGTTGGATTACGAGATGGTTGCTTTCTCTGAGTGTACGGGTTCGGTTGGCGTATTCGTTGTCGATTTCCCGTAGCTGGTTTTTCTGTTGTGAGAGACTCTGTAGTTCTTGGTCTATGGTGGTTTCTTTTCGGTGTATCTGTTCAAGATTGTTCCTGATGCCGTTGAGTATCTGCTGACAATCGTCTGTGAATTCGTCGTCTATGCCTATGTTTGGGTTAGAGGTGAAATCCGCTAAAACTGTTTCTACGCTTGCTATCCAGCGGTTGAAGTGTTCGCTGTAGGGGAAGGAGCCGAATCTTTGGTTGCCCAAGGTGTGTAAGCGTTTGAGGGTGTCTTCTATTATTTCTTGCTGGGTTGGGATGTGCTGGGCGTTGTCTATGGCTTGGGCGGTGCTTCTTTGGAGGTGCTTTTTTGCTTTACTTTTTTGGGTGAATGGCTGTTTATATTGGCGGCTTTTGCCTTTGCGACTGTTTGTGGGTGGCTGGTACCCCATGTTTAACACGTATAGTGTTGGTCGTATTTAGCTTCTATCCATTTTTGGTTTGCCGACCGGAACTCAACTACGTGGTAATCGTGGTTACACAATCAAGTGACACATCCATTCTACCCTTAGCTATTAGTTATTGCTGCATTAATCCCAGCAATCGTTGGGTTCTGCTTGTGGTTCTACGCAGAAAGTAGCCCACTTCACCCTTCTCTTTTTGTTTCTATCCTTAGTTTGGCGAGTTTTTGGCGAACATAAATAAGCCATCAAGCCAGTACCCTTCTGAGTATCATGAAATCAACCTGCCCAGTCTGCGGACAGACCTACCGCGGCATCGCCCTAACCACCGTAAAAGACGCACAACCCATTGAAGTCTGCCCCACATGCTACAAAACCCTCGACGCCGAATACCGCAAAACAAGTTGCTTAGCCTGCGTATTTTTTGACAGCGGCGCCTGCGAGTTGTTTGCTACTGAACTAGAGGAACCCTATGTTGCTAGCGCTAAATGCGGCTACTTTACCACAAGCACAGACGAATCAGCTGTGGCGCGGGCTAGGATTAAAAAGTTTGAGATGTCCGGCCGCTTTGAGGACGCCGCCAGAGAATACGAAAAGTTGGGTATGCAAGCGGAAGCTCAAGAAGCCCGCCGAAAAGCAGCGGATGCGCCGGTTCAGGTTTTGGCTTTGCCTGAAGCATTGCAGCTGCTTAGTCAACGGGGGCAGGTTTTGACCTATTACTGCTGCCATTGTGGCGCCCCCATTAAGGTCGGTGCAGGAATTGAGGTTTCAAAGTATTGTCCTAAGTGCAAGTATGACTTGTCTGCTATTGACCTTGCAAAGCTGATTAACCAGCACCTTTAACTCTCAGGGTTGTGTGGCCATGCGTGAAGGTTTAAATTTGGCGTGTTAGTGTTTGGTTGCTTGGTGAGGAGCGCCTGTGAAGCGGTTAGGGGACCCCTCTCCCTTCTATCTGGGGTTTTACTAGCTGTTGGAGTAGGAACAGACTCACCACTTCTTATTTATTCTCAGTCCCGATTTCTGATACAGTTGATTAATAAGCCCTAACCCCTATACGGTAGAGACCATTAATTGGGGAACACATACATGGGCAATCCACTACGAAAGATCATAATCGTAATTCTAATCGCATCTCTTATCATGAGTAGTAACCTTGCAGCAGCCATAACCTTAACAGACGAAAGGCCTGCTGTCGGTCTCCAAACTGATCCGCCTCAATTAGACCTTGTCAACCTTGCATACACAGACTGCTTTACGGCGGATTGGAGCCCCAGCGCCCTAGCCGCCTACACCGAAGGCGCAGAAAATGTTGAAATCATCATCGGCCTAGACGGCAATCCCCAGAGCCAAACGGGAGTAGCGGCTTATGCAGCTCAAAACGGCGGCCGCATAATCAACACACTTTCTATGGGTTCTAAGAGCGCCGTCGTTGTTAGCATACCCGTAAATGCTGTAGCCTCTTTCGTTGCTGCTGTTCAGGGTTCTGGATTATCTCGTTATGTTGAGATAAACGGCGAGTGTCATGTTTACTCTATGCCCAATGACCCCTATTGGAATCAACAGTGGGGTACCCAGCGAATCGGCGCCGACTATGCCTGGAATACCACGGTCGGCAGCGAGGATCTTGTGGTTGCCGTTATAGATACCGGTATTGACTATTACCACACAGACCTTGCCGATTGCTACATAGGTGGCTATGACTTCGTAAATGATGACCCATTCCCTCTTGATGATAATGGTCACGGAACCCATTGCGCTGGTATACTCGCCGCCACCATGAACAACGCCGAAGGCATTGCAGGAGTTGCCCAGGTGAAGATAATGGCTCTAAAAGGTCTCGGTGCATCGGGGTCAGGTTCATTTGTTGCTCTTGCTCAATGTTTAATTTATGCCACCGATGCGGGTGCCCGCATCTTAAGTAACAGCTGGGGCAGCAGCAATTGGGGCGCTTTAACAAACGGTTACCTAATATCAGACGCAATCGAGTACGCAACCTCTCAGGGCGTTTTAGTCTTGGCATCCGCCGGAAACGACAACCTGAACAAAAATGTGTTTCCTGCAATGGATAGCAATGTGGTCGCAGTTGCCGCAACCAACAGAAGTGATACGAAAGCCTCCTTTAGCAACTATGGGGATTGGGTAGACGTCGCCGCACCCGGTGTAGATATCATGTCAACCTTCCCCACCTATCAAGTTACCCTAAACGACCGACCGGGTTATGAAACGACTAGGAATTATGCATCTTTTAGCGGTACTTCTATGGCTTGCCCCATGGCGGCGGGCGTCGCAGCCCTAATCTGGAGCACATACCCCCAGATGGATGCAGAAGCAGTCCGAAATCATCTGGAAGCAACCTGTGACGACGTAGGCGAGGTCGGCTTTGACATCTATTTCGGACATGGCATAGTTAACGCTTCAAGAGCGGTAACTCAGTTGCCGGTTCAGCATGACTTAGTCGCTCGGAGCTGGATTAAGCCATCTTGTGCTATGCTTAATGAAGCGGCGGCGTTCACTTTGACCGTGGCTAATCGAGGCGCCCAAGACGAGACCGACGCTGAGGTTAGGTTAGTGGTGAATGATACGGTGGTGGATTCCACTGTAATAGCGTCTTTGTCTTGCTATACCTCTAGTAGCATTATGCTCTCTTGGACACCAACCGAAACTGGAACCTACAACGTAACTTATATTGTCACCCCCAGTTCAGGTGAAACTGACCTCTCTAACAACGAGTTATCAGCCGTTTACACTGTTGTGGTATCGCCAAGCGAAGACAATTGGACACTACTAGCCAATAATACTGATTCAGGCGTGGGTTGTGGTCTTAAAGAGGCATATAGTCAACTTGACGATGGTGTTGTCTTCTTAAAAGTAGCTTTTTACCGTAACTGGAACATAGCATCTCAAGCCATAGATGCATGGGTATTGATTGATTCAGATCAGAATTCCCGTACTGGTATACCTCTAAACGCCTACCCTGGCCAAGAAGACTGCCTTGGCGTCGATTACATGATTCTAGTCGGCATTGAGGGCAATGAAATCTTGCGGTGGAATACCACTGAGCGATCCTGGGATAGTAACAGTTTGCAGCTGCTCTATCTAGACGCTCCAAACAACACCAATACCTATGTTGTTGGAGTTGCTGCTGAGGACATTGAGGTTGCTGATTCTTTTGATTGTTCGTTTGTCGAGGTCACAGTTCTCTTTATGCCGTCCTATATCTGGACCTACTGGAACTGGATGCCGACCTCAGGTTATGTGCCGTTTAGTCCACAACGCAACCAACATGACTTAGCGGTAACCCTTGAAACCAATAATATCTATGCTCCCAATGCATCCTACACGGTGACTGCTACAGTCTACAATTTAGGGCAATCAAATGAATCCAACGTAAACCTAGAGTTGTTCGTAGACGGTCAAGTGGTTAATAGTACTACATTCCCAAGCATAAGTAGTAGCGGATATGGTAAACTAACGTATGCCTGGAACGCCACCAAGGGCTATTATAACATAACTGCCTATGCCGCTTCGGTGGATGATGAAGCAACAGTCCAAAATAACGTTCGAACAAGGTTTGTTTCCGTTACCCCAAAAATAGCCGTTATTTCCGATAACGATGAGCTCTGGGAAATCTTAACAATCCTTGAAAGCATGAGCGTCAACTATGGCTATGGATACGATAACTCCCATATGCGCTATACAGCTTACCCTGATTTGCTGAGTCAGTACCCCCTTATAATTTACTTTAACACCCATGACATATCGTCTACGGAAAAGGCTGTGTTAAACCAGTATTTGGCTAACGGCGGTAAACTCATCGTTACAGGCAGCAACGCGCTGGCTAATCCAGAAGCTCGTCTCGGCGAAGTTGTAAGAGCGATTTCAAGCGGGGACGACATAAACCAACCTGACCTGCATGTAATGAACGCGTCTCATCCCATAATGAACGGCCCATACGGTAAATTCGCCCAAGGCTACTGCGTCTCAGACCTAAACCCCGACAATGACGCCGTAATAGCAGACACCGCAAAAAACGCCGTTTCCATCGCAAAATTAGCTGACGGTAAAGACAAAATCATAGTTACAGACAACCTCCCCGGCACCGTTATCTTCTGGAACGGCATCGCAATAGAGGACTGGCTATACAACCCCGACTGCCAAGCTATATTCAAAAATATGCTGATTTGGCTCCTAGGCTCCACAGGGCCATCTACCACATCAGACTATGACGGCGCATGGCATACTACTGATTTTACAATCAATCTCTCTGCAAACAGTGAATTGGGGGTTGTCGGGACTCATTACCGGATAAACGAGGCTGCTACTAGAGTCGTCAGTTTGGATGGTCAACCCCACATCACCGCTGAGAGCGCCAATAATACCTTAGAGTACTGGAGCACCGACGTTTATGGTTACCAAGAAAAGCATCATTACCTTACAGGTATCAAGCTGGATAAAACTGCACCTACTGCAAATGTAGGCGATAACCAAACAATCACAATTACCGAGGACAATACTGTTACATTCAATGGTAGCGGCAGCACTGACAATTTAGGCATAGTATTTTACTCATGGAACTTTGGAAGTGGAACTGAAGTACAAGGCATGACAGTTAACCACACCTACAACAGCACAGGCACATACACAGTAACATTAACAGTAGCCGATGCAGCCGGAAATACAGACCAAGCGTCAGTAACGGTTTATGTTATCGAAAAACCTTCCCCAACGCCAGCGCCGACCCCTACTTCAATGCCAACTCCAACTAAATCAGCTACGACTCCAACGCCGACAATTAAACCCACCATAGCCCCAACTCCAATGCCGACCCCAACTTCTGCCCCCAATACCATACCCGTAACAGTTGACAACGACCAAACCGTGCAACTCTCAATAAGTGGAAACATAACCGCCACCCAAATAACCAACGCAACAATCCACCTAAACCAAACCGCCGCAACAACAACCATACGCTTTAGGGTTACAGGCGAGAGCGGCACCACTGGGTTTGGAAACTTAACCGTACCTAAAAGCCAAGTGCCGCTTGGGTCTTCGCCTGTAATCTACATAGACGGTGAACCAGCAGAGAATCAAGGCTTCACAGAGGACGCAAACAACTACTATGTCTGGTATATGGTGCACTTTAGTACGCATGAATTATCGATTGTCTTTGTGGGTGCTTCTGTGGTTAATGCGTCGGCCGATTATACGGTTTGGATTGCGTTAGCTGTGGTTGCTTTGATTGTTTGTGTGGTTGCTGTTTTGTTGTTTAAGCGGCGAAGTTCCGCTTTCTAATCTTTTTTTTGTTTTTCCTTTTTTGGTCTCAACAAACGTCTGTATTACAATTGTATTACTGTTGATAATGCTTTTATGCGCAAAACCCCTCAACCCGCTAAAAAAGAAAAGGAAAAAACATGATACCCAAACAAAGCAAAGCAAAACAAGTCTCAATAATGGCCGTGACTGCCGCACTATTTGCAATATTCTTCTACCTCTCACACATCATCGCATTACCCAACTTTACCTTCCTCTACCTACCCATCATCCTGCTGGGCGTCGTCCCCATATGGTTTGGATGGAGCGGCCTAGTAGGCAGCATGATAGGCGCATACATAGGCGGCGTCTACGTAGAAGCTCTACCCCTCCATTTAGCATGGGTAGAAGTAACCACCGTGTTAATCATCTACAGCCTAAACTGGCTCTTAATCCCCAAATTTGCCGCCGAAGCAAAATCCACCAAAGGCCTCATAGCACTCATAAGCGTATACGCCGCCTCACTCCTAATCGGCACAGTCGCTATACTCTGGCAGTTCGTCGCAGTCGGCTTATTCCCGGCAGAAATCGCTTGGCCCCTACTGCCCGGCGTTTATGCGTTAAACCTGCCGATTGTAGCGATTGCCTGCCCAGCCCTACTCAGGGCTGTCTCTCCAAGGCTGCAGTCATGGGGCATCTACTCCGGCAACTTTACCGACTGGCGAACCAAAAGAGCAAACTAAACACCTTTTTTCCTCACCTTTTTCTCTAAACGATTTTCTGCTGCAGTTGTATTGGTGGGTAACGCTTTTATGTCATCAACAGCTAACGCTTTTGGCGGTTGAATATGAAACTACGCATCCTAAAATTAACCCTTGAACAATTCGCCAGCTTACTCCAGGGCAAACCCGTCGCTTTTTCTTCAAAGCTGCCAAACGATTTAGAAGTGCTCGACACAAAGGTTGATTTATTCACAAAACAAGTCGCAATAGTCCTCAGAAGCGACAGCTTTGAAGACGTCAATGAGTCCTGCCCTGTCCCTGAATTCGTCCCCTGCACAACCTCCGCTTCAGCCACCCTATCAGCATCAGCCGCCCAAGAAGTCAAACCCGCCCCCAAACCAGCTATCCCAACTCTAAACCTCGAGCCAAAACACGAAAGCCCCGCAGTCGCCAAACCGGTGCCTCCACCGTTAAGTCGCTATGCCGCAAAAATGGAAAACGAATTCAGCCCAGACCAACGTAAACTTCTCAGTTTCACCGTTAAGGGAGACGCTGTTGTAGTTAAGCCTGTGACGTTTCTGAAGGCTGAATGGGATGACATAAATGATGTTGTGCGTAGTTTGGGTGGTCGATGGGTTAAGGGTGACATAATTAGCTACTGGGAAATCCCGCTACAATAGCTTGATTCTGACAATAAAGCCTTTAAACGGTTATTACTATTTCAGAATGCGAGTTGACTCCATATGGAAAACGATAAACCCTTAACTAGAGATGCCCTAATTTCTATGCAAGTAATTGACGCTAAAGGCCGCTTGGTAGGTAAAGTAAAGGATATTGCGTTTGCAATTGGCAAAAACGGTATCGCCCTAACCGTTGAAGGCAAAGACGGACAAGTTACGAATGTGGCTTGGGAAGAAGTTCAAGCAGCCTCCGACTTTATCGTACTTAAACCTGTCATGGCTCAACCTGTCTATCAGCAAAGCAACCTGCAGCAAGACGCAGCTCAAGCAGTCCCCGTTCAGCAGCAACCCGCCACGCAGACTCCGCCGCTGTGTCCATCCTGTGGTAAACCGCTTACTTGGATTCCCCAGTATCAACGCTGGTACTGTTACAACGACAAGAAATACGCCTAATCAGGAAGCCGATTGCTTCCGTTTATTTCATTTTTTCTGAATTTTAGTTTTACCATAATTTACATGCAAAAAGAAACTACCCGCAATCTGTTGAACACAGTGCTAAACAGTGCCGTTGCCAGTCCGTTGGAAGCTGTGCAAGAGGCTCCATGACTATCTCTAAAGCGAAAAATTAACTATACCTGTAAAAAAAGGTTAGTTTTGGATTGGGCCTTCTATGATGGTGACTGCGCCGTTTTTGCCCAATCGTAGCTGTCGTTCACCTTTAAAGCTTGCAACATGAGCGCCTTTTATTTCAACGATGTCGCCTGGGTGGACAGTATTAACTTGCTGGTCCCAGAGGCAGAGCAG
>JBLNCY010000041.1:0-12580 GCA_050261115.1 Methanocella sp.
GCAATCTCCGCTTCCGGAGCACCGCCGCCTGGAACGATTTTTCCATCCTCAACAGCGTTTCGCACAACACACAAGGCGTCACGCAGTGAACGTTCCGCTTCACCAACGATGTGCTCAGCGCCGCCGCGGATGACAACCGTTACAGCTTTGGGGTTCTTGCATTCCCGCACATACACAAGTTTGTCGTCGCCGATCTTGGCTTCTTCGACTGCTTTAGCAGAGCCTAACGCGTCGGCTGTGAGGTCTTTGATGCTGGCGACAATTTTTGCACCTGTCGCTCGACTTAGTTTTTCCATGTCGCTGCTGCTTACACTTTTAACAGCAAGGATGCCTGCTTTTGCCAAAAAGTGCAGGGCCAAATCATCGATGCCTTTTTCACAGAACAAAACGTTTGCGCCTGTGCTGCGTACTTGATCAACCATTTCTTTTAGCATGCGTTCCTCTTCGTCAAGAAACAGCTGCATCTGCTCAGGGCGCTCAATGTTGATTTTGGCATCGAACTCGGTCTTGTCAATCTCTAGTTTGGTGTTGAGCAGGGCGATTTTTGCATCGTGGATATCTTTGGGCATTTGGCTGCTGGCGACTTCTTTGTCAATCACCATGCCCCTGACTAGTTCGGTGTCTTCTAGGCTTTTGCCGTGTTTTTTGATGATTTTGATCAGGTCTATGTCAGCTTTGGGTTTGCCGTCACGTTCTTCGGTGACTAGTTTTACTGCGTCAACGGCTAATCGGGCGAAGTGCTCTTTGGCTCCGGTGAGGCCTTTGCTTCCCATGGAAGTTAATGCAACATTGAGGAGCGCTTTTTCGTCGTTTATGTTGACGGGTGTGGCCATGCTGTTGAGGACTTCTTGGGCTTTGTCGCTGGCTTTTTTGTAGCCGTCGATGATTACGGTTGGGTGGATGTTTTCGTCGATTAGGTTTTCTGCTTTGGATAAGAGTTCGCCTGCGAGGATTACGGATGTGGTTGTGCCGTCTCCGACTTCGTTGTCCTGTGTTTTGGCGACTTCAACAAGCATTTTGGCGGCTGGATGCTGTACGTCTAGTTCTTTTAGGATGGTTGCGCCGTCGTTGGTTATGGTGACGTCGCCTATGCTGCTGACGAGCATTTTATCCATTCCGCGTGGTCCAAGGGTTGTTTTCACGGTTTCAGCCACAATCTTGGCTGCTTGTATATTGTTTTTTTGTGCGTCTTTTCCTGTTGTTCTTCCTGTTCCTTCTTTCAAAACTAATACAGGTATGTTTCCTTGTTGTGCTATTGCTGCCATGTTAAATCACCTTCGATCTTTAGCATAGCAGTTTTCCATTATTCTATATCCAAAATATAAGTCTTCTTGTTGACTAATTGTTGACATGTTTATTAATAATAAACACAGGCGCAGTTGACTCTATGCAAGCACTAAACACGCAAAATACAGAGGGGTCCATCGTTAAGTAGACTTTGTCTTTTCAGCCCTCAACTCGGCTAAAATAACGATAGCTTCTCCAAGCGGCAGCCCCAACCGTCCAGCAAGCTCCACTGCAGAAATGTCTGGCTGCTGAGGCAAAATGTTGTCGCGTGTGTATGCTTTACGTGTTGGAAACATAACTGAAGCATGCACGACTTCAAGGAGTAGCTGCCAAAGTTTCTCCTTAGAGTATTCCTCAAGGTTTACCTGAGTATTCAAGTTTATCTCCATCCCTGACGGGCAGCAGCTAACTTTCATCTTGAGACCAAGCCCAAGGTATGATCAATATTTTCAGATACGTCTATGATGTTCTCAAATAGTCGATTTATGTCTCTGTGGATTTCTTCAACGGTGCCTTTGAGGCTTTTTTCTCTGAGTTTAAATTTGCCGCCGTGGAAAATGACCAACCCGCTTTTCATCATCTTGTTGAGGTGGTGAATCATGGTTCCTCTGGTAAGGTTTAGTTTTTCTGCAAGCTCGTCACTTGTTAGCCCGTTGTTTTGTGCGGCAGATTCGAGTAGCGCCTTAAAAATTAGGTGTGCGGTTTTTTGTTTGTCTCTGGATTCGAGGAAACCAAAGGTTCGGCAGAACCATTCAAGATCTGGTATGTATTCTGCTGTTGAGGGTTTTCTTACTGATAAGAGGACATATTCGGCCAAGGCTTCTTCCTGTGAGGACATGTGAATAACTTGGAAGCCTAATAAATTTAAGTCTTCTTGTTGACAATTAATTAACAAGCAAACCTATTTGGATAATGCTGCCTGGCTATACCCAAAGCTCTATTCAACTTAAAGAAATGGAGATATTGGGTTGAACTTAGCTTACATGCAAACCCGTGACGTCTTTCCCGTGATATTCACTATGCATCGTACGTAAGTGCTTTAGATGAACAGTGTGCAGGTGCTTTTCTGCTGCGTCTTTAATGTCAAAGGTTTTACCGCACTCTGGGCACAAGAATTCGCCGCTCTGCAATTGATTTATCGCAGTGCTATGCCCTTGAGTATGATTAGGCTCCTGAGAAACATTAGATGTGCTCAAACGCTTTTCCCCTCCTCTATGGTGAGTTTCTTCTTCTCTTTGGGCTCCTTCTTGGGCAACGTGATCTCTAGGATACCGTTGCTTAGGCTTGCTTTGGCATCGTCTGAGCGTACCGGTTCAGGGAGCTGTATTTGCCTATAGAAAGCTTGGCTTGCTCTTTCACGTCGAACATAGTTCTTTTTCTTCTCTTCCTCACTTTGGGCCCTCTTTGCATGGACGGTTAAGGAATCGTCGGTAACCTCGATCTCAACGTCTTCTTTCTTAAAGCCAGGCAAATCAACAGTCAAATGATAATCTTTGCCGCGATCCTCTAAGTCAACCGATGGCATCTTCATATCCTTGAAGGGCAGCATCGGAAATTCTCCTCTCCAAAGCCTATGTCCCCATCTAGTGGGTAGCTCCCAGAAATCCTCGAACTCACGCTCAAACCTGTCCATCATGCGGTCAAAATCCCTTTGAATCTCCCTAAAAGAATAAGGAACCATTTCACCCTCATCGCGTTTTCTGATTTCGCTGGCTTTCTTCTCTTTACCTCCATAATAATACATACTCTTTTTTTCCTCAGCCATTTCTATCACCACTATTTTAAACGGATTTATTCGCCAAACCTGTCACGTAGTCGCCAATAGACTGACATGGAGTGAGCAACAAAGTTGAATGGCAACCAGCAACAGAAAAATCCTATATGATATGGTTGAATTCGTTTTTTAAAAAACCTTTCGCAATACAAAAGGACACCCACATACGGCCTGGCATTTACCGCGAGGTCACCTACAACACAATTGACGCAACAGAAAGTCTAAAAAATTGGTTTAAGGTTAGGCTTGTTCGCTAACCAAGTGATTTAGCTGCTCTAAAGCCTTACCCGAACATAACGCGTTACGTGCCTGCTCCATGCCATCTTTATACGAGGATGCGGCACCAGAAATGTACAGTGCAGCGGCTGCGTTCATGCAGAACAAATCCGCCAACGGATTGCTATAATCGCCTGAAAGCACTCGCCGTATCGCCGAAGCATTGTCATAGGCTTTGCCAAAGGAAGCCACATCGAAAGCTGCATGTGTTTTTATCCCGAAATCTTCTGGCTGCACCGTGTATGTTTGGATTGTGCCGTCTTTTAGTTCGACCACTCTTGTGGGGCCACAGGGGGAAAACTCGTCGATCCCCAAAGCCGCATCAACGCCATTAACCATACCATAAGGTGAAACAGCACGTTTCATACCAATTTCTCTTAGGATTGCCACAAGCTGGTCGCATACGTGGGGTGCATAAGCGCCGATTACAATGCTGCTAGTGTTCTCGCAGGGCATAGTCAGGGGTCCCACGATGTTAAAAGCTGAGGTGAAACGCATAGATTGGATCAGCCGGGCCCAGCCTGATTTCAAAAAGGCTTCACCGGGCATGTAGCAGATGTTATGTTTTTCTAGGCACTGTTTTGCTTTACTCATGGGGCTTGATAGGTTGACGCCGAGGATTTCATAGATTTCCGAAGCGCCAGATACCCCTGTTACCTTTTTTGCGCCCTTTTTTGCGATCGGTATCCCGCAAGCGGAAGCGATAAGTGCTGCTGGCGAGGATGCATTCACAGTTTTTAAGGCATCTGAGCCGGTTCCGACGATGTCGCAGATGACGCCGTCTATGTTTGCTCGGAACTTTTCGGTATCAAACCTGTCCAGCGCATCCCAGGTGCCGGATAATTCCTCTGTGGTGGGTCCACGCGTTATATGCGCCATCAGAAAGGCTCCTTGCTGAAGCTCAGGCTGCTCATTTAAGATGACTTGCCTGTAGGCTTCACAGGTTTCTTCTCGGGTTAGGGTTTTGCCGGCTGCTACTTTGCAGATTAGCTGGCCGAATTCTCGTAGTTTTTCTTCAGTTACCATTGGTATCACTCACATTTTTACTATGTACTTTAGGGCTTTGCCGCCTAGGATTTCAGGGAACACCTCGGGAGCCTCTGCGAGTTGAACAATTTTGTGGATCAACAGCTTGATTTTTTCGGGGTTGGCTTCAAAGATTTTTAGGGCTGTCTCCATCTGCCGTTTGGTGCTTCCGTAGGCTCCAACAAGGGTTAACTGCCTATAGTGGACTTCATTTAACAAATCAGTGGACAACCCTTGGTTGCTTGTGAATCCGCTAAACAGGCAATATTTACCGCTGGGCTTTAGCTTCCTAACGCCCTCTACAAAGGTATTTGGGTCTGGCGCCGCATTTATAGCAACATCAAACCCATCAAACGGTGCGGCAATAGAAATGGGAACGCCTGTCTCTTGGCAGAATTTGGCGGCTAGTTGAATCTTTGCTGGGTTTTTCTCAACCACAAAAGGCACTGCGTCATAATACTTGCAAGCCAATGCAAGTAAGAGCCCTGCTGGTCCTCCACCATAGATGAGCACTTTCTGATTCTTTTGCAGGTTCACTTGTTCGATTGCGTTTATCGCTGAGGACATCAATTCGGTCATGCAAGCGACTTCGGAAGGAAGGGTGGGTGGTATTTTTATGAGGCTTGCGGTCGGTGCCGCGATGTATTGTGCCAATCCGCCATCGCGGTGAAAGCCGATGACTTGGATGTTTTTGCAGAGGTTTTCTTTGCCGTTTCTGCAGTATTCACAGCTGTTGCAGGTAGCTGCCGGCCAGACGATGAACTGTTCGCCCGTGGTGGGGTTTTGTCCGCTGATTTCGTGGCCCAGGACTCTAGGTAGCAGGAGGTCTCGTTGGCCCTGGCTCCATGCTTTTGCATCGGTTCGGCATATTGCGCAATGGGTTACTTTTAGTAGTGTCTCGTTGGCGCCGCAGGTAGGCGTTTGGATGTCAGTTACGGTGGCCTTTTTTGTGTCTTTGAGGATGAGTGCTTTCATGGTGGTGCCTGCAGGGGTGTTCATTTTTTTGCTGGCATTTAAGAGCACCCATCAGTGTTACAAACGTAATACGGGGGGCGGTGTGGTGTGCTACTTTAAAACCCCGTTCTCCATAATTTCCCTAACTGAACCATCCCTAAAGTAACCGATAATCGTGGGCTTTGCAACCAACATATCAACATGGCACCTAACATTACCTGGGGCAAGATGGCAGGTGCCTCGGATTTTTTCGTCCTCCAACATGTTTCCTGTCACTCGGGCTTTCTCGTTAAGGCCAATGCCTACCTCTTCAAGAACAGTCGCTAAGCCATATCTGCCCTCAGAGGCTAAAATATCCCGCTTTATGCATTGAACTGCTGGGTCTTGGCATTGCAGGTTAGTCAAAATGCCATTTTGAAACTGGGCAATCAACGGTTTCTGTGGGTCTATTCTGCCCATATAGCCGCCGGCGGTCACGTCACAAACCAGCACACCATCCGCCCTATGCTTCACAGGGTAACTTTGTGCCTCAGTCTTGCCCGTTTCTTTATCAACTACCTCTATTAGCTTATCTTTTTGAGACCAAACTTCACCTACTGGCAAATTTCCAAATCGGCCCGGTCCGCCATAAGCGTTAGGCGGCACAATAGTGCAGTCTGTATCAAAAGTCACTCCTTCAGGAATTTCTACGGTTAGGTCGGTGCCGCTTGGAGCGGTGATATGGAATTTAACGATGCCCCTGAGGTTGGTAAGTAGCTGCTCAGACGACCGAACCAATTCGGAGTAGTCGCATTGCAGCGGCCCATTTAGCGCCATATCCACCGTTATGCCCGGCGAATGTGCCCAGCTTATGGGGACCTGCTCTATGACTTTGTGCAGGAACTCGATTCTTGCGCCGACTTCTTTTAGGTTCCAATCGGGGTTAGTGGAGTAATCAAAAAGGCCCATGCCGCCCTTGGGCGTTTCTTTCCGTAGCAGGCTTATCAGTTCTTCTGGGAAATGCCTGTAGGGTTCTTGGCTGTCTAAGTTGTAGGTGGCGACGATTAGTTCCTGATTTTCTGCGGCTTTTACGGCTGCTTGGGTTAGTATGGGTGAGTTTCGATTTACGATTAGGTAAGTGTCGTTTTTTTCTAGTTTTTGGCTGTACTGCATGAACTCCTGAAGTTTGCGCGTGATTTTATCCATGTCATTGCTGGTTAGATTCTGCATTGTGTTCCCGTTTAGTCAAGTGCTTTCAGAAATAATAGGTGTAGTGTTCTTGTCGGGTGCATCTGGCTAAACTTTACCAAAAAACACTTAGGCGAAGACTCTGATATCCTACAGCTAAGGAGAAAACGCCTTGTCCGATTTGGCCAGCAGCTGCGAATATTTCACCGTCGAGAAAACCTGCTTAGCCGTTTCTGAGAGCCCTAAAGCTCAAAGTAACAGGCAACTCCGCTGTTTAAACGACGATAAACAAAGTTGCTGCTACATATGCGATTCACGACAGGAATGCTCAATTAGCTGCAAGTATCTTGGAGCAGGCGACGACACAAATTCAGCCCAACCCAAGATCGAGAACCCCCCACCGCCCATTTGCCCCGCGCCAACTAGTCAGTCTTCTGAAACAAAGGCGACCGCAAGCATCCCTGCAGTGTACTGTGCTTCGTGTAACATAGAAATGGGTGCCAAGAAATCGAAACTTAAACTCGAAGGTGACAACGCTGCACCTAAACATTTCGGGGACTATCCTCCGCAGGTTGAGGAAGCTCTTCCAGTCATAGTTTACCTATGTCCTTTATGTGGCAAAATCGAGTTTAGGGCGAACAGAGGTGCATAGGTTTGGTTCATCGGCGGGTGCGTGGCGGTAAATTTAAGGTTAAAAAGTCGCCTAGGCCGTCTCCGGTTGAGGTGGGTGATGAGTTGGAAGTTAATATAATTGACCGTGCTCCAAGTGGGGCAGGTGTCTCTGAGATTCGGGGTTACACGATTGTTGTGCCTCGAGCGAAACCGGGTGAATGTGTAAAGATTAGGATAACAGAGGTCGGCAAGAAAACCGCCACTGGAGAAAGAATACAAGAGGATGAATAAGGATGAAGATTCCATCACGTAAAACATTAGGCATCATAGCGCTCCTAACGGGCGTACCTGCGCTGGGTTTACTCGTTCTACCTTACATGCTATTTCCGCAGTGGTATATCCCCAAAGCGAACGCAGCCTCAGGCTACGTAGCACCCGCAACCATTGAGGGCTGGGTTTTTATGGCCGCTGGTCTGGCTTTGCTTGCGGTGGCTGTCGTGTGCGGTATGCTTCGCAAGAGCAGAGACTAAGTTTAGTAGAATAGTCCTTTGCTCCTTGGAGGAGAGGGTTTGGTCGCTGTTAGTTTAGGTTAAGCGCCTTATCCCCTTTAACATGCTTCAATGCAGAAATTTGTGGGGTTGTGCATCAGAGCTGTGACAGGTTTTTATCCCACGTGAAGCATCTTTTCAACCGATAGTTATGCTCTTTAAACAAATTCAGCGTCATGGCGACAACTTTTCCTACCTCATAGCAGACCAAACAACCCATGAGGCTGCAGTGGTTGATTGCAGCTACAACGCAGACGAAATAACCCAGATACTCAAGGCTCAAGCACTCAAACTAAAGTACATCATTAGCACCCATGGTCACTCGGATCACACAGCAGGCAACAGCCAACTCAAGCGAACCTTCAGCGACGCCAAGACAGTTGCGCATAAACTATCGGCATTCAAAAATGATTTGCAGGTGGATGACGGCGACAAACTACAGGTGGGCAAAATAAACATAGACGTCATCTATACGCCTGGTCATACACCCGACGGTATTTGCCTACTTGTTGAGGGTCAGAAGCTTCTAACGGGCGATACACTTTTTGTGGGGGAATGCGGACGCACTGACCTAGCTGGCGGAGACCCCGCAAAACTATACCGGAGCCTCTTTGATGTAATCCTCAAACTCGACGATAGCGTCGAGATTTACCCGGGGCATAACTATGGTCACTTGCCCTCATCAACGGTGGGGTATGAGCATAAGACTAACTATGTTCTAAAGCCCCGGACACTATCAGAGTTTGTAGATTTTATGCAGTGACGCTAGTTTAGTACAAAATTCGTTCATGCATCCGAGTGGGGCTGATTCATTTACTAGTTAACGGTTGCTGGTTTATTCGGATAGTTATTTATCTATCCTGTTCTAATGATTGGGTTTAATAAATAAACTATGCTGATATAGCTAAAAAACAAAAGTTAATGAACATAAAAGGTTATAGTGAAGACTGTAATGAAATCTACAATATCTCTACACCACCCGCCGAATTTGAAAGTCTACAGGCTAAACGTGTCGAGATATTTCCCTTGGATGTTTCTGAGTTCTGAATGGTCGCAGGATACGCATGATAATAACTGATATCGTCTCCATGGTTCTTTTGGCGATCCTCCTATTCTGGACTATTTACAATGGTTCCATCATATACGTGGGCATAAGACAAAAACGCAGAGAGCAAGCACTCTTAAAAGCCAAAGATCACAGCGGCGCAAGCAATCTCAGTTACTCTATTATTGTTCCGACAAAGAATGAGGAGTCAGTAATCCGCCGCTGTCTCGATGGCATATTAAACATTGATTATCCTAAAGATAAACTTCAAGTCATCGTTGTGGACGGAAACAGCACAGATCGGACTTTGCAGATATGCGGAGAGTTTGAACAAAAGTATCCGCAAATATTCAAAGTCGTCTCTGAACCGGCAAACCCCCTCAAGCACAGCGGAAAACCGGCGGCGCTAAATCTTGCTATGTCTTATGCAACCAATGATGTAGTCGCAGTGTTTGATGCAGACAGTCTACCAGAATGTGATGTCTTAACTAAAGTAACTGGCTATTTTAGTGACCCAAACTTAGTGGCCCTACAGGGCAGAACAACCTCGATTAACGAACGCAGTAATGTCCTAACGAGAGTCATTGCCCAAGAGGAAAAGGCCTGGTATCAGATGCTACTAAGTGGCCGAGAAAGACTCCAGCTGTTTGTTCCCCTAAATGGAACTTGCCAATTTGTGAGGCGCGCGGTGCTTGAGGAGCTTCATGGCTGGGATGAAAATTCCCTCACTGAAGACGTCGAGTTAGCGTTGAGGCTTGTCGAAAAAGGCCACCAAGTAAAATACGCGCCCGATGTTTGCTCTGGGCAGGAAACACCTGCGGTTCTTCGCAGTTTAGTTAAGCAGCGGATACGTTGGTACCGTGGTTACATGGAGACTGCACTAAAGTATGGCCGCTTACTTGATAACATCAATAAGCGTACTTTGGACGCTGAGGTTTCACTTGCGGGTCCGTTTATGATGGTTGTGTCGCTGCTAAGCTACATTAACTGGTTTGTGGTAATAGTTTTCGCTCAGACAAACCCCATCATTGATTTCACTGGGTTAGTGATTGTTTTGACTGCGGTTTCGCTGTTTTCGATAGGTATAGCGTTGACGGCTTCAGAGCGGCCTATTCGGCTGCGGAATATTCTTTGGATACCCTCCATCTATGTTTATTGGCTTCTGCAGATGGTTATTGCTGGTTGGGCGTTCCTCAAGTTGGTGTTTAGGCGCAAACGGGAATGGAGCAAAACTGCAAAGAACGGCGCACAGGGCGATCCTGTCGGCGTAAAAAAGGGGTTCATGCACTGAAATTAGCCATCCACACAATTCAAGGTCTGATTGGTGAGGTGAATGGTTAAGCTTGCGGGTTTGTTTTGTATCCTCCTATCCACCTAACCGCGCTAGGTTAAGCGAATATGCCTGGAACCTTGTAACTGCATTGGCTGATCGGAAGGCAATAGATGAACTTCACTTATTAGTGGATAAAACCAATTATCCTGAAGGTTTAAGCGTTAACCCGAAAGTTAAGGTATACCGAATTTGGGCCGCTGACTCCTTTATATCTCTTCTAAGAGTGCTCTGCTGTATTGTTAAATTAAGGCCTGATGTAGTGCACTTTAATGTTTCATTTCAGAGTTTTGGGAAATCCAAACTCACCAACCTTTCTGGGTTATCCTTGATACTTCTTTGCCGTCTATTTGGGTTCCACGTTCTAGCGGGAGTACACACGCTGGCCGATATGGCTGACCTCGAGAAGTTTCATGTAAAACCCACCGCCATTAATAAAATCGGCATATTCGTAGCTACAAAAATCGTTCTGACGGCACAGAAAGTTGTTGTACTGGTAAAGGGATATGGCGACTCACTAAAATACCGCTATGGACACAAAGGCGTGCTCTTTATTCCACACGGCACCACAGTGGCTAGTGACCCCAAAATTGTTTCTGACCAGAAAACTATACTACTCTTCGGACATATGGGCCCCCACAAGGGGCTCCCCATAATGCTTCAAGCTTTCAAAAAAATAAGCGCCGAAAAAAATAACGTTAGACTGGTTGTAGCTGGAACTAATCATCCTAACTATCCAGGTTATCTTAAAAAATTCATCCAAGCCCAAATTCCAAACGTGGAGTACACGGGGTATGTTCCTGAAGAGAAGTTGGGCTCAGTTTTTAAGCAAGCGAACGTGGTGGTGCTGCCTTATCATGCTGCTCCCGGGACAAGCGGTGTGTTCCATCTTGCATGCGGGTACGGTCGACCTGTGGTGGCTTCTGATTTGCCTGAGATACGTGAGTTAGTTCATGATGGGGCCTCAGCGATCTTGATTCCGCCGGATGATGCAGAAGCGCTCAAGGCTGCACTCATGACCGTGTTATTTGATGATGAAGTTGCCTCTCGGATGAGTAAACAAAATTTAGAGTTTGCGCAGAAGGAAAGTTGGGGTGCAGTGGCAAAGGCCTACGAGGATGCGTATTATGCGTTCCAGAAATGATTTCCCTGCCTGCTTGTTTGAATATTTAGGAAATCTTTAACTGTGCAATCTCATTTTTTTAGTTTACCTTGAAATATAAAACACTCCTCTTTCCGCTGCTTGCCTTCTTAATCCCTCTTGTAGTCAGGTGTATCCCCGAGGTCATAATGGGTTCGTACCTTGTTGGTTTTGACAACATGGCTCACTATGTACCCACAACAACACTATGGCTACGTGGTCAAGTTACACTGGAAAGCTTCATCGCCACAGCACCTTTACTCTACATATTAACCACAAGCTTATCCACTGTAAGCGGCTCGGTCATTCTCACGCTAAAAATAATTCCCCCTCTGTTGCTTGGTGCCTTGGGTCTTTCAATATACACTTTTGCACGGCGAGGTTTAGCTTGGTCCCCCATAAAGAGTCTGATCCCCGCGTTAGTTGGTACCCTGTATTTCGTGGCTTTGAGAGTTTCATGGGATGCCCTCCGGGAGGAACTGGCCATTATCTTTCTGTTTTTGGCTTTAACTTTCGTAACCCAGATTGCTGCTGGTAAGCTTTCGAAGAAGCGCTATTTTGCTCTTGCTTTGGCTCTGAGTGCAGTCATGTTGTCTAATCAGGTTGTAGCTGTGCTTGGTCTCGGTATAGTACTGTTTACCGTTATCTATGCCTTATTTGGCAAAAAAACAGGTACCGCTTTACGCTTAGCTGGCTTGTCTATACCGGCCATCGCCATATTCCTAACAACCTTCTACCTGAGCCCCAGCATCCCCGAGTACCGCCTAATCTTTGGCTTTCCTAGCACACCTGATGGGTGGCTATCGCTTTTCGGCTATGCCTCCTACCCTGAAATGCTCATAAGCGAGGCAGTGTTTGTCCTCTACTGTTTTGGGTTCCTGCTGCCCCTAGCCCTGCTGGGTGTTAGACGTTTTAAGAATTTTCAGATGTGCGGCTGGATAATTTTGCTTGCCATTGCCGCCTTTATTCCGATGGTCAGCCCCAGCGGCTTACGTTTACTTATGCTGCTAACGTTCCCGTTAGCGTTTTTTGCCACCGAAGGCCTCAGTAGGTTGTATTCTGTGCGTTGGCGTAGGCTTCGCAAGCCTCTTGTTGGCGCTGGGTTAATCTATCTGGCCTTGGTTGTGGGGGTGCTTAGTTGGGGCTTTATGGCTTCAACCCCCGAGGAGCCATACGATTACTTTATTGCAGACGGCCCAAACAGCCACATCTACTCTATCCCATCATCTATGCTCCAGAACACGGTGTCAATAAACGATTGCTCTGATACCGAAAAAGCCGTGGCTTGGCTTAAAGCCAACATGAACTCGACGGATGTTTTGATATCCCATCGAGCTTTCTATGGTTGGGCTCTTACAGGCTTAGATAAAGACCAAATAATCATGTATGAGTACGATAATCCGCTGGATGCGGCGACCTC
>JBLNCY010000042.1:0-7179 GCA_050261115.1 Methanocella sp.
GATATAACGGTAGCCAAGGGCGCCGAATTCATGGATATGGTGAAAGAGTTCCATGAACGCATGAAGGGCCCGGCTGCTCAAAGATACCGCACAACAGGCACCGTAGAAAACCTCAACGTAACAAACGAGCTTTACTGCCTACCAACCAAAAACTACACCTCAAGTCACTTTGACAGTGCCGAAAAAATCGGCCCAGAAGAACTAAACGAACGCTACGTAGAAAAAATCATCGCATGCAACTCATGCGCCATGCGCTGCGAGCATGAAGCGGTCATCAGAGAAGGCCCCTATAGAGGCGCCATGGCACGCATGGAATACGATAACCTCTGGGCACTGGGACCAAACTGTGGCATAGACAAGCTGGACGCTATAATCAAAGCAGCAGAACTCTGCACATACTATGGCCTTGACGCGACAAGCACCGGCGTCGCCATCAGCTTCGTTATGGAATGCCACGAAAAAGGCATCTTAAGCCAAGAGGATCTCGGTGGAATAGACGCTCACTTTGGCAACGGAGACGCAGTTGTGCAGCTTGTTGAGAAAATCGGCAAGCGCGAAGGCATCGGCGACATCTTAGCTGATGGCGTCAAAGTTGCAGCCGCAAAAATTGGCAAGAACTCTGCGGAGCTAGCCCAGCACATCAAAGGCTTAGAAGTTACCGGTTATGATTTGCGTTGCATGAAGACTGCAGCGTTAGCGGCGGCGGTTTCGTTCCGCGGCGCTGATCACAGCCGTAGTGGTGTATACGCTTTGGATCTTAAAGGTAAAGTTGACCGCACCAAAGCCGAGCGAGGCCGTGGCCAAATCGTCAAAGACAACGAAAACCTACTTGCCGTAATCGACTCCCTAATCGTCTGCAAGAACTCTAAGGCCACCTTCTATAAGGAACTCGCTGAAATGGCTAAGCTCTACGATGCCGTCACTGGCTTTGACCTCTCCGCCCAAGATCTAGAATTAGCAGGGGAACGCATAAACACCCTTGCCAAACTCATCAACATACGCGAAGGCCTAGGCCGAGACGACGACACGTTACCCTGGAAGGTTCTCCATCAACCAGTAACCGAAGATGGCCCCGCAAAAGGTGCCGTTGTATCCCAGGAGGAACTCGACCTCTTAATCGACGACTACTATAGTGCACGCGGCTGGTCCGTTGAAGGCATCCCATCCGCAACCAAGCTCAACGAGTTAGGTTTAGCTGAATTCAAAAGTATAGTGGAGGCTTAAAGGTATGGTAAAGCTTCATCAGAGAAAATTCATATCCGCCGACCCCGAAAAATGTGTTGGCTGCCAAATCTGCGAATACGCCTGCTCATACAGCAAAGAAAAAGCATTCAACCCACTCAAGTCCCGCATCCGACTAGTCCGCGTAAACCAGCTAGCCAATATGGCTGTGACCTGCCGGCTCTGCGAAGACCCCGCATGCGTCGCAGCCTGCCCACGCAACGCACTTAGCCAAGCAAAAGACACAGGCAACATCGTACTTGACAAGGACAAATGCAACGGCTGCGGCTGGTGCATCGAAGCATGCGACTACGGCGCCATGATGCTACACCCCGAAACCAAGGTCGTCTATGTCTGTGACCTCTGCAAGGATAACCCAGAAGGGCCTCAATGCGTAAAATGGTGCCCCGAAGAAGCCCTAACAATCGTAACAAGCGACGTCTTGGCGCAGAAGGCAAGAATCAGCGCCATCCGAAAACTCTTCCAAGAAAAAGAAGAAAAACAACAATAAACTAGGGGTTTTTAGTCCCCTTTTCTGGTTTTTTATCTCATGCTTTCGCCCATCTGTTCTGAGTGTTCTTCAAAGCAGTGCGATTCGTAGTCTTCTCTGCTATCGTAGACTTGGTTGTCTCGTCGGCATCGGAATTTACCTTCCTCAGTCATTTCGGGTTCAGGAACATTCCTTCTTGATTCCAAAAAAGTCACCTCCCATTAACGTCAAAAGATTAGCCGACCCAGAAAAGGAGCCCTTTATTCATAAAGGTATGTGACTGCCCCAAATCAACAATAAATGAGCGCTCTGAATTAAAGGAGCGGTTAGTCTGTAGCGAATATAGCCACTATTAGCTCTTGTATTTCTTTGCCTTCACTAAGCATGCCCTTTAGGGTTTTTGCGCCTCTCTCGGTTAAGCTGTAGACTCTGCAGGTTTCGTCACCATCACTTGTGATGAGTCCTTTTCTTTCTAATGTGTAGATGGCATTGTATATTGTGCCTGGGCTATAGTGGATGTTGTATTTTTCGTTGAGGTTGCGGAGAATTTGGTAGCCGCTGCTTTTGGGGTTCTGTTTTAGGTGTTTTAGCATGAGGATGTCGGTGAATTTCTTTAGGACTCTGATCTTGAGGTCGCTGCTTTGGATCTGTTTCATTGGTTTTCTTTCCTTAGCCGCTTTAGTGTGCGTTTTTTGCATCTATCGTTCATGGGCTGTGTTATGATGATGGTTTGTGGTGCTATTTATCCGATATTCTTACAATCGTACATATCGATACATTATTTGACAAAAAACAAATTAAATGTATTTTTTAACCGGTTATGTAATGAGCTATTGCAAATTACGAGTGTATTTTCTGTGTACAAAAATCGGATAATAGTAATGTTTGTTCTCAAGTTAAGCCTTCGAGCTCATTGACGAAACGTTCAAAGACTTTAATACCGCCCCTCCAGAAACCCGGATCAGCAACACCCAAACCAACAAGACCGCCCAAATCAACAGGTGACTTACTGCTTCCTGCCGAGAGCAACTGGATAAACTTTGGCACAAAGCCTCTCCCCTCCTCTAGATACCGCTCATAGAGTGAATAGACAAACATCTGCGCATAAACATAGGGGTAATTGTAGAAGCGATAGTTAGCCATAAAATAATGCGGTTTCATTGTCCACTCGGCCTCCATCTCCGGGAACCACTCTACTGCGTCGCCAAAGATGCGGTCCCGCGCCCTAGTCCAGTGTTGGCAAATGGTCTTGTAGTCGAGGTATTCGCCGTTCTCGATGGCGTTGTATAGTGCCTGTTCAAACCATACTCGAGCGGTAACTTGGAAGGCCGTCATGCCTGCCTCGTCTAAAATCAAACAAAGCAGCGCTTTTCTTTCCTCGTTGCTCTTTGCGTTCTTGAGCATCAAATCGGTGAGGAGAAGTTCCCCAAAAATCGAAGCGGTCTCTGCAACAGCTGAGGGCACATTAGTGTTTAACAGGGTCTGACTCCTTGACATGTACCAATCATGAGTGGCGTGGCCCAATTCATGCGCTAAAGTAAATACGTCGCTTAGGGTGCCGTTGAAGCTTTGCAGGATATAGGCGGATTTGCCATTGTAGTGGCTTGCACAGAAGGCTCCGTTACGTTTACCAAAACGTGGGGTGGGGTCAATGTGTTGTTGGTGGTACATTTCTTGGACTGCTTGGGCATAGTTTTTGTCAAAGAGGCTGTATGCTTGTGTGACAAATTCTATCGCCTGAGTGTAAGAATACTTGACTTCGGGCCTGTCAGGCAGGGGGGCTACTAGGTCGTGGTTTCCAAGCAGCGGTAGCTGCATGAGTTTTGCTTTCAATTTGAGGTAACGCCGATAAGTTGCTGAACTGGTCTCTATGGTTTTGAGGAGATTCTCGATGATGGGTTGCTCGGTGTCGTTGCTGATTAGGCTGGATTCCATCGGCGATCGATATTTCCGGCGCTTGGAAACTGTGACCCAATCATTACATATGTTGCGTAGTGCCGCTGCAAAGATTTCTCCATCCTTGCTCAGTGAGCCATAGATTGAGCGATTGGCCGATTCCCGCGTGGCACGGTCGGAGTGAGACAGCAACCCGTTAGCTTCACCGTAGCTTAGGGTTTTCTTTTCGCCCAACACAATCACGTCAAACATGCGGGTATTGAGCCATTTACTCTGCAACTCCTCCCAGGCATTCACTCCAAACTGATCCTTCTCAATGATGAGCTGCTCCTCAACCTCGCTTAGTTGATGCTCTGCCCGGCGCTGTATCCGTTGAAGCATATGCCTATAATTCGCCAAAAGGGGGTCATCAATAAGTTCCGGTTTGGCTTTGACAAGTTTGCCCAGTTCCAGGGAATAGAACGCTAGCTGCTTGCTTATTTTAGCGTCTAGTTTATCGACTTTGTCGTGGAGCTGCTGGGTTTCTGGCTTGGTCATGTCTGCGGCGAAGCTTAGGTTTGCGTATAGGGTAAGTTCGCTGTATTTGGCTTCGAAGGCTTCTATGTCTTGGATGCATTGGAGCAGTTCTTGGGGTGTGAGGGTGGTGATTTTGCCGCGATATTTCTGTTCGAATGTGTCGGCGGCTTGGGTTGCTTGGTTGATGGCTGTTTGGATTTGGGGGCTGGTGGTGCTTGGGAAGAGTGTTGTTAGGTTCCATGTTACTGGTTGGGTTGTCATTTTGCTTCATTAGGTTTAGTGGCGGCTGGGTTATTGAAGTTTTGTTTAGTTAATTATTCTATGTCTGTTTAGGTGTTGACTATGATAATGAACTTTTGGATGGTTTATTCTCTTATGACTTGATGTATGTTTGTATATTTTGTGATTATGTGAATAGTTGTGAAAAGTTCATAACAACCCATTTAAAAGACCAACCCCATCCTATGGTTTAAGGAGAAAAACACCATGAAACCAACCGCAATAATTGAAGCAAAACCTATACCAAGCTACGCCCAAATCGAGGCAAGAAAACTCAGCTGCGCCCGCCTGCTAGAAGAAAAACCCTCCGCCGAAACGGGCGTGCGCTTCAAATTCGACAAACTAACCCTAAACGTCGAATCCGACCACAACGTCGGCTTCAACTATTGCGACCACAGAAATCCCACAACGGTCTCCAGTACTAAAGACGCCCTAGCTCTCATAGATGCCGCAGTGAACAGCGACCCCCGATTGCGGGTAATCGAGATCACTGGGTCAGGAGACGCCTTGGCAAGCCGAGTAACCTTTGAAGTGCTGCGCAAGGTGAAAGAAGCATACCCCTACTTAACCACCTGTGTAGCAACAAACGGGTTGCTACTACCAAAAAAGTTAGCCCTACTCGAAGGGTTAGGCGTAAATGCCCTAAAAGTCACCGTCAACGCAGTAGACGCCGAAGTAGGGTCACAGCTCTACTCGTATGTCCGCCTAAACGGCAGAACCCTCTGCGGAGAAGACGCCTTTGAGGTACTGAGCCTAAACCAGTTAGAGGGCATCCGAAGAGCAGCAGACGACGGCCTCATGGTAGAAGTCACCGCCATCTACATACCAGGAGTAAACGACGAGCACCTCGAAGAAGTCGCCCGCACCGTACGGGCCCTTGGCGCATACAAGATTAACGTGGCGCCCCCAGAGCCTGAGGGTCGATTTGCAGAGTTCCCCCTGCCATCCTCAGAGGAGGTTGAGTTAGCAAACCGCAGATGCGAAGAAGTCTACCTAAGCTCCGATTGGGTACTGAATGCTTCGCCTGAAGTGATGGAGTGCTTATTTGGCGAAGAAGCCCCCCTAATTTTTAATTAGGGGTCCTCTACTTTTTTGGCGCCTATAGCGATCATTTTTCCGCTCTGGGAATACCTATAGCCACACGACGGTAAACCCAAAGGCAGTGAAACGAGCATAAAGTCAATAACCGGATCCTTGGTCAAGAAACGTTGACCCGCCTTAGTCAAGAAACCTATACAAGAACGCTTTTAACGCCTATCTAACGCTAATATCAAGCATGGGTAAAATAAGCAAGACTCCCCCATTATTCCTAGCGCTAATCATTGGATTGTCATGCGTAAGCTTACTAATGACTAACCCTGTAAATGCTCAAAAATCAACTCCTAATATTGACGCACCTATACCCACACCTTCCATTCCAGAATTCACTATAAAATACGTTGACCACTCATATGATGTACCAACAACCACAACATCGCATACTAACCCCTATACAGGTGAAGTAACAACTGTAACACGCCAAGGCTACCATGTAAAGAATTTCACAATAGATATAATGATAAAAAATCAAGACTTTCCTTTAAGCATTGACGGCAATGCTTTGGGCATGAGGTATTTCATTCAGACAAAAGGTCACTATGAACAAGACTGGAAAGGTGTCTACCCTAACATTGATACACGATCAACTTCTGGATATACAACAGTTTCCTTACCCGCTGACTCTTATCCTGCTGGTGGAAAGGTAGACTTTAGAATTATGGCATGGTTGGGTTATTACTATCCGGGGATTTCCCAAGGTCTGGCGTCAGTACCCGCATCATTCCTTTACCCAAGACCAAGCGAATGGAGTCCAGCGCAAACTGTCACTATCCCAGCAAGTTCTGTTTCCCCAAATCCAACAGCACCAACGACTTCAAATTCACCAGCTCCGTCTCCTACCGTTCCAGAGTTTTCTTGGTTGGTAATTCTGCCTTTGTTGCTATTCGTTTTTTCTGTTGCTGTGGTGCTTAAGCATCGAAAAAACGATAACTCAAGCAACTGCCAGGATAACCTTTCGCTTGCTGGGTGTGGTTTCAACTGAACACAGTTGTAGATAACCATCCATCCTGCCTACAATCACAGGGCCTTTGATTTCAAGAACAGGCAGATACTCATACCCGTCATGATTCTCCCAGCGGTTGTTGAGTATATATAAGGGAGGGGGGTCCCTGTGAGAGCAACAGGCGCTGCCTATAAACACTAAAAAAGGGGTAACCAAAGCAGGCCCCCGAATCGGGTTCGGTGGGTTGTTTAGCATTCTAACGCTTGTTCTATGGCTTCAAGTTTTAGCTTGTTGCCTATTTTGACGGTAACGTGGTCGGTTCCGCAGACTGGGCAGGGAACAAACTCGTTTTTTCCGATTGCATCGAATTCAAAGCGTGCATTGCACTGTGGGCAAATGAATAGTATCGATGCTGTGCATATGTTTTGCATAGTTTTACCTCCTGATTGTTTGGATACAATTAAGCGTTTGAAGGTGTTTTTTTAACTCTTAGAAACAGCTTACTTGTTACCTTTACAGTGATGGTGTAGGGTGGTATTAACCTTGCGTATGTAGTATCTACTTTTTCTGGGTAGTTAGCGGTAGATTTCGTATTTTTACGTTAGTAGCGTAATTCGCTTTCGGCTGCATCCGCTTTCCTCTGTAGCGCCAACTGGTAATCATCTATCTGCTGCTCCGATAAATCAGCCCCGATTTCTTGGCTAAATTGTTTTAAGAATTGCTTATCGTTTAGCTT
>JBLNCY010000043.1:0-42433 GCA_050261115.1 Methanocella sp.
CTCGTGATGAAGTCATGCGGATTTTTGCCGCTGAATGCTATGAGCTAGCAGAAGAGTTTGCCAAACAAAACAAACAGAACCTATCGTTACAGTATGCCAAGTTGTCAGCCAAGATGCTTGGGCTGAGTTTGCGTCCTAAGAAGCTCAGTGATTTGGATGAGATTAAGCGGGTTTTAGCCGAGCTCAAAGCACAGGAAAAGACCGAGTAATGAGTTACCACACGGTTCCCGGCAGCATTTCTGGCATCTGGCGTGAAATCGAAAAGATACAGGCGGTTAGGGTTTCAGAAGAGGATAACCACAGAGTTCGCTTTTGTGCTAAAGTTCTCGCTGGGTTGAGTGGACAGAAGGTTGATGTGGTTTTTCGCCGAATAAAACCGAGAAGTGAAGAGGACCTTTGCAACATTAGAACGCTGTTTGCCAAATGCCAAGGGCACAGCTTAGAAGAATTGGGAGAAGACCCTGTTTTTTCGGAAGTGTTTATGAATTTTCACCCCAAAAGCTACCAACTCAAATTCCTAATCAGCCAATCTAAACAGGAAACGATGCTTTGGACACGGCAAGGCGGCAAAACCACATCTGAAGGCGTGAAGTTCTTTAAGCGTCGGGTTCGACGCCCAGGTACACAGGCAACAGTTACCGCACCTGGTCTTCGGCAGTCTAAGCTTGTCATCGAAAAGCTCTCCGACACGATCTATAACATGGACCCTGTTGCTCGGAAGGCGTGGGTTGAGAAAGTCCTAAGAACCGCCATCCGACTGCACAATCGTTCCAAGCTTAAGGCTTTTCCTTTCAGCTTGGACAAGCTTCGGGGTGAAACCAGTGATGACGTGATTATTGCTGAGGCTGCGTTCATTAAGGAGCTGGAAGAGTTGGTGCAGGGCACGTTGATGCCTCAGATGGCTACCCGCTGGGACAAAGGCTCAATTATCTGCCTCGACAGCACCCCATGGGATAAGAAGAGTTATTATTACAAAACCTTGAACGTTCCAGAGGTTTCCCAGTTCTGGACGCCCTTCATAGCCGATTATCACCAAGCTGTTGATGAGGGCTTGATTTCTAAAGAATTCATCGAACTGCAAAAGTGCCAGCTTGACCCAGACCGCTTTAGCCGAGAATATGAGCTGCAGTTCACTGAGGACCATGGGCGCTGGCTGAGCCAAGAGTTAATCACTGCCTGCGTAGACCACAGCATTGTGGAGCCGTGGCTTTTTGAGGATTCCTTTAAGGACTTGGATTTCTGCGCTGGCTTAGATGTTGGTCAGCAGAACGATAACGCCGCTCTAAGCGTAATCGAGCTACAAGGAGAAGTTAGGATTCTGCGCTATAGTTACCTGTTTCCGTTGGGCACTCCTTATGATGTGCTTACGGCTCATCTTAAGGTGATGACTGACCGCTGGCAAATCCGACGAACCCTAGTTGACGCCACTAACGAGCGGGCACTAGCCGAAACCATGACAAAAGAAATCGATGGCGTTGAGGGAGTGGCTTTTACTCAGCCGTGGAAGCAGAAAGCGGCGGGTTTTCTTAAGCAGTTGATGAGTAAAAAGCAGTTTAGGTACTATTTTGACCCTGAAGTTGTGGCTGGTTTGGCTGTTGAGCAGTTTGAAGTTTTAACAGGCAAACCCAATGTAGAGAATGAGAGCGAAAAGAACAAGGAACAGGGCGAACTTGAAGGAAACATTCGGTTTTATCATGCTCCGGGTACGCATGATGACCGTTTCTGGTCTATCTGCCTAGCCGCTGCCGCCTCCATGGAAGAAGAACCAGAGCCATTCTTAGCAGTTATTCCAAGGTGACCAATATGACAAGACGACGAAATGAACCCTTTCGTATAACTCAGTTCCGCCGAGTCTATGATAGAGCCGAAGGCAAGTTTACGTTCAACATCAGCTATGAAACCCACACCAAAGTCACGCCTAGAAGTCTTGTTGTGGCTGAAGCCTTCGGATTAGGCATCGATGAAGCCCAAAAATTCAAGGTATTAGATGCTGAGCTAAAGATTAGCCCCAAAGACATCGTTTACATTACGGGTGATAGTGGCAGCGGCAAGAGTGTACTATTACGAGCGATTAGGGCAGACCTCGGTGAGGAAGCTATCGATTTATCAGAGGTTGCAGTGGACACTGAGAAACCCTTAATTGAAACAGTCGGCGCCACAGTCGAAGAAGGCTTAGAACTGCTAAGCAAAGTTGGCTTAAACGATGCCTTCCTATTCCTACGCACTTACGGCCAACTTAGCGATGGCCAAAAGTACCGCTACCGAATCGCCAAACTTATAGAATCGGGCAAGCAATGGTGGTTGATGGATGAGTTCGCCGCATGCTTAGATCGGGACACAGCCAAAATTATCGCCTACAACCTGCAAAAGCTGGCTCGGCTACAAGGCAAAGCAGTAATTGCAGCCACAACCCATGGTGACTTGCTAGAAGACCTTAGACCCAGCGTGCTTGTGCGTAAGCGGTTTGGGGAAGAAATTAAAATCGATTATTACCCAAACATCCCCGCAACCGAATGCAGTCTAATCCAAGAAATGATGATAGAGCAAGGCACTAAAGAAGACTGGCAAAAACTGAGCGTTTTCCATTACCGAGGACACAAGGTTGCGGTTCCCCGAAAAATATTTCGCTTAATGAGAAAAGATGAGCTCTGCGGTGTTATAGTTTACAGCTACCCCCCACCAGCTTGCTATGGAAGACGTCTAGTGCTGCCAAGAATGACAATCCAAGAAATGAACAAACAACTAAGCATCATAAACCGAATAGTAATCCACCCAAAATACCGAACCGCAGGCTTAGGTGCTAAACTAATTCGTGAAACACTACCATTAGTTGGGACTCGTTATGTTGAATTGATTGCAGTTATGGCAAAGTATAGCCCCTTTGCTGAAAAGGCAGGCATGCAAAAGATAGCTGAGCAGCAAACTGTTAAGAGTGTTTTAGCTGTTTCTAAAGTGCTCTTGGAGCTGGGTTTTGACTTGCAACTTTTGGGTAGCGAACGCTATGTTAGAGGAAAACTTGAAAGCTTAAATCTTGCTCAAATAGGCCTGCTAAGGGATGCTTTCATAAAAAGTAAGCATACAAGGTTTAAGAAAGAGTTTGCAGTTAGCCGCCATCAGCCCTTTGGAAAAACCGCTGACTACATAGACAGCATACGAAATGCGGATAATGTAAAAATTGGGAAGCTTCTCAAGCTGGCTGGAATGCTTTTGCAAACTAAAGTTTACTTGTTCTGGGAAAAAGCTGTAAAATAACAGAAGAGCTTGGGTAGTTATAATCGAGTTAACGCTTTAATATTACTAGCTTTCAAACTACAGTTGGCTTTGAGGTTGTAGATGGTGGAGCGGCAAGAAGCTGTTTTGGTTCTAAGAGAACTTCTTCAGGTTTGCCCTGACTTGATGAATCAAGCGGTCTCTTTAGACCCCGGGTTTTTAACCTCCGAGCAAATCGGGGGGGGGGGGACGAAAATTTCGCTTAAAGCCATTTTAAATGACAACGCTCGCCAATGCTTACAGCCCATACTTGAAAAGTACAAACTAACCCTAAAAGAAACAAGCGATACTATAACTATTTACCGTTCTCAATAAAAAGCGGTAAAAAGCTTCCTAATCTACTTGATAACCCATGTCTTACTTACTTTTTGGTTGATTTGTTTCAGGTTTTACAAGTCCTCGTTTGAGGGCCAAGAAAACAAAGAATTGCGAAAAAGCAGCCACTGTAGCAGATATTAGGATATGTACTGTGTTAATATCGCCTGCTAGAGCGGTTCCTCCTAAAGTACTGAAAAAAGTGATTCCGCTAGTAATAATTGCATCTATGAGCGCGTTTCCCCAATCGAACTTTTGCTCTATCGCAGAGGTCTTATTGTTTATACAGCAAACTCGGAACCCTCTGACTGTTAACGTTGGGTTTATGTTTTTTAAGCAATTTATGAGTCTGCCTCTAATGGTTAAGGTAAGTTTTACCAAAAGTTATTTCGCCTCCTCAATGTTCGGATAACTGCTTTGTGCCAAAAGAAATTATCACATTCATTTACCTAGTAACCTTATGGTTATTAGCTAGACGTGATGTTTCTGAAACTACACGGCTAACTTAAGAACGGTTCTCAATCTCTAGGATATCACCGTTAATAGAAGATAAGTTGTCTTCGAAGCGTGTGTTTATTTTGGATCTTAGAGACTTGTTTGCTTCAAAGGGCAGACAAAAAATCATAGAGGTGCTATTATTGCATAGAGAGTTAAATGTTATGCAACTGGTAAGCCGGGTTGGTGGTAGATACCCAGAGGTGAACAGAAACCTTGCTATTTTAGAGGGTGAGGGTATTATAATAAGCGAGTATCGAAAGCAGGTCAAACGTGCAAAGGTTAGAATAATTAAACTAATCAAGGAAAATCCTCGAACTCAAAAGTTAATTAGAGCATTAAGAGACCTGAAGGAAGATTAGAACACCAACAGTTGCTCGTCGAAAGTTATCATTATCGAAAAGTATTCCGTCAATAAGTAGATTAAGGTAGACCCTAACTGACCTACTCACAAAAAAGAGGTTTAAGGAAGAATTTAGGTACTTACTGCTTTCGCTTTTTCCTAAATAAAAAAATGAGGAACACGACAACTACTAGAATGACGATGACCGCTATAACGGCAAAAATAATTATTTGAAGGTCAGCAGATAGCGAAACTGTCTTTTCCATGGATGCGTTTAATGTAACGTTCTCTTGTACCTGCGTTTGGTTTTGGTTAACTCTTATTGTGTACTCGCTTGTCTGCGTCTCTCCATGCTCTGAAATTTCCAGAGCCGGTAGTTCGAATTGTGCTTTACCCTCGCTTGTAGCGTTCTGTTCAGCTACAAGAGAATTATTGGCTTGAGCGTAGATCTGAACAATAGCGTCCTGTACAGGCGTTCCTTGCGACTCCACAAGAACCGTTAGATACCAATAAACACGAATTACACCTTGTCCAATAAAATCGGTATTAACTCGGTCATATGTAGAATTCACCAAGTCAACATGTATGGGGCGGTAAAGACTCGAAACCTCAAACTGTTCAATATGGGAATTTACTATACGAGCGTTACCATAAAAATTCAGGTCCGATAAGGAGGAATTGATGAATGAAGAATCGCCGTAAATGGTCGCTACTCTTATGGATGAGTTTACGGCTTGTAAAGTTGCATTTATGCTGTCTAGTCTGATATTCTGGCTCAGTTTGGAATCTAAGATATTTATTGAGGAGTTGTCGTATAGTATGAAATCAAAAATGAGACTTTCAATATCGGAGCCTTTTTGCATGGTAATTTTTGCGTTATCATGCAAGGTGTATGAAAACTGGCCCTTTCCAAAGTCTGGGTATAATGTTCCATTATCAAGTATCAAGGTGGAATTACCATTCATTCGTAAATTACCCTTCAAATTCAGTTGGGCATCCTTGATTAGTAGAACATCGTTATTGGTGAGAATAAGGTCGCCGGTGTGCACCGTTATGTTTTGTGGATATGCAGTTGAGTTGACTAAAGGATTAACGGATAAAGGGATATTATCAGCTACTGCTATAGGTGCCCATGAAAAAGCCATACTAACAGTTGTGAATAAAAACAGAATAACGAAGACGTAAGACATAATTCTGTTTATTACTTCCATTTACATCCACATTAGCTACTCAAAATTAAAAACCGAAATAAAGCTTTCTATAAAAAGCCAAAATATGCTTGCTCTCGGTTGAATAGCAGTCTTAAAGATGATTTCCAAAAATGGGAGTTTAGGGCTTCGGCTAACTATGCTTTGGCTGGCAATTAATAGTGTCTCTCAACTATGTCATGTCCCCACCCAGATTCATCGTAAACCCATCGGTTGTCTTGCATGTTTCCGCTAGATAAAAAGAAGCTATGATTATTTTCTACTCTTCCGCTAGATAATATGTGTACTCCGTTGCCACCTTTTCCGGTTGATGTTTTTTCGTGATTAAGGTTTATGAGACAGAAATTAGCTAATCCGTTAATTGACATGCCATCGCATGGTTGACTTGACCATACGTTTGCTTTTATGAACGAACTGTAAATTCTGCAGTCTTGTCCTACTTCTATGCCTTTCAAATTTTGAGCGTCCCTCAGCGAAATACCGACATCATTAATGTAAGTGAAAGCCCTGCTGTTATCGCTACTACCGCCCGGTGCAAACTGTATCCCTGTATTTACGTCTTTCATGCGAACATGCTCGATATGGTTTACTTCTGCCCAGCGGGCATCAGTCGCAGTTAGCTTTATGCCTATATCACAATTAACAAGGGCAACATTTCTGACTTTGCAATGAACGACGTCTTGTAAAAGAATGCCTGTATTGGAACCATTACCCACAATTACTAGATTTTCGATTCCCGCACTTTTCACCCATTCGCTGTCAAAATTTTGACCAACAGCTATAATTGGATTAGCACTTGATGTTATTGTGATTTGTTTACTACCAATGCCCCTCAGAAGACCATCACTAGCTAGGTTGATTGTTGAACTTAAATTTTGATTAGAAGTATATTGTGTTAGCGTCATAATTTTTCACCTCCTCTGATTTTATGGGTTAACAAACTTACACTCAACTTTAGGCGTTTTTGTGGTTTAAACGAGACGTGATGTTCCTGTAACATCCCGTCTTTTTTAAAACAAAAGGAAACAATGACATTTCATGGGAAAACCGCCCAAAGCATGAAACTGTTGTTTGTAAGGAGGTGAAAATTTTGACTGTAATAGAATATACCACCACTCAAAACCTAAGTTCTACGATCAATCTTGCCAGTGATGGCCTTTTGAGGGGCGTTGGAAGTAAACAAATCATCATAAACTCAACTGCTAATCCCATTATTAGTGTAGCTTCAAATCTAAGCGACCTAGTAAAAACCGCTTTGATTGAAAACGTGATAATTTTCGGGAACGGAACAAACACAGCGATTCTTTTACAAAACGTTTTTAATTGCCAAATCAGAAACGTCAGCATCGTCAATTGCGATACAGGAGTAAAGCTGACATCAACAGGAAGCGGTTGGAGTCAATCCAATCACATTCAGCATGTTCGCATGTCATACGTTAATAAAGGCATACATTTTGCTCCTGGAGGCACAAACAACTTTGGATTTACTCACATTGAAGACGTCAACATTTCCTTGAATAACTCTCAAAATCTAAATGGCATTGAAATCGGCACGGGATGCAAACCGTATAGTTCATTCATCAAAGCGAATGTTTGGTCGAGTCAACAATGTAACGGCATTTACTGTGACGGCGAAATCAAGTACTGTTTAATTAATTTCAATCACGAAAAAACAACCTCAGGTGGAGCTGGCTGTGGCGTTTATCTAGGTTCAAACGCAGTAATAGGCAGCAGCATAAATCAGAGCTTCTTTGTAGCCGCAGGAAACTTGGGATCACCAGTATGCAACCCATATGGCAAAGCAAATGACATTACCTATAAGACTTATTAAGCAACCGGAACCTCAAACACTTCTTACTTTTCTCCTTTTTTACTGCTCTTTTTTCTATATCAAACTTTTTCTAAAATTAAAGGGATCATTTTAAAGTCCGACTTGACTTTCAAGACGGCAAAGCATTTCTTAAAACTTGCTTTTACTTGAGTTACTTCAGCATTTCTATGAGGCACGATGTATAGATAAAAAAATTGGTGACCCTTTTCTAACCTTGTGTCATCGTTTTCTTGACTAGGTTGCCTATAATCAATAGGCATATCCAATATTCTGATAGCTTTAATCAATATCCGGGTTTTAGGGCTTTCTCGATTAAGACCAACAATGCATTGGCGCCCAAGACGCGTATAAACAATAATGCCTTCCCTCTCCAAAATCAGTAGGTTACGCATAATTTCATTATAGCGGCAGCCCGTCTTGTGAACTAACTTCATAAGTCTGATTACCTCTACATGCGCCAGCACCCTCAAAATCTTTTGTCTGCATTTAGACGCCAAAATCTCGCTTGGCTCCAAGACAATACCTCAGTTGTAGGCGGCCCTAACCAAGGCATACCTTGCCATAATATATCGAGAGAGCCTACTTAGTTCTATATTTTAGGACATATGTACTAAACTTAGGACACAATAGGGGTTATATTCTAAATCTGTTCTAAGGCTTAGTCTTAAAAGAAAAATAAATTAATAGTAAAGTGGTGAAAAAATGGGTCAGAAAAGACTTAAAAGTAGAAAGCTTTTTTATGGTTTCGCCATAATCATAGCTTTCAGCGTCATTCTAACTTTCTCCCTATCCATGGCTTTCAGTCCTTTAGGTAATAGTCAAGAGTCAACTAAATTATCAACTTTAGTTTCTACAACTGATGAAGCAATTAACATTGCGATGCCTATTGTTGACCAGTATATAGAAGAAAACAATCGAACAATAACAACTGTGGAAGCAACACTAAGGAATTCTACCCAACCTTATTGGTTTATTCAGGTTGAATTTGAAGGTATAGAAAGCAGAGGATACCACGACCAAAGTAGTGGTTACGAAGTATCTGTGTGGGCAGATAGCAGCGAAATCTTACATCATGGTCCAATTTGGCATAATAGTCCAAGTGCGACTGACGAAAACACTAAAATTACTGTTGATCGAGCGATTGAGATTGCGATACCTATCGCTGAGGAATATGCTACAGAAAACAATCGAACAATAACAACCATGGTGGAAGCATCACTAACTAACCATACCGATTCCCGCCCTTTATGGCAGATAGATGTAAAATTTGAACCAGTAAAAAATGGGGACTACAGAGATGTGCAACATTGGATTGATGCATATACAGTTTCGATATGGGCAGACACGTGCGAAATAAGAAGCCACAGCGCGCGAGGTTGGTATTAGTTACAGTCCAATCTCATAAAGCTCTATTCATTTTTTATACTTAAGAATCGCAGCATCATTCGAAGCTTTGCTTTAACATATAAGAGGCTCACAAGGCAAGGGTGTGGCAGTTTTTACAACGAGTACTTACTACCAAACAATATACAAAACATAATTTTTGAACAAGTATGATTCATAGCTTAAAGCGCATCTTAATACCCTCTTTTGCTTCTCGCAATTTCCGGGAATTTAGCTCTTCTTCATTTTTCAATCAATCTTAGAAGCATTTATGCTTTGCGAAGTTTTATGCAATTTGCCACAGACCCTTTAGTCCCGTAATATACGGTGGCGACATTAAAAGTTGAGGTCTTAGTTGGTAAAAAAAAAGTGAGTCGGGGTTAAAGTGTTTAAGCAGAGTCTCGTCAGCCACTCACATGGACAGCATCTACGCGCAGATTAGCGCTCCATCCTTGGTCATCATTAACGCAAACACCGATGTATCTAAAGTTATTATACGAACCGCAGCTGATATCATATGGATTGCTATTAGTGATATATCCATTGAATGTTGTGTACCAGTTAGAGTAATCATTGGATACGTAAACAATTAGGTGACTTGAATATCCCGAGACTGTATGTGCCCAAAGATGAATTTCACCGCTTGCTTGTCTATTGAGTTCACCTGTTATCCATGCGAAATCACCGTAGTTTCCAGCATATATTCGTGCAAACTGGCCGTCATTTTGTCCGCCTTGCATGTTATAAGGATCAAAGACACCAGATGCCATACTATAGCCTGAAGCCCAATCAACTATGTTTGAAAGGTATGCTTCATTTCCGATGTACATTGTTCCTCAAACATAAAATCGAAGCATACGGCAACTGGCTAAGAAACAACGGAAAAAGCCAAGCAACAATCCGCGGCAGAGTCAAACTGCTAAAAAGACTCACAAGACGAGGCGCAAACCTCTACGACCCAGAATCAATGAAACAAACAATCGCAGACCAACCATGGGGCAACGGACAAAAAAACAACGCAGTAGACGCCTACTCCTCTTTCCTTAAAATGGTAGGCGGCATTTGGGAACCACCGCTGTATAAAATCGTTCGCAAGATACCTTTCATACCTAAAGAAGTTGAAATTGACCAACTCATAGCAGCCTGCAGCCCACGCATGGCCACTTTTCTGCAGTTGCTCAAAGAGACAGGCGCTAGATGCGGTGAAATCTGGCAGCTCACTTGGAGCGACATAGACTTCGAAAGTAAAGTCGTAAACATCACTCCTGAAAAGAACAGCAACCCACGAGTAGCCCATCTTAGCAATAAACTCTTAGATATGCTACAGAGCCTGCCCAAAAGATACGGCGACAGAGTATTCTCACTTGTAACCATGCTGATCGATAACTTTGCAGTAAACTTTCAGCGCCAACGCAGGCGAGCAGCTCACAAACTCAAGAACCCAAGACTGCTAAAAATCCACTTCCACACCTTCCGCTACTGGAAAGGCACCATGCTCTACCACCAAACCAAAGACATGTACTACGTCATGCAACGACTCGGCCACAAAAACATCAAAAACACGCTCCTATACGTCCAACTCGAAGAAGCCCTCTTCCAAGGCGAAGACGAATACATCTCAAAAGTTGCCAAAACAGAAAAAGACATCTGCGCTCTCGTAGAAGCAGGCTTTGAATTCGTCACTGACTTCCAAGAAGCAAAAATTTTCAGAAAAAGGAAGTAACAGCATGCCTCAAAACAAACAGCTAAACCGACAAAGCGCTCTCGAAGAATACCAGAAAACCCATGATATTCTACGTCTGCAAAAAGCCTTAGGGCATAAAAGCGTCAGAACAACTTTGGCTTATCTTATGCGCTCGAAGTTGTTAACAGAACAATTGGAGAAATAAAGTATGATTGAAAACCGCCAAAAAATCAAGAAACATTGCCAGTTAGGACCCCCGTACTTTTCATTTATATTGGTGCAGGGGGTGGGATTCGAACCCACGAACGCCTACGCGATAGGGTCCTAAGCCCTACTCCGTTGACCTGGCTTGGAGACCCCTGCACACACTGTGTGCTATGGAGATAGTGTGCCTCCTTTAAAATCTATTTGCTCCCCAAACCCCCACTGGTAAATGGAAAAGGGGGGTTTTTCCGTTTTTGAGTGCTCTGCGGAACCGCAAGCTCTTTATTTAGTATCGTATTTGATTGTGGAGAAGAGGAGAAAATTGCCTTCGTAGCCTAGCCCGGTGGGGCGTTACCTTGGTAAGGTAATGGTCGCGGGTCCAAATCCCGCCGAAGGCTCCAATCCCATTAACAGTGAATCGCCAATGCAGATACAACAAGAAAGGTATTGTCGCAACTGTGGCGGTGAACTGGCATTTAGCGACCCAGCGCCTTTTTGTGTGACCTGTAGCCAGCCAGAAGTGCAGGCTGAACTTGCAGGACTGCCATTGGCACCCAAAGAGAACTTGGAAGAGTTTAACCAGTGGCTCACAAGCAAATATCAGCCAAGCTACGCTAAACAGATGCGTCTCGCCGTTAAGAAGTATGGTCACTTGTTGCACGGCAACTTAGCTGTACTTGAAAGGCTAAAACGTGAACAACGTAACGGTGCAATCAAAGCCCTAAGCCTATTAGCCAAATACAAGGGCGAGAGCAAACAGTTCAAGCAACGGCTAAGCGACTATGACCTTAAACTGCAAGCTCCCGACAGCTTAGCAGCCTTCAGACGTATAGTCGCCAGCAACAACCGAAACGCCTTAGCTTGGGTTTCAAAGGTTAAACCGTTTTTGAACATGGACGAACAGGTGTTTGCTGACTTCATGTTAGTCAGCGGATTACGTGCCAGAGAAGGCGTTCTTGCCTTCAACAAGGTTATCGCTTTAAGCCAACAGGGCAAACTTGGCGAATACTACAACGAAGAACTGCGTTGCCTGATGCACTTTCAATATCCTGAATTTATCAGACACACTAAGAATTGCTATATAACGTTCCTGAAGCCTGAAACGGTAGCCAAGATAGCAGATTGTCGCCCAGTACACTATAACAACATTCGTAAGAAGTTGGCGAGGCATGGGTTACCCTGTCACTTTAAGGACTTGCGTTCATGGCTTGCTACGTATTTACTTGGCAAGGGGTTGCTTAGAGAAGAAGTTGATTTGCTTCAGGGCAGAATTGGTAAAAGCGTCTTTATGAGGCACTACTATACGCCAGTTCTAAGGCAACTTGGCGATAAAACATTGCAGGCGCTTAAAGGACTGCTTTAGCAAACTATCGTAGTCAGTCACGCCTGATATGAGAATTGACTCAAATTCAACAACGCCATTGCTTGCTGGGAGGAGAAGAACACATGACCAGTAAGCAAGAAACATTCTGCATCTATCTTTCGCAGCGAGATTTGGCGTTAATGTTAGCGGTACTCTTAGGGACTCAGCCTGACGCTTGGCTCAGTGATGGCAGTCGCATACGCCTCTTCGGCGATACCGTAGAGATAGAAACAACTCAAGAAATAGAACTTTAGAAAGCGCAAGTAATGTCAGTCAAGAAACTTTGACTAAATCTGCTAACCAGACGTTTTAGCTTAGTCAAAGAAATTTGACGAATAGCCTTTTATTGCTTTAGTTGCGTTGATTCAATCATGGATACCAAAAGTTTCGGTTTAATCCTCATTGGAATAATTGCTATTTCATGTATGAGCATGAGCATATTGACAGTAGAGTCTGTATCCGCTCAGGCAATACCAAGACCATCAGTGCCAGAATTCACCGCAAAATTCACAGCTTCTTCACTGGAAGTTACTATTAAGAATCAGCCACTAACAGGGCTTGGCGACATTAATGTTAGCAATCCACAGCTCTACTATGGATTCCGATTTAAAGACCCTAACAGTACGCTTGGTGGCTGGGAATATGCTCCAATATACTTTGTAGGTCTATCATCTTACGGCACCTATTATGAAGCATCTGCTTCAGACTACACCATTATTTCATTTCCATTAGATGACTATCCGTTTGATGGCGCAAATCACCGAACAGGCATATCTAAGGGTGGTCCGATTGATATGCAAGTTATTGCGCTTATTGGAATAGAAGTTCCAACCGACCATCAAGGTGGAAAAGTCTATCGATTTGATGGAGTAACAAGTGATTGGAGTAACACACGAACAATAACTATACCATCCGAGAATCCTCTTATAGCTCCTGCCATGACATTAATAACTCCTATGCCTGTAACCTACCAAAACTCATCTGTGCCCTTATTCTTTGGGGCAAAAGTCTTAACGGATAGCCCAGAGATTATCTCCCTCAGCTATAGTTTGGATGGAAACGATAACACCACAATTACCGAAATAGGGAAAACAGGCATGCAGCACTTTGAGACACAAACAGGCTTTCAAACAGGCTATACATACCACATCAATGACACTTTAACGTTAGATAATTTGACAGACGGCAATCACACGTTATTGGTTTATTCACAAGATGCCATTGGTACTGAAATGTCAGGGTCGGTACAATTCACTGTTGATACCGCTAATGAATCTTCAACAGAGCCTGTTCCTTATTATTCTTGGCTTTTGGCTGCCTTAATAATCGGTTTAGTCTTACTTGTTAGTATTTTTGTCTTGCTTCTTAGAAGGCATCGAAAAAGCAACGAAAAAGTAAGGTTGGTTTAAACCGAGGCGCTTGCTCCACCTACAAGCACCTCTCTCTTAGCTCGGCAAGTGATACGCCAAAGCAGATAGCGTTGGTGGAACCAAGCTAAGACACTGCGCAATGTTAGCAATCGATTAGCAACTTGTCATAGCATTGTAAGCAGAAATAGCGTTTTTGCGCTTTGCCCTTGGTAAGGTAATGGTCGCGGGTCCAAATCCCGCCGAAGGCTCCATACTTATTCCTTATTAGAGCATTCAAGGAATCGGCGGTTATGTCGGCTGAACTTGTGAAGTCTCTTAACTGGCAAGCAATCGAATCTGAAAATCTTTCTCATATAAACCCGGTAACTGGTCAGGTTTTTCTGATGGCGACAAATACTTTACCCCTAAAAATTTTTAAGGACACCTGCGTTGACAAAGTGCATATATGCAAATGCGCATACATTATTAGTGTAAGAAGATGACAAAGGTTATTTCAATCTCCGAAAAAGCATACGAGGCACTAAAAAACTTAAGAACCCCGGAGAATCATTTTCAGACGTACTTCTAGGAATGTCACAAGAACAGAAAAAATCCCTACTTGAATCTGCTGGCACTTGGAAAGGCGATGACATCGACGAAAGCTTTGCTGTCGTATTAAAAGAAAGAGAGCAAGCGAAATCACGAGAGATTATATTCAAATGACTATCTTAGACGCAAGCGTTATCGTTTCTCTTCTGAAAGGAACGTCTGCAGGAAATAGATGAGTGTATTTCCGTTACGCTTATAGCCGCTTGCGAATTGCTAAATGGCGCTAATCTGTCTTCTAGAAAGCAGGCGAACCGGTCTCAAGTTACGTAAATGGCTGCTCTGATTCTGCAAACACAAACCAGCTTTTCGTAACAAACTCTTTTTAGCCCCAAAACCCCATAAGCCCATACTACAAAAGAGGGCTGTTGGAATGCAATGCGAAAGCTAAAGACACAGACGCTGACAAGAATAAACGTCGGCATAAACTCCCGCATGATAAAAGAACTCTACGGCGGCCCAATCTCTGCTTGCGCAGTCGACTTGATCGAAGTCAGCATCGCCAACTCAGGCGTACTAAAACAGGACGGCATCGACAAGCAGCGCCTCGAGCAATTCGCAACGCTCAGCAACGCCTTCTCCGTACACGGCCCCTTCATACAGGACTACTACGGCAACGCAGTAAACTGGTGCATAAAAAACGAACACAACTTCGAAATTATGGACCAGGTTTTCCAAATCGCCGACTACCTCGGCGCAGAATGCGTTGTGTTGCACGGCGAACAAGTCGTAAACGACCACCAAGAAAGCTTCCACAACGTGGTGGACAATTTCAAGCGGCTATCAACTATGGCGGCTGATTACTCACTCACTATCCTGCTGGAAAATGTGCATCGCCAAAAAACCGTGGACCGAGTCGGTGTACTGCCTCAAGAGGTTTTAGCGGTTATTCAGGCGGTTAACGCTGAGAACCTTAAATTCTGCTTTGACATCGGCCACGGCAACCTAACCGCCAGTGAACATGGCTTTGATATCCTGGAGTTCGTCAGAGTACTCGCACCCTACCTCTATCACATGCATATCCACGACAATATGGGTATCCCCGAATCAGTAGATGAACGCTTTGGAGACCAGCATATGCCACTTGGGTTTGGCAAAATAGAGTATCAGCGAATTTTCCAGGCTGTGGCTGGTTTAGGCGTTAAGAACATGGTGCTGGAGCTGCGCAAAAGAGACGGCAGAGCCGCGGCTGAGAAAAGCATCTCGATACTTCGAGCACTCCAAAACAGCAGAGCCTAACAACTACTGATTTGGTTTTCTAGCGATGGTGCGTTTTTAGAAAAAGCTTCTTATGGCATCTCAACGTGTATCTCCTCTGAGCGTACATGGTTAGCTTCTCGCTTGATAAACGTGAAGTCCTTACACTAGCTATCCTGTTACTGGCGGCCTTCGCCGTTAGGCTTCTGCTGTTTCCCCTGCAGGGCTACGCGAACGATATGGGTACCTTCTCGTATTGGTTTAACACCGCTGCCAGCCAAGGCATAAGGCCATTCTACACCTACGTTTTGGAGAACGTGGGCTGGGTTGATTATCCACCCTTTAACGTTTACATATTCTATGCTTTCGGCTCCTTGGGTAGAGTCTTCTCAAGTGTAGACATGTCTTTCTTTGTAAAGTTAGCGCCAACCCTATTTGATGTAGCTACCTCTGGCGTTATCTACCTGTTTTTGCGCAAATACCTAAGCCAAAAACAGACCCTCATAGCAACAGCGCTATACGCGTTTAACCCCGCCATAATCTATAATGTGGCTGTTTGGGGCCAATTCGACGCCATCTACACCTTCTTCCTGCTTATCTCGATGCTGTTAGCGCTCAAGCGTAAACCTGAAATGTCCGCGGTTGTCTTCGGCATCGCATTACTCACAAAACCCCAAGGCATAGCTCTACTACCGCTCATCGCGGTGTTGATATTCAAGAAAGACGGAATAAAGCGGCTACTTACTTCGACAGCAGCGTTTGTTGCGACGATATTTATTGTGATTTTGCCGTTTGAATGGAGCAACCCCGTCACTTTCCTAAGCGACATCTACTTTGGAGCATACGGCGGATATGAATTCACTTCAATAAACGCCTTTAACATCTGGGCACTGTACGGGTTATGGATAGAAGATGGCGCCCTAAACATCGTGGGCTGGGGGCTCTTTGCCGCGTTTGCAGGATTTGCGATGTTTGTTCTACACCGGCGGTATCATGTTTCAGGAGATAATCTGGCTATTTATGCTGGGTTTATGCTGCTGTTTGCATTCTTTATGTTGCCTACGCGGATTCATGAACGGTACCTCTTTCCGGTGATTGTTATGCTGGTTCTGCTGGTACCGTTTGTTAAGAAAGCACGGCTCCTCTATGTTGCTTTAACTGGTACGTTGCTGGTTAATCAGGCGTATGTGCTGTATTGGCTCAACGAGTATATCCGTCGGGGCTTGAATTACTCGCCTAACCTTACAGGTGACCCCGTGGTTTTGGCGGTCAGTGCAACTAATTTAATATTGTTCCTTTATGCTTCTGCTTTACTGTGGGCTGAAATTAAAGGTCGCCCAATCCAAGCCGAAGCCCCTAAACAGGCTGAGAAATCAACCCAACAATCCGAGGAACCCTCGAGTGTTTGACCTAAAAATAACCAAAATCGACCTCCTCACCATGGTCTTACTATCTGTTCTCTTCTTCAGCATAGCAGTCTATAACGTAGGCGAAGCAGACTACCCAACAAACCGATGGGAAACCACCACCAACGCAGTGTTCTATGTTGATTTAGGCTCAAGCCATCAGGTGGAAACGGTGTACTTCTTTGTCAGGCAGGGTAACGCTACTGTGGATATAGCATCGGGTGTACCAGGCAACTGGGGCTATCTTAGAACCGAAGGCTTTGCGAGTGACGACCGGGACTTTTACAAGTTTTATACCTATGACATTAACGTGCAGACACAGTACCTGTGGTTCAACATAACTGCCATGAAGTATGACTCTAGGCCGCAATTCTACTGGGTCGTCGCTAACCCAACCGATAAAGAACCCGCCCCCTACGTCGCAGTAACAGAGATCGGCTTAATCGGTCCAGACAAACAGCAAATCCCCATACAAGCCATAACCGGCATTAATAACACCGACCCATCCATAACCAACCTAATCGACGAGCAGGACTCGCTTCAGCTACCGGCCGATTACCGCTCAAAAATGTATTTTGACGAAATCTACTTCGCACGCAGCGCCATAGAATTCAAAAACGGCCAAATCCCCGTTGAACGCACACATCCTCCGCTAGGTAAACTAGTCCAATCCATAGGCGTGGCGGCTTTTGGGGAGACGCCGTTTGGCTGGCGCATCATGGGCGTCCTCTTTGCCACTCTCATGGTGCCGTTGATGTTTTTGATTGGCAAGAAGCTGTTTGGCACCTGGATCGGGGGCTTCTCAGCGGCATTCCTGCTCAGCTTCGACTTCATGCACTTCACCATGGCCCGCATCGGCACCGTAGACACCTACATGATCTTCTTTACGCTACTCTCTCAGTTCCTGTTCCTAATTTACTTCGCAAGGGTGCTTAAGCAGGGCTGGAATAAGGCTTCTGTTCTGCCACTTGTTCTGGCCGTGGTTGCTTTCTCCGCTGCGTTTGCAACTAAATTTGGGTTCCCCCTCTTTAGCGCCCTAGGCTTGCTTTCACTCTTGGTGGCGCTGCGGCTACGCGACGTGGTGAACCTCAAGGGTAGCTTAAGCGAGAAGTATGTTGCATTCTTTGACAAGCCCGCCATGCTGCTCATTGCCTGCATCGGGTTAGTGGCAGCCATCTACTTCGCAGCCTACATCCCCGAGATGCTCCTGGGCAACTCGCCATTGCAGGTGCTGGATTTGCAGAACGCCATGTTTGGCTTCCACTCGGGAACCGTGACGGATTCTGCTTCTTCACCTTGGTGGTCTTGGCCCTTTATGTTCCGACCCGACGGCGCCTCGGTGCCCCGATGGTTTGATGTCACCCGCGGATTAGACGGTGGTATGGTTTCCACCATCAGCGTGTTTAGTAACCCCGCGGTGGCATGGGTTGGGTTTGCTTCCATTGTAGCGTTAGCGGTTTATGCGTTCCATGTGCCCCAGATAATCACAAACATCCGACAAAAAATCCCAGTTGAGACGGCGCTTAGGGGCTGGGATGCTTCAGCGCTCTTTATTGTGGTTGTGTTTGGCTTTGCTTGGTTACCCTACGTCTTTATCGGCCGCGCAGCTTACATCTATCACTACTACAGCGCCATCCCCATGCTATGCCTCGCCATAACCTACTTCATCAACAAGTACTGGAATAAACCCATAGGCAAAGCCGCCGCGATCGCACTGTTTGCCGCCGCGGTTGGGTTATTTGTGCTGTTCTATCCGGTGATTTCCGGCGCGCCCGCCTCAACAGAGAGCATAACAGATTTGATGTGGTTTAAGAGTTGGCGATTTCTAGGATGACTAAGCCAAATCAAGCTGGCGCCGTCGCGGTTTCAGTGGTGCTACCCGCCTACAACGAAGTAGACTACTTGACGCCCGCTGTAGAAAAAACCATCGAAGCCCTAAACGGCTTCACCGACTCCTATGAAATCATCATAGCCGAGGACGGCAGCACAGATGGTACTGCAGAGCATTCTGGTCAGCTTGCCGCCCAATACCCATGCGTCCGCCACATCCACCGCGAAGCACGCCTTGGCCGAGGAACAGCGCTCAACAACGCTTTTCGGCAGAGCCGCGGCGAAGTGCTTGTTTACATGGATTTGGATTTAGCTACGGACTTAAAGTATCTGCAGCCCCTTATCGAGGCTATATCGGTTGAGGGCTATGATTTCGCGACCGGTTCACGTATGCTGCCCACAAGCCAAGCTTCACGCACCTTCAGCAGGGGATTTAGCTCTAAAACCTACAATTTCCTTGTCCGCCATATGCTGGGCTCTAAACTCTATGATCACCAGTGTGGCTTTAAGGCGTTTAAGTGGGGGCCGCTTATGGCGTTGCTGGGTGAGGTGGAGGCGACGCATTGGTTTTGGGATACGGAAATCATGGTTCGCGCCCATCGACACGGCTACCGGATCAAGGAGTTCGCAGTTGAGTGGCATAGCGGCAAAGATACCAAGGTTAATCTTGCTAAGGACAGCTGGAACATGTTTTGGCAGATTGTGGGGCTCTGGTGGAAACTAAAGGTTAAGCACCAAGGTTAGAGTCGCTGGGCCAGCAGGACAAACGCTCGGGCAAGCAGAGCTAAGCCAAAGACCAGGACCATGCCTGCCCAGAACACAAACCATTCTCCCGCGATAGTCATGTTTACTAGGTAGGTTATTATGAGGTAGCTTGCGCCCAGCCAGAAAACAATGTTTTCTATGGTTTCGGCTTTGCGTTGTACAGGCGAATTCAGCATCACTCGCAAAATCAGTATGAAGATTTCGATTATGCCTACTGCTAGGGTGAAGCCGAAGGCGGCTAAGTATAGGGGTTGGTGAGTTGCGGGGTTGGATGGGGCAGGTAACGCTACGCCGCCGGTGCCTGGCACAGGCGCCAACGTGAGGGAAGTGAAGAACCGTACGATTTCATCCCAGAGGTTTACTGGCAAGCTCGCTATGAAAATGACCGCTAGGATGATTAGTATTGAGCCGATATAAATAGCGGACAACAGGTTCTCTTTCTTTTTCTCGGTTAACCCGTGACCGAACCGAGGCAGTTTCAAGCCGTTTTCTCCTATCAAAATCACTGTAAAGAGGCTAGATATATGTTTCTATAGCTGGGGGTATATGCATGTTTTAAATATGAAAAGCGGATTACTCATACTTGGGTCGTTACTGTAATGTCTTATTGTCCTAAATGTGGCAACAAAGTGGATGATACCATGGCGTTTTGCCCCCGATGCGGCGCCTCACTAAGAGGGGTGCCTCCGCCAGCGGCTGCCCCCACGTATGGCAGAAGTGAGAAGGCTGAGAAGAACGAGAAAAACGAAAAAGACCAGCGGGAAAGCCGTGAAAAGCAAGAAAAGGGCGAACGCGGGTTTTTGGGCTACTTAATCGGTGGCTTAATCCTCATCTCGCTGGGGTTATTCTCGGTTCTGCAGCTTAGCGGCGCCCTACCGGATACTGGACAGAACTGGGCAGTCATGCTGCTCATAATCGGGATCATTATCATTATTGGGGCAGTCTATGTTGCATTAACCGCAAAAAGGCACTCGCCAATGCCCCGCTAAAGGAACCTGCCCAAAAACAAGCGATATAACCGATGCTCGAGCACGGTTAAAAAGTTGTTTCGGCCAAAGATGCGGAAATAGTTTTTCCCCGCCGCCTCGATTAAGTCTCCCATGTCATAGCGTGGCAGCATACAGGAGGAGATGATAAGTCTGCCCCATTCGCCCCGTTGGAGTTCATGGAGCATTTTTATGCCTTTCCCTGTTAGGACTTCAAAGAGGTAGGCGTCATAGTTTGGCACGATGTAGGGGTTATCGTCAAGTTGCTGCCCAAACACACCCTCCGTCGCCGTATACATCTCCACAATGGGGACATCGCCATAGTACTTTTTGAGAATCGGGCCGTACTTGAACTGGATTTTGCTTATGCTTGTGCAGAACAGCGCTTGAGGCTTCCATATATCGCGGGGAAGCACACCGTAGCGGCGCTTTAGGTACCTTGCAAAGGACAATATTACCTGAGTGACGCCCATGGTGGCCGTAACGTTCTGGTCTTTTGCCATCTCATACACCAAGTCGAAGCGGCGTTGCCAGTCGCTGCGTTGAATACCGCTGCCTAGCCGGTCGATGTCTTCTTGGCGTGGAAGCAGGCTTACGCGGTCAAACATGGGGTTTAGGCGGGCGTAGGTGCCGCTGCTGTAGCCGTAGCTGACTTCTTGGTCGCCGACTTTCATTGTATGGACTGCCGAGGGGAAGTTGAGGTTCAGGATAACGCCTAGGAAGGCCTCGTATTGGTGGCGTTTGTAGGCATAGTTGATGATGGCTCTTGCTCCGCAGCTGTAGATTTGTTTTAGGTGGGTCTCTGTTGCGGGTAGCACTTTGCTGGTGCCGCTGGTTGAGCCTCGGGTCATAACCCAGTACTGGGCGGGTTCAGGAAGAAACGCCTTATAGTTGCCTTCTTTAACCTTTTTGAGGTATGGCTGAAGCCCCAAGTAGTTTATTATGGGAAAATTGGCTCGATATTCGGCGATGCTTCCTATTTTGGCGGCGTTGTGTGCTTGGCCATATTCGGTGACGGCATACTTTGATAGCAAATCCGTTAGCACCTGTTCCTGTGCCTTCTTGGGGTCAGCTATTGAATCATACCATGGCTTAACGTAGGGCTCTAAGATGCTGTTTATGGTATCTTGATCTGGCAGCATAGCGCTCATATCATTGTTGTTGAGTTCTGCTTATATGCCTCTCTACAACTACTAGCATAATCACAAATTATAGGTGAAACGTTGATGGGTGACTCAGTAGAGGTAACCGCGGAGAAAATCCGCCGAATAGAAGTTCAGGGCGCAAGAAACGTAGCCATCGCAGCCATAAAAGCATTCCAAACCTTAGCCGAGCAAACCAAAGCAGAAACCAAACCCGAACTCCTCAAAGAACTCAGCGCCGCCCAAACACTGTTTGCGGAGGCACGAGCGACTGAGCCACTCATGCGCAACGCCATGCGCTACATCATAAACCAAACCCAAAACGCCCCCACCGAACAAATAGACGCCCTCCGCCGAGTCATCATCGAGAACGCCGATAAATTCCTCAAGGACCTAGAAGCCTCCAGCCAGCGTGCAGCAGAAGTCGGCGCCAAACGCATTGGCAACGGCGCAGTCGTCTTTACCCATTGCCACAGCTCAACCGTCACCAAGATGCTGGCCAAAGCCAAAGCTGACGGTATTGACTTTCGCGTAATCTGCACCGAAACCCGACCCGCCTATCAAGGCAGAATCACCGCCAAAGAACTCGTCAACTTAGGCATCGACACTACCTTTATCGTTGACTCCGCCGCCCGCACCTTCATGAGTGACGTGGACGTCGCCTTTGTCGGCGCCGACGCTATCACATCGGAGGGTAACGTGGTTAACAAGATAGGTACAAGCGGCATAGCGGTCATCGCCAGCGAGGCGCGGGTTCCCTTCTATGTGGTGTCGGAGCTGCTCAAATTCAACCCTGAAACCCTGCATGGCGGCTGTGAACAGATAGAGCAGCGCAATCCCGCCGAAGTCTGGGCAGAAGCGCCGCCACAGCTCAAAGTCAAAAACCCCGCCTTTGATGTCACTCCAAACCGCTACATCCACGGCATCATATGTGAAGAAGGCATAATCCCGCCCCAGATGGTGCTTGAAATCATGCGGAAACGGTACCCCTGGGTCTTCCAATAGCTTGCCTTTTTAAAACTACAACGATAAAGCTGGCAATTATTACCATAAGCAGGGACGCTATTGTAATTTCTGGCACTGAAGGGCCTGGGCTACCATCTGGCGCTTGACTTGGGTGAGGTGTCGATAGCGATGTGTCGTATGGTTTATAGAGTGGGTACCGGTCAACAAGATTCAATCTCTCGGATATAACGTAGGTTGTATCCCAGATGCCTGTATCGTCAATCACTGATGCGTTTCCATACTTTGAGGCGAAGTCATGCCAATAGTTGCCGCCTGAAGGGAAGCCATTATCCCACGGCTCAACATCGCCTACGCCTGCCATTCCGAATAGGTATGATTGGCCTTTGCTCGGCAGCAAAGTGTCAAAGAAATTGTTATGGAAAACTCGAATGTCACTTTCGCTGTCGATGCTTACAAATGAGGTTGTTTCACCGTCGAATCTGAACTCGTTAGCTTCTATCGTTATGTTTGTGCTGTTGCTAATCCAGAAAGCGCTTCCATACCTTCGAGTCTGGAAGTCATTTCCGTAAACCCATACGTCGGATCCCTTTATTCTGACGTAGCTTAGATGTTGGTTTTGAGAGATTCCATAGTTGTTGCCGTAGACTGCGATGTCATAATAATTGCCATTGAAACTGTTGCCTGCTATCGTGTTGTTATCATAGATACCGAGGACGCCGACTTGCCAACCACAAATGAGGAAGTTCCTAACGGTTGAGCCTGTGCAGGTTAAGTTTATGGCCGCTTGTCCATTATCTTGTCCTGTGCCTTGACTGATAAACCCCTGACCATCAAGCACAAGGTTATCCCTCTCAATCACTATGGTCGTCGCACTAAGGTTGGCGGTTAGCTTGTAGACGTTGTCCGTCTGCGCTATTGGGGCAAAAGAAGGTTCTATGCTTCCGTCAGGTAAAATGTAGATAAACGCGTCCAAGCTGGTCTGCCCAGCCAATGTTGAGGATTGAGTAAGGCAGAATAGGGCTGCCAAGAGCAAACCCGTTAATGCGAGTGGTTCTTTTTTCATTCCCTCATCACTCGATTTATCCGCTTCTGGATGCTATTACTCTACCTTAGGAACAATTTGTTCCAAAACTGGAACACAAAGCTCGTGATGAAATGACCGCTAACACTAAGAAACCGAAACCGGAAATGGATGTCAATTTCTGCATAAACTGGCAAGGCGATCGAAAAGCTAAGCACTGCCGAAGGTGCGCAGTTGAGGGGACAGCCTGCTTTGAACTTTGGAAAGCGGTCCAAGCATTAGCCGCTAGAAACCTCGTTCTCGTCAACTTCAAGCAGGGACACCGCTATCAGCTTGAGCCACCCAAGAGAAATCCGATGCTCTGCTACTTGCAGACGTTGCAGGGTAAGCATGCGCATTTCGGGTTGCCTATTGAGGACTTTTTGTATGTGGCTAAGACGGGGTTGGGTGGGATGTATGAGACGCCATCTGGAACTAAGCAGCAGCCGTTTGTAGGCTTGATTATGGAGCAAATAGCAAGCGACCCTCATATACGAAACGGAGCTGCACTTGTCAGGGCTGTACATGCAATCCCCAAAAAGGATAAAATTTGAGTTTTTGTCCAATATGGCTCCAATTCTGCACCTTGATTTTAGACAAGCGATAAAAAGGGTATGTTGTTTCTTGTGAATTTTTTCAGAACTTCATCAGAACTTATTTAACACCCCATGGCTGCACTGTTGAGCTACTACTTTAAGAGAGGTGACTGGCATGAAATTCGGAATCAACAAGAAGTACCGACTAAAACAGGACTACACAGATGCCGTGTTAGGCAAGATTCCTTCTGGTATGACTTTTACTTTTATCTCCTGTACCGGTGGGAATTGTAAGTTCAAGCTACCGAATGGTAAGCAGATTACTATCGCAGAAAAGTCGGCGCTTAGTATTATGCAAGAATAAACGTGTGCATGCCACACTTCTAATTGTTCGCATCCCTCTTTTTCCATCCCCACGCCCTCACACTCACCAGAACGGGTGAGAACCCTATTCTCGAACAATCAAGCATCCGATTAACCCTTAAACGGCATTACATAAGAGGTAGAGACATAGCAGGGCAAATACGCCGCTACCGCGTGGCGTAGTTTCTGTTTGAGCAATTGTGTAGCCAACAATTAATCCCCTGTAACCACACAGCCACCAACTTTGGAAACCAACACACACCCAGACATGCACCGCCGCCGTCTGCGGTTGCTGAGTCTATATATAAAAGAGGGGGCCCCAGTGAGAGCAACAGACGCGCAACCTAAGGGGGGGCTTCGCCGATTTTTTTAAGCTGCGCATTATACATCTCCACAATCTCCGCGGAAGAGGTGGCGTCTTGTGGGCTTTTGTCCTCGCGATATTTGCCAGTGAATCGCGGGAAACGGATTGCTAGGCCACTGCCTTTACGGATAGAATCCATCGCTGCGGTATGAATGGGGCTTAAGGTGACTTCTGCACCCAAAATCTCTAACACCACAGCCGGCTCAAACCAGACGTCTGCTTCTAGAGTGGATTTTACGCGGCTGTTCTTGCGTGGCACTACATGCTTCTGGAGCATGCTGTGAAGTTTTGTGAGGTCTTCGTCGGTGAAGCCTGTGCCGCATTTAGTTACCGTCTCAAAAGTATCCTCCTCAGGGTTGTAGGTTGCCAAGAGCAGAGCGCCGTAGGTGCCTACCCGTTTGCCTCTGCCATGAAACGCGCCCACCACAACTAGGTCGACGGTGTCAGTCATTTCGCTACGGTAGTCACGTTTGAATTTTATCCAGAGCCATCCGCGGTTACCTGCTTGGTAGACGGATTCTTTACCGATGGATTTGCACATTATTCCTTCGCAGCCTTCTTCTATGGCTTCTTCAAAGAAGTCTTCCAGCGCCTTGGGGTTGGTGATGAGTTTTTGGGCTGCGGTTTTTAGGCGATCGTTTGGTTTTATGATGGCTTCCAGTCTTTTGCGCCGCAGGGGCAGGGGCTGCTGGGTCAGGTCTTCGCCGTCAACATATAGAAGGTCGAAGCTGAACAGCGAAATAGGGTATTGGTTTATTGCTGCCTCGACGCCGTATTTGCGTCGGCGATGCATCAGCTCCTGGAAAGGCCGCATATCTCCAGATTCGAGGTCCATGGCAACGCATTCCGCTTCAAGAATCGCTTCCTTGGCGTTTAGTTGCGCGCGAATTAAGTTTGTGGCGTCTGGGTACTGGCTGGAAATGTTCTCTAGGCGCCTAGAGTAAAGGACCACTTTATCGCCGCTCTTATGCGCTTGCACACGTTCACCGTCATACTTGTATTCCGCCACGCATTTGCCGCCGAACTTTTCTAAAATCTCCTCTGGCACGCCTAGTCGCTCTGCAAGCATGGGGCGGATGGGCTCAAAAACCATAACCTGAAACTCTTCTATACCCGAAATCCCCTTCTCGGCAACAACCGTTGCCACCCGACCTAAATCAGAGGATATGTTGTATGCACGCTCGATTTTCTCACGGGTTTCTTTGCCGCCGCCGTACGCGATGGCTAAGGCATCAAGCACAGTCATATCCGCAATGCCCAGACGCAGGTTGCCAGTAACAGTTCGGATTAGCCACTTGGCTTCTTTGGGTGAAGCGTCAGTGAGAAGGCTGGATAGAAGCGCCATCTTTGTATCGACCGCGCCGCTGCCTGAGGTCTTTGCCAGCTTATCCAGCGTTTCATAGACTCGCTCGACAGTGAGTTTTTTGCTAAAAAACGTGGATTGCTTGCGCTGCTTGAGCTGTTTCTCTGCGGTTTCACCGATGTCGCCGCTCTTCTGCAGTTCTCTTTGGATCACATTTTCGCTTCCGCCCGTCGCGCGAGTGAGCGCTTTTATGGCAAGCTTCTCGGCAACACCCATCTCGATGCCAACAAAGTCAGGATAGAGTTTGCCCTGCGTGAGGTACACGACGCGTGCGATGACTTCTTTTGGAGTATTTTTAAGCAGCTCAACTAGGTGGCTGGTCATTTCTAGACGTTTGGTTGTGGCTTCGATTTTCTCATAGGAGCCAACGATTTCGGCGTAATCCATCGTACTCTTCTCAAGCAATAGCTACATACAAAGAATATATTAACTCTTAACATCTAAATGCAATCATGAAACCCATAGTTGTTTACTTCTCCCGCACAGGAAACACCAAACGCCTAGCCCAAGCGATTGCCGAAGCCACAAACGCACCCATATACGACACTGCACAAGCAGACCCAGAAAAAATAGCCCAATACGATCTCTTCATATTCGGTTGCCCAGTTGAGGGTGCAAGCCCAGCTAAAGAAGCCGCAGAATACATAGCTGCCTTACCAGCTGCGTCCAGCAAAAAAGCCATACTATTCACAACCTACCGATTGTTTGGTAACGAACGCACCATGAAAGCTATCGAAAAAGACCTCGCCGCAAAAGGCTATGAGACCCTTCTAAAGGTTTCTAAGAAGGGCATGAAACCAGAGGAGCCGGCTGATTTCTCTAAGGTGCTTTCAGAAGTAAACCAGACTCTACAAAAAATATAAGAAACCAAGAATAGAACGGCAAAACGCGTCTACATTGATGGGTTTATTGGCCGTCGATTAGGTGGACAGTTCCGTCTGGACAGTATACTTTGTCATAAACTTCAGTGACAGTATACCGTTTGCTGCATGCTCTCATTTCAGAGCATCCGTCGCAATCTCGCGATAACATTTGCTGTTTTTCCTCCTTGATACAGTGACTTCTATAGGCAGCCAGAAGCAAGCTTGTCCAGCCTGAACTGGCACCTTGCTTCTTCAGACTGCAATGGTAGAGAGCCAACCATATAGGCGCTCCCTACTTTTATACATTACTTAAAAGCTATGGGTCAATGGAGTTATATGATTCTGTGTGCGAAGCTAAAATTAATTACAGCAACAGCAAACCACGCAACCTTAATTTCGCTATCCAAAACCAGCTATGCAGACACCGCCAAATAGCCCTACGATAATCACCCTAAGACCATTATGTGCCCTACCGATTTCTGGACGTAGAAAAACAACCAAAACCAAAAGCTACCTCAGCTTTGACTAAACGCTTCTTCAAAAACAACTTCACGTGCAGGTCGTCGGCTTCTAGATGGCGGTGCCTCAGCCGGGTAACCTATAGGAACCAAAGCCACGGGTCTCATGTAGGCAGGTGCGTTTATGACCCTTCTGACTTCTTCTTCACGGAAAGCACCCATCCAGCATCCGCCCAACCCCATGCTGCAAGCTGCCAAGAGAACGTTCTCCACTGCCGCCGAGGTATCCTGTATGCCGTAGAGGGTTTTGCCTCTTACACCATAGGCGTCTTCTGCGCGTTTCTCATCTATGCACACCACAAACACAACAGCGGCTTCCTGTAACCAACTCTGCCCAAACGCTGTGGTTGCCAGCGCCTGCTTAGTCTGCTCACTTTTTGCAACTACAAATGCCCAGGGCTGCGCGTTGCCAGCAGACGGCGCCAACCGTGCGGCGTCGATTAGCTGGTTTAACTGCTCAGGGCTAAGATCCTGTTTTTTGTAAGCTCGTATACTTCGCCTGTTCTTGATTACATCAAAAAATTCCATGAATAGTACGCCTCAAGTAAAAATTCGATTAGGTGATAAAAACGGTTTCGCTTGCAGTGCGTAAGAGTCTTATGGTTTGGTGCTGTGTCTGTTTTTGGAATGATGTGCACTAGAGTCTGAGCTTACGCTGTGAGAAAGACTCGACGGGCGAACTGACCACCCATCTTAACCTACATGTATGGTGTCAACGTCTTCTCCGTGAACTTCGCCATGCACCGAGCGCATATGCTTTAAGTGTACGGTGTGGAGATGTTTTTCTGCGGCGTCTTTTATTTCAAATGTTCGACCGCATTCTGGACACATGAACTCTCTATCCTGATTCTGCGTAATCTCGGTACTGTGACCTGCGGTATGTTTAGGTTCGCCAATAACAGACATAAGAAACCCTACGGTAGAGTTTGCAGGAAATTGTATTAACTTATGTGGCTGTAATCGAGTAGCTACAAACACCTTACTTGCCGCCTCATTTGGGTCCTGCATTGTTTGTTGCTAGCACAAGCGGAAAACTTATCAACCCTGTAGCTGTGAGAAACAAGCACAACATTCAATCGAGGTGAAACAAATGGTTGAAATGAAAGTAAACGCTTCCGAGCTCAAAGGCGACTTAATCAACAAATTATCCGACTTCCTCAAAGACAAAACAAGCGGAGACGTCAGCACCGACGGGAAAACAGTAATCGTCAAAGGCGAAGGCCCAGCAATAAGCAAAAAATACATTCGTATCACGGTCAAAAAGTTTCTGCATAAGCAAGATCTATCCGAAACCTTCAAGGTAATCGGTGAAGAGGAAGCACTCAAAATCAAAGAGCGCAAACTCTACGAAGAAGAGGAATAATTCTCCTCTAACTTTAGCCAATTCTTTTCTGTAAAACACACTTTGTTTCCTGTCCAAGTTTTGAACAGGCTGTTCGTTGCCTTAGCATTAAATCGCAACCTGCCTATTGTATGCTTGTAAATGTGCGGTGAGGAAATGCTTTGAGCCACAAAACTCTAATTGTTGGCGGATTCGCTGTTTTTGTAACCATCATAGTTGTAACTGCGGTTTTGGCTACCTCCTATACTGCCCTATCGTCCCTTCAAGCCATAAACCCAGTTGCAGCCCTCACCGCCATTACAGTAGCCCTTATAGGCCTAGCATGGTTCAAGAAGACAGCAAGCTAAAGTCGAGCGCCTAGCACTAACTGATTTTTCATCTCTTGAAAGCGGTTTCGCTCAACTTATATACAAAGTCAACCCACATGAAAAACAAAAGGGCGAATTACTTGACCGACTTCGTTACAATCCGTAACCTGACAAAGACATTCGGTAGTTTCAGAGCGTTAAATAACATATCTTTTGAGATTAGGGAAGGTGAAATCTTTGGTTACATCGGCCCTAACGGTGCAGGTAAAACAACCACGATGAAAATCCTTGTCGGCTTAATCAGCGATTTCCAAGGCGACGTAACAGTGGGCGGCTATGAGCTCTCAAAAAGCCGGGAAGAAATCCACAAGCTGCTAGGCTATTTACCCCAGTCCGTAGCCTTTCAAGAATGGCGCACCGTAAACCACGCGCTCAAAACGTTTGGGAAACTCTCAAGCTTAACAGACCAGCAGCTAGAAGAACGAATTCCCAATACGCTTGACCTAATCGGGTTAAGAGATGTTCGCCACAAAAAAATATCCCAACTATCAGGCGGTATGATACAAAGGGTTGGACTAGCCCAGGCATTACTCCATGAACCCAAACTGCTAGTCCTTGATGAGCCCCTCGGCGGCTTAGACCCCTTGAGCCGGCACCAATTCAAAGAGATCGTTGTGAACCTTGCCAAAAAGGGCACAACCATCCTGTTCTCATCCCATATCCTAAGTGACGTACAAGACGTTGCTAACCGTATCGGCATCATAAACCGAGGATCCATTAAGAAAGTCGGAACCATAGGTGAGTTGAAAGAGAAATTTATCCAACAAATAACTGTGGAAGTTCTACTATCTGGCCCTAATGAGAATTGGCATCCGCTTGAAACCCTCAAGAATGCTTCAAGTGTCACTCAGCCGCAGCAGGGTATTGTCTTAGTTAATTTCGAGAAGAAAACAAGCGAGGAGCAGGCAGTTAACGACGTGGTGACTGCCGTGGCCAAATTCGGTATTCGAGTGCGGGGGATCTGGATACTTGAGCCGTCGCTTGATAAGATTTACTTTAACTATGTTTCGGAGGCTGAAAACTAGTGCAACTGGGATTACTGTTTACTGACGAATTGAGAGGTTTCTATAAGTCTAAAGTAATGATTTTCCTCTGGATCGGATTACCCATAATCGCTTTACTGTTCCGTTTCACCACCGCAGGCAGCACAGGCCAGGAACTACCTTTCACCCTGATTTCATCGCTGGTGGTATCAAGCATCGGCGGTACCCTATCAGCAGTTATGCTCGCGGTGTTCATAATCAATGAAAAGAACAGGCATGTCTACGACCTATTCCTGATAAGACCCCTAAAACGCCGAGATATCCTGATAGCAAAATTCCTCTCAGTATACGCCTGCGTAGCAATAGCAAGCGCCATAGCAGTTCTCACTGGAGTGGCCGCCGACTTTGCTGGCACTGGCATGGTGCCCTCGACTGTTCTATCCGATGCTGGGCAATCCCTGGCAACTACTTTGTCGATGATAGCTGTGTCATGCGGCGCTGGCGTCTTGATTGGTGTAGCTTCACCCTCGGTTCTGGTGGGTGCGATTCTTGTGATTTACGGTGGCAATCAGATTTCAGTGATCCCGTTGCTTCCCACGATCCTTGGACTGCCTGACGCTGCAGTCTTTACGGTTGTACTGGCTGTAGTTATAGCGGTGGCTTTACTTGGTGTGGCGATAGCAGTGTTTAATAAAAAACAGTTCTAAAAAGGGGCGACTAAACGACGGTAGACGGCAGAACAAGCTTGGACCGAATAGACATACCCATAGTTCATGGTAATGCTATTGATATGGGCTTAGCAAAGAACCTAAAAGATCAAGATAGTTGAATAAAACAAAAAATGAAAGTTGTTGGAAAAAGGTTGCTTACGCTTTGCCTTTTTCTTCTTTACCGAAGTACTGAGTCCATTTCAGCTTGCGTGCATCACGATGGAATGCTAAGCTGCTTTTCTTGCATTTGCTGGAATCAAACCAGAGGATTGAGCCGTCGTTCTTAACGTACATCATGCCTGTGCCAGCTGGGAATTCAGCACCACAGAATGAACATTTTCTCGGTTTTGGCATGACAAATCTCCTTCTGTTTATCTCGTGATTTTCTTTGCTTCTCGTTCAGTTTCTCGCAGCATCAGGATGTCTTGAACGCGGACTGGCCCTTTTACGTTGCGTGTAATGATTCTGCCTTTATCTTTGCCTTCCATGATACGGACGCGGACCTGTGTGATTTCGCCCGTAACGCCTGTGCGACCGATGATTTGGATGACTTCGGCGGGAATTTGTTCTTGTGATGCTACTTCTTTGGAACTCATTACTGAGTGCCCCGTTTAACCTGATCGATTCGCGTCACGATTTCTTTAATTAAGCCTGCGGCTTCTCCTTCTCTTAGGATGCATGCTGCTGCGCATGGAACATCAATGCCGATTGATTTGCCGAGTTGTTCTTTGCTTGGGACAAAGACGTATGGGATTTTGCGTTCTTCACAGAGTAATGGTAGGTGTGCAATGACTTCTGGGGGATCAACGTCTTCTGCGATGACAACGAGTTTTGCTTGGCTACGTTCCACAGCCTTTGTGGCTTCGTTTGTTCCTTTCCTAACTGATCCTGATTTTGATGCAATCGTTAGGGCTTCATAGGCTGCATCTACGAGTTCTTTGGGTACTTCATATTTTACATAGAATGGTTTAGACATATTTTCTTAGCCTCACCCTTGTTAAGGCACAGTCTTATCCAACTTTCGGGTTTAATAAGTTTTCTGCGCAAGAAGCCACACTTTCTCTTAGGGTATATAAGGTATCCAGAAACGTTTAAATGCGCAGTCACGGCATTTAAGATGTTTTCGAGAGGGGAAAAGCGTTTGCAAAGACTGGGCAGAATTTCAAACATATCTCCTTCAGGAAACGCCATAATTAAAGCTGAAAATCCCCCGAAAATCGGCTCCGAAGTCGTCGACGAGAATCTCATTGTTATCGGTAAAGTTTTCGATGTAATAGGCCCGGTCTCCGCACCCTACGCCGTTGTTAAGCCAACCATTAAAGAACCAGCTAAACTGGTGAATAGGCCAGTATATCTGCTCCTCCCGAAAACGAAACGGAGCAGAAGAAATAATGAGTAGGGACATCAAGTTACATGTATCAGGAGACGATCAAACAGCGTCTCCAACGGAACCCAAAACTCGGGTTTGCCCTGAATGCGGAAGTAGCCGCCTTATGCATGATTCTGAAGCAGCCGAAGTTGTCTGTATGGACTGCGGCATTGTTGTCCAGCAAAAGATGACTGACCGCGGACCCGAATGGCGAGCTTTTGATGATGAGCAACGCTCTAAACGAACCCGCGTTGGTGCACCCCTAACTTACACTATCCATGATAAGGGCCTCTCTACAACCATCGACTGGCATGACCGAGACATCTATGGCAAGAGCCTTTCACCTGGCCAGAAAGCCCAAGTTTATCGTCTCCGTAAATGGCAACGGCGCATTCGCGTCTCCGATGCAACCGAGCGGAACCTGGCGTTTGCGCTCTCAGAGATCACAAAAATCTCCAATAACCTTAGTCTACCTAAAAATATCCTTGAAACCGCCTCAGTCATCTACCGCAAAGCCGTCAAAGAACGCCTCATACGAGGCAGATCAATTCAGGGCGTAACCTCTGCGGCGCTGTATTTGGCGTGTAGGCAATGTGGTTTGCCTCGTACCTTGGATGAGATTTCTCAGGCTTCCGCGGTTAACAAGAAGGAGGTTGGGCGCAGCTACCGATTCCTAATCCGCGAACTCAACTACTCCATACCACCCCTTCGGCCAAGCCAGTACATAACAAAGTTCTCCAACCAGCTAACCATGCAGGGTAAGGTTGAGGAGATTGCGCATAAAATTTTGGGCGCCGCTAAGGAACTCAAGCTTACCTCAGGCCGAGGCCCCACGGGCATTGCTGCGGCGGCAAGCTACATTGCGTCAGTGTTGACGGGTGAGCGGAAGACACAGCGTGAAATCGCAGAAATCGCCCAGGTCACCGAAGTCACCATTCGAAACCGCTACAAAGAACTCGTTGATCGGTTAATGTTTGAGATAAGCATCTAGCTTGTTTGTCTAGCTAGTTTCGTCGTCTGGGCGCATGGATATGGATGAACCCAAGAAGCGTCTAGCCTGAAACTCTAGTCTGATGCCGTCGCGCGGTTGAGGCTAGTGCGGGAGGGACTTGAGATGCTTGTAGCCAGCCTACATGAAATATTCAGGCACTATATGATGATCCTGATTTTCAGAACCGCTTTGAAGCATGCGTCGAAGTGCTCAGGAAAAAGCGGAAAACCTAGAGGCAGAGGTAAAACAGTTACGCATCGATGTTGAAACAATCAAAGACTTATTGGATGATGAGAACAAGAAAAAAAGCAACCGCCAAAGCCTTAACATTAAAAGAGTTATTTTTTTAAGCGCGACAGAGCATTGCATACATATGCCCTATAAGTTCACATTTGATTTATCGAAGGTGCCACGGTTTTTTTTCACAGAGTTGGCTACAATCAGCTACCAAAAGGGCATGCATAAAACCATCCTAAACCACACCTACGATTTGATTGTAAAGTTCAAGATTCAGGAAGCTACCGGGCTTAACTTAGCTGATGCGGTGGTTTTGCTCGAAGATCTCATTGACCTGCAGGCAATTAACCTTGCTGAGCGGAAAAGTTTTCTGGAGACTAAGAAGCGGGCGGTGTTTCTGCCGCATTGTAGCCGCAAATACATGGATTGCAGATGCAAAGCAACCTTTGAACCCAGCGTACCCACTTATGTATGCGCCGCTTGTTCAGATGACTGCATAATAAACAAGGCGACTCAGCTTGCTAAAGGCAGGGGCTATGATGTTTACGTTGTCCCTGGCGGTTCATGTATCCCAAAGATTGTGAAGAACAGCAGCTACGAAGGCGTAGTGGGCGTCGCATGCGGGGAAGAGATGAAGCTGATGAATCACTTACTGCCCGCTATAGATGTCAGAGGCCAAGCGATTCCACTGATTAAGAACGGCTGTGCCAATACGCTTTTTAACATGGAAACCTTGGAGAAAGTTCTCTAAGAAGATAAGGTCTGTTGCTCTCACTGGGACCCCCTCCCTTATATAGACTCAGCAACCGCACAAAACAGAGGGCAGGTGTGGGTGTTGCTGCTTTCTTGGGGTGAGGCGTTGAGTGGCTGCCAGCAGGGTTAATGGTTAGCTACACAACTGTTCCAAATAGAAACTTGCCAGCCATCAGACGAGTATCTACTGCCTGAATGCCCTATCGCGCATAGCAAGTTAGGCATATATCGGTTGATGTTAGCAAACCTTATTATGGCAGTAGCAACCAAAGAAGGATAGATTTACATGCCAGCGAAGAAACCAGCCAAAAAATCCGCGCCTAAACCCAAAACAGCATCCAAACCCAAAGCATCGACCAAAACAAAGCCAAAAACCACCTCAAAAGAGCCTAAAAAACAGAGATTCTTCCGAACAGGCGAAAAATGCCCCCAATCAGGCCTCTATACTCACCCCTGCACAGGCAAAAATGGCGAAAAAAACACTATCCCCCTCTCCAAAGCCGAAACCTTCCCGCCCTGCCGCGCCTGCGGCGCAGTAAAGTGGACCTTAGTAATGGCTGCATAACACAATTCGAAACAAGCGCCATGGTAAGTATATCGTATAGATGGGTGCAGCCGCAAAAGTGAAGTTATCCAAGCCCAAAGAGAAGAATGATAGGACACTACAGGTAACGTTTCTTTCAACGAATAGAGGAAAAATTAGTTAATACGGGCTTTTGGCGCTTTAGAGGTGGATAGAAAGAAAGTAATTGGTTAATTCTGCAGTTTTAGCAGAAAGGGCTTCCCTGAAAAGAGTAGCTGGCGTTCATGGTGTTAGTCTTACTCTGTCTCTTGGATAGAGAGTAACCTCGCGGATGTTCTTAATTCCTGTGAGCATCATTGTTAAGCGTTCTAAGCCGATTGCCCAGCCTGCGTGTGGGGGCATGCCGTAGTCGAAAGCTTGCAGGTGCATCTTGAAGGATTCGGGGTTGAGGCCCTTCTCCTTTAGGCGCTCGATGAGTTGGTTTTTGTCGCAGATGCGAGTGCCGCCTGAAGTGAGTTCGATGTAGTTCCACATGAGGTCAAAGCCCTCGCTAACTTCTGGGTTGTCGCTACGGGGTTTGATGTAGAAGGCTTTGGCGTGTGTGGGCCAATCGGTGACAAAGTAGAAGCCCTGATAGAGTTCGCCAAGCACGCGGAAGGCTTCGCTTGAGATGTCTTCGCCCCAAGGGATGTCGATGCCTTTTGCTTTGAGGTCCTCTAAGACTTGGGTGTAGGTTAAGCGTTTGAAGGGTAACTCGGGGACTTGAAGGTCATATTGGAGCAGGGCAAGTTCATTGGTGCATTGTTCTTTGACAGTTTTGAATGCGTTATGCACGACCTGTTCAAGCAACGCCATAACGTCATTGGCGTCTGCGAATGCCACTTCTACGTCGATGGAGGTAAATTCGCTTAAGTGGCGTCTTGTGTGGGACTCTTCTGCTCGGAAGAAGGGGCCGACTTCGAAGACTTTTTCGAAGCTCATGGTGAGTTCTTCTTTGTAGAGCTGCGGGCTCTGTGCAAGGTAGGCTTTTTGGTCAAAGTAGTCGATGCTGAAGAGTTCGGCGCCGCCTTCGGTTGCGGATGCAATGATGCGGGGGCTATGGGCTTCTAGGAAGCCTTGGTTGTAGAGGTAGTCGCGGATGGATTTGAGTGCGACATGCTGGACTTTAAAGATGGCTAAAGTTGACTCTAAGGTCAGGTCGAGTGGGCGTGCATCGAGACGTACCTCAATGTTTGCGGGGGTCTTACCGGTGATATCTATGGGTAGCTGTTCTATGGCGGTGCTGAAAATCTTGATTGCGTTTGGGACGACTTCTACGCCGCGTTTTGTCTGGTTGGTTTTCTTTACGGTGCCCTTTAGGCCGAAGCTATACCGTTTCTGTAGCAGATCAGATTTAGCTAAAACTTCGGGGGCTACTCGCTTTTTGGGTATGGTGATTTGGACGGTGCCTTCGCGGTCTTGCATTATGATGAAGCGTAATCCGCCGAGGTCGCGTACTTCTTGGACCCAGCCAAAAAGGGTGACTTCTTTGCCATCGAGGTCTGGAGTGACCTGTGAGGTATAGTGTGTTCTAACCCAGTCACCTATAGAGTCCAAGTCCATTCTGCATGCCAACCTTGTTAGTCCGCAATTTCAACGCGTAAAGACATTTTACGTACTTTAGACGCGATTTCTTTGAGGGCTTTTAGGTCCATTGGCAGTTGTGCGCCGCGTTTGCGTTTGAGGATGACTCGTGTTTCGGTGGTTCCGTCGGGGAGCCAGATGGTGTTGATGGTTAAGATGCTGAATGGTACGAAGAGGTCTTCGAGGAATTTGCGATCATCCACACCATATTCGAGTACGCGGACGTTCTTTTTGGTTTCGTCGCCAATAGCTTTGACGATTTTGCCGCCGTAACCTAAAAGTTTAGGGACATCTCCGTGCCCTACGAGGATGGCTAACGTCTTTTCGACGTCGACTGCTTTGTAGAAGCAGACGTTTTGCAGGGAAGGATACTTCTCTTCTAAGTTGAGCAGCAAGCGAGCTACTTTCAAGTCCATGTCGCTGATTTCGCCAGCTTTGACTTTAGCTGAACACTTTTGGCATAGTATGCCGCTTTTGAGGCAGAAACTGCATAGTTCGGTTTTCATTGAGAGTCAGTATTCCTGCAAATAAGGAGCGCTGCGTTTCGGGTGACTATCGCTTCAACGTGATTTCGATAGTGCTTACGTTGGTGCCGCCCTGTGACCCTTCCTCTTGATCCATCGGTAGGAACTGATCGGTGCCGATGCCTATACTTTTAATCTTTACATCGGGAAGGAATCTGTGTCTAACTACTTCAGCGACGTCTATGGCTCGGCTGATGGATCGGCCGCGGGCTTTAATTTTTACTTCTTTGGCGCCGGCATGGAAGAAGGTGATGCAAGCAAGGACATAATTCATGGTGGGCTTTTTTCCGATGAGCACTGCGTTGGTAGCTTCAGTCACGAGTCCGCTTCACTCCTAGTTTACTTTTAAGTGGCTTCATTACCTTTTTTTCTGCATAAATACATTGTGGTGAAGGTCTGCGGTTATTTTCACAGTAAATCTGAACATACCGCCCGGGCGTACTGCAAGTTTTGGTGTGCTAAAAAGTTAGTGGGCGGCGATGCGTGCGGCATTAAATCTATAAGGCGGCACATTATTGTAAAGGTTTAACTTAACATAGATATGTGACCACTTTGGAACCATTAACTAAAAGGTCAATCCAACTGCTCAAAACACTCTACGAAAAGGGCAAATCCACAAACACCTATACGCTGCGGGTAAAACAAGATGAGCTCTCAAGCCAACTCGGCGTCAGCCGCCAAGCACTAAACGTGCACCTACGGAAACTTAAAAGCCGCGGCTACATCCGCACAGGCCGAGGCTTCATAGACGTCACCGAAAAAGGTCTATCCGCGCTTGGTGTCTCAACCACGCCGGCGTTTATTTTGCTCAAGATTTCACCCATGAAACGCATCCAGGTATATGAGAAAATTCACCAGTTAGCGGTTTCCCGTGCGTTTCGCATTGCCGGCGAAGTGGATGCCTTGCTTATTGTGGAGCGTGAACACCTCGATGAAGTTCTTAAGCAGCTCTACAGCATTGATGGCATCGAAGATACCCGTAGCTACGTCACCATCGAGGTCATGAAGTAAACATCAGGTTCGATTAGAGGCAGATAGGACAAAAGGTATATTTGAGACTCTACAATCAATTAGCCAAAACAGAAGGTTAACAATACAATGCCGATATTAGATCCAGTCAAGAAAACCATAGCGCAGAAAGCTCGCTTATACCTGAAAATCTGCAGAGACTGCGGTGCACGTAACGCTGAGACCGCGCTGAAGTGCAGAAAATGCAAGGGCAAGAACCTGCGCTGGAAGAAACGAGAAATCGTAAAGTAACAGCCTCTTTTTCTTCATTTAATTGTAAACTATTTTTTGGCTTCTTTAGGTTTTAATCCGCTTGTTTGCCCTTTGAAAACAGTTATATTCGGCGCTCTCCAGAAACCTTAGTAGAGGATTTTTAATGCAATTCCAAAAGGTACCGGGAAAAAACAATAACCATAAAGTAGCCCTTTTCGCGCTCAGCACATGTGCATGGTGCAAACTAACCAAGCAATATCTACAAGACAATGATGTGGCCTATGAATACGTCGACGTAGACCTCCTAGATCCGCAGGAAAAGGCTAAAGCCCATGAAGCCATCCAGAGCAAAGGCGGCGCCCTCATGTACCCAACTACTATAATAGATGATAAAACCCTCATCTCGGGCTTCCGCAAAGACCAACTTAAAGAGGCACTCGGCCTTTGACCGCCCTAACCCTTGAGCAGACACGTAAACGAGCTGAAGCCGACGCCAAAACCTACGGCTACTACCTCACTCCGCAGCCAGAACTGCTCCAGTTGCTTCTTGAAGGACTAAAAACTAACGAGGAACGCTATGGCTACCCCCTATGCCCCTGCCGCCTAGGAACCGGCAATCTGGAGATTGACCGAGACATCATCTGCCCCTGTGACTACCGAGACCCCGACGTAGCCCAATACGGCGCCTGCTACTGCCGCCTCTATGTCACCAAAGCCGTCTTTGAGAGCCAAAACCTCCCCGAAGTGCCCGAACGGCGACCCCTCGAGAAGCAACAACGCGCCTACGGCCAACCCACAACAACCCAACCCTCCGAGGGTGCCCAGCAAGCAACCACGCCTCCACCAGCCAAAACTGAGGTGAAGAAGAAGCTTTGGTACTGCAAGCAGTGTGGTTATGTGGTCTACCGCGAGGATCCGCCGTATGTGTGTCCGATTTGTAAGGCTAAGCGGGAGATGTTTGCAGAGATAGATGCAAAGGTGGAGTTCAACGGGTAGTTAGCGTTCAATTTTTATTTCGATGCTTTTCCATTTCTCGCTGACACCATGCAGGGTGGTTACTGCACCCGAAAGGGTACCAGCGAGAAAGTTTGCTACGAAATCGTTTATTGGGATTTCTTTTCCGTCTACTGCGAGCTTAACAGCCATACGTTAACCCAGCAAGTTTAGGGCGGGGCTGGGCAAAAAAGGTTGCTTAGGTTCTGCTGGCACCGGAAGGTTTGATGATGACCCGTAGCTTGGTTAGGTTCTCTTTAACCTCTACTTTAGCACCCATAGCTGCAAAGTACTCCTCAAGGAACACTCGTATGAAATCCTTGGAAACCTCTGAGACCAAAACGAGTGTGAAGTCATTGGGACCATTTTTTATGAGGCGGTAAAAGTTGCAGGCTTCCAGGCGGACCAGCATGTCCTCGGTGGAGTGTACTTTGGTTTTTAGTTGCTCCCAGTGTGCCCGTGCGAGTTCGCGGTGTTCTTTCCAGAACTGCTCCTTTTCGGGGGAGGATTGGATGAGGCGCAGAAACATTAGCCAATGATCTACGTCGACGATTATGTGTTCTCCGCTTAGCAGCATGTCGAGGTAGGCGTTGGTTTTCTTTTTGTTTGCGGGGTCTTCGAGGGCTTTGTTTTGGCTGTAGAATTTGAGGGCTCGGCGCATGGTTTCGCTTTGGGAGACGCCGTTTTCGGTGCTTATTTTTTCTAATAGTTCGGCGGTTGGTTTGTCGAATGCTACGGTTACTCGTGTGGGGTTAGGCATTTTTCCACTTAGCAGTTTTTTAACAATCATTCAGGTAAACGCATTTTATATAAACATTACCAAAGCATTTCTACCTAACTACAAGACATTCTTAGAGCATTAATGGATAAGTCTGTGCAACCATAAACAGAAGCCGCGACGGGTAAAGCAAAAACCCTTTAACCCACTCCCAACCTAAACAAACACACGCGAGAAAACCGCCATGAAAACCCCCGCAATCCCCCTACCGCCCAAACAAAGAGCCGCACAAACCATAGAACTTCTCTCCAACCTCTACCCCGACGCCAAAACCGCCCTCAACTACACCAACCCCCTTGAACTCCTCGTCGCCACCATGCTCTCCGCACAAACAACCGATGCACAGGTCAACAAAGTCACCCAAACCCTCTTCAAAAAATACAAAACCGCCAAAGACTACGCCACCGCCCCCCTAGCCCAGCTCGAAGAAGACATCCACTCAACCGGCTTCTACCGCAACAAAGCCAAAAACCTCAAAGCCTGCGCCCAAATGCTCCTTGACCGATTCCACGGCGAAGTCCCCCAAACCATGGAGGAACTAATCCAGCTACCGGGGGTGGCAAGAAAAACCGCCAACATCGTACTCTACTTCGCTTTCGGCATAACTGCGGGGGTAGCGGTTGACACCCATGTCATGAGGCTTTCGCAGCGGCTGGGCTTAACAGCCGAGAAAGATCAGGATAAAATCGAGCGCGACCTTATGGCGCTGCTACCCAAAGAGCAGTGGATGCCGCTGACGAATCTGCTGATTTTACATGGTAGGCTAGTTTGTACGGCAAAAAAGCCCCGCTGTGACATCTGTGTGCTAAACAAGATTTGCCCCTCCGCCTTCACCTTCGGCTAACAGTAGCCATTTATAGCTCCGCCGGCTAACTCTTTGTAGGGATAATTTTGGTCAATGTTAATGTTGGAGATAAAGCACCAGATTTCACTTTACCAGACACCAACCTGAAATATAGGAATTTGCACGAGTTTCTAAATCAAGGCAAAAAAGTTGTATTGGCGTTTTTTGTGAGCGCTTTTACGGAAACCTGCACAAAGGAAGTATGCGAGTTTAGGGATTCTATGGCAAGGCTTACGGATTTACAGGCCCAAGTTATAGGCATAAGCATCAATGACCCCTTCTCCAACAAGGCGTTTGCTGAGAAAAATCGCCTGCCCATCCCCGTCCTGAGCGACTACAACAGAGAAGTCACCCACCAATATGGCTTAGAGATGGAAAATTACGCTGGACTACCAGGATACACTGTGGCAAAACGCTCCATCTTCATCCTTGACTCGCAGGGCATTATACGGTTCATGTGGGTTTCAGACGACCCCGCTGTGGAACCGAACTATAGCCAAATAGAGCAAGCACTAAAACAAATCCCCTAATCCCACTCTATTTTTGTGCATAAGGACCGTGTAGAAGTAGCGAATCACTCCGTCGCCCTCGAGCGAGGGGTAATGCTGGAACTCGCCAAACCCAAAGTAATCGCCAAACAGGTCTATGAGTTGTTGCTTGGTAAAGTGGTTCCAGCGTGAACCGTTTTGGTAGCTAAAGCAGGTTAACATGTAGGCGCCCTGCGGTTTTAAGACGCGATGTACACCCGCTATGAAAGCCGCCCGCTCCTTCACGGCAACATGGTGAAAGCAACCCATATCCCAAACAAAATCAAACACCGAATCACAAAAGGACAAGTCAATAAAGCTTCCAACCAAGAAATCAATGCTGGCGCCGACGGTTTGGGCTTTTTGTTTGGCGATAGTGATGGCTGTTTTGGAGATGTCGATTCCGGTCACTTCCAGATGGTTCTGTGCTAGGTAGGTTGTGTTGGTGCCTGCGCCACAGCAGGTATCAAGCGCCCGACCACTCGGCAGAAGCCCCTTTTTCATGTACTCGACAAGTATGGGGCGAGGTTTACCCAGCTCCCAACCCAACTCTTCAAGAGGATAAGCCCTATAAATCCTGTCCCACTCAGAGTAATTACCCATAAAAGACGCCACTAAACTTAGGTGCTTACCGAGATTTAACTGTTTGATGCACCGGTGTCAGGGTTAACAGGTTTGCGCTAGTCATGGCATTAAACAAGTAAACTTTATACATTTGCCAAACCCAAAATGCATACAATGCAAAACATAGATAAACAAATCACGGTGCTGCTTGCTTTAGTTCTTTTAACAGCATCATGGACAGCAATGCTTCTCCCTGCCAACGCCGAGGACAGAACAATTATTGTCCCTGATAACTATCAAACAATTTCTGAAGCTATCAAAAATGCGAATGCAGGCGACACCGTATTTGTAAAGAGCGGAACATATGAAGAAAAACAGTTGACCATAAACAAGCCACTATCGATAGTTGGCGAAAATAGAGAAACAACGGTAATTAATCTATATCCTCAGCTTCACAAGACCGAACCAAATGTTATCGGTCAGTATTGGTCTTATTTCGATGATTCAATAGTTGTTAAAGCTGACGATTTTACTCTCCAAGGCTTCTCAATCAATGCGCCTGAAGTAGGCGACAAGGCTGGCGGTGCTATTTCTATAATTGGAAACAATACGCAAAGGCAATGTCATAGGTGTCGCTGTGGGAATTACGGGTTCTCGTTCTAATGTCGCGGAG
>JBLNCY010000044.1:0-7296 GCA_050261115.1 Methanocella sp.
TGCAATGGCCTTGAGGTTCTTGCTGCCCATAACCGCGCCTAAACCAGTTCGGCCAGCCGCACGAGTTTTCTCATTGATTATGTTAGCGAGTTTGGATTGTTTTTCTCCCGCTAGGCCGATAGCGGCTACGCGAACATAATAGTCGCCAATTTCATCTTTTATTGCGTCCTCGGCTTCGCCGGGGGATTTGCCCCAGAGTTTTGAGGCATCCATAACCTGGACAACCTCGTCATCTATCCAGAGGTAAACCGGTTTTTCTGCTTTACCGGTTAATACGACTGCGTCATATCCGGCGCGTTTTAGTTCAGCGCCAAAGGTTCCATGACTAACCGCTTCCCCAACACCGCCAGTAGCGGGCGATTTAGATATGAAAGCGTGACCGTTGCCTCCGGTCGGAAACATAGTTCCAGACACTGGGCCAAGGGACAGTACCAGCGGGTTTTCTGGGCTGAGCGGATCCACACCTGCTTTTGAGTTTGATAACCAGAGTTTCATGCCTAAGCCGATGCCGCCGACATATTTTTTGGCGGTTTCTTCGGTTAATTTTTCAGTGCGAGTCTTGCCTGTGTTTAAGTCAACATACAATATTGTTCCTGCGTAACCAAGCAACCTTCTTCCCTCCGGGATTGATTAACTAATTTCAGGTAAAAACTATATTAACATAGTGGGTTATCGGGGCTGAAATTCAGGTAAATTAGGTTCCTAAGTCAAAAAAATGCAGATCAAGCATTGCGGATTGGCGACAAACATTCAAGGGCGCTGTTTTAAATTAAGGGGGCTTGGCAAAAAGAGCCAAGAGGTTAGGGTTGCTCTTCGTGTTCTTGAAAGAGCTTCTTAATCGCATTAAGCCTAGCTTTCTGCGCAAGCACGTCGCTTGTGACGACTGAGAGTGCTTCTTCAGGGCACCACTTAACACATTGCGGGCCGTCCGGACGGAACTGGCACAGGTCACAGACATAAACCGTTTTGGTTTCCGGATGCATCATCATGGCGCCATAGTTGCAGGCTTCGATGCACCATCCGCAGCCGTTGCATTGGTCTTTGTCGATGATTATGCTGCCGGTCTCCATGGACTGTGAGAGTGCGTTTCGGGGGCATGCGGCAACGCAGGCGGGGTCTTGGCATTTTCTGCAGGTTAAGGCGAGGCTTTTCATCTGGTTGGAGCGGACGACGCGTATGCGGGATTTAACTGCGTTGAAGACTTTTTCGTGGGCAAATGAGCAGGCATATTCGCAGATTTGGCAGCCGACGCATTTTTCAGAGTCTGCGGAGATGAATTTTCGGTTATGAAGTGATACCATGTCTAGTTCTCCTTTGCATATTCTTCTAAGCCTAACTCTTTGAGCTTGGCTTTTGTTGGGATACCCTTGTTGTCCCAGCCGCGGGCTTGATAGTAGTCATCCAGCATCAAATCAAGTTCCTGCTGAGTTACAACGGCGCCTTTTGCGGGGCCATCGTCAGGTACGGGCTGGTTTATTATTTTCCATGGGAGGGCGTCGTCTTTACGGTCAAATCCCTCTCGGAGGTTGATGAGTTTGGCAAGCGTTTGGATTCTTTCGCCTGCCTGATGCATCTCAGCGGGGGTAACTTCAAAGCCAGTGGCAATGCTGTAGACTTTGGCGAGATCGGCAAATTCTTCGTTGAAAGTGCCCTTCGCGTTCTTGCATACAATAAGGGAGTCGATGACGTTGTAAATATCTTCGTGGTCTTTGACGATTTTGCCGCGTCCCTCTTCGGCTTTTAGGCGGTCAACGGTTCCTTTAATATCAAGAGCATAAACGCCGCTTCGGCCGTGGTCAGCGCCACGGAACGCTACCGCGGAGGCTAGGGCGGTGGTTTTAAGACATCTAAGGTCATAGCCTGAGAGTTCTAAGCCTTTGATATGCATAGCCAGTTCAGCGGAGTTCTTGCCGATTTTTTCCGCAGCAATTTTAACTCCGTCTGCAAGTTTTTCGCCGATGCCTTCGCGTTTGCCGATTTTATCCACCAGGTTGAATACGGCTTTTTCGTTGCCGAAGTGGGGGTCGATGCCGTCGAGGTCCTCGTGGTTGAGGAGACCTTTCTCGTGGCAGTCCATCAAAAAGCTAATCACTACGCCGGTGCTTGTCGCGTCAAGGCCGTAGTAATTGCAGCGTTCGGCGGCTTTGACTATATAGTTTATGCTGTCTACGCCGCAGTTGGGGCCAAGCGCCCATAGGTTGTCGAATTCGAGCCTTGCCATGGTGCTTTTAAATGTGCCTTCCTTTATGACAGCTTCATGTTCACAGCGCATGGCACATGAGTTGCATGCGATGATTCGGGTTATGAAGTGCTCGTTTATGACTTCGGGGCTGATTTTGCCTATGTTGAGGAAATGTGAAGCGTTAAAGTTGTTTGTTGGCAAACAAGTTAGGCTGTTGTTTATTGTGATATTCTGGATGGTTCCCAGAGTACGATGCTTCTGAGCGGCAGGACCTTTCATGCGTTCATGGAAATCCTGAACCAATTCCAGAAATTCGTTGGGTTTTGCAACCGCCACATCGTTGGTTCCACGAACTGCAATGGCCTTGAGGTTCTTGCTGCCCATAACCGCGCCTAAACCAGTTCGACCAGCCGCGCGGGTCTTGTCATTAATAATATTGGCGATTTTTGACAGTTTTTCTCCGGCTAAACCTATCGCTGCGGCTCGGATGTAGTAGTCGCCTATTTCGTCCCTTAAGATATCTTCAACCTCGGGTGGCGACTTACCCCAGAGGTGAGCAGCATCCCTGAGCTGGATGTTGTCGTCGTCTATCCAGAGGTAAACCGGTTTTTTTGCTTTACCACTGATGATAACTGCATCGTATCCGGCTCGTTTGAGTTCGGTACCGAAAGTCCCGTGGCTTACGGCTTCTGCGACGCCGCCTGTGGCGGGTGATTTAGATATGAAGGCGTGACCGTTACCGCCTGTGGGGAACATGGTACCTGCTAGTGGGCCGATTGATAGAACAAGTGGGTTTTCGGGGCTGAAAGGGTCTACATTGGCTTTTGAGTTATTTAGCCAGAAATGCAGTCCTAAACCGATGCCGCCGATGTTTTTCTTTGCGGTTTCTTGTGATAGTTTTTCGGTGCGTGTTTTGCCCGTTGTTAAATCGACATACAAGACTCTACCTGCGTAGCCGAACAAACGTTCAATCTCCAAGAGTTTAGAATAGAGGAACACCTTAAAAAGTATAAAAAGATACTGGGAATCCGTACTTGAAATTCCCGTGTATATATGCTAATGACATACATAACTTTGCGGTTTGTAGCGGCATTTAGCGTTGGATGAGGTTAGTCATCAAAATTTTTAGTGGAGGAAAGCAAAACTTTAACCAGCCAAAAAACCCTTCCCTACAATGAGGCAACCACCATGCAACCTCGAATAGACAAGCTACGCCAAACAGCATCAGCCCAGAATAAACCTGAAAACTTTGCCATATTCAACCAAGCAAACATAATCTACTTCACCAACTTTAGCGGAGCAACCGCACTCTTTATCCCCCGGCAGGGCGAAGGCACCCTCTACGTTTCTAGCACCAACTACCAGCAAGCCAAAGCCGAAGTCAAAGGCTATGCAGTGGAGCTGATAAAACGGGGCGAGCATGTAACGCAGAAAATCGCCCAGCAGCACCAGATGGGAAAACTCGCCATAGACACGCTCCCCATAGAGAACTGGAAGCTGCTTGCCAAAATGGTGGGGGGCGAAGAGAAACTGGAACCTGCATTCCAGCTTTTCCGCCAGCTAAGACAAGTAAAAGACGCCGAGGAAATCCAGCTTATTCGTGAGGCATGCAAGATGGCGGATGCCGGCATGAAGGCCGCAGCAGAAACAATCAGACCCGGCGCTACGCAGAAGCAGATAGCAACTGAAGCCGAGTATGCCATGCGCAAGGCAGGCTCAGACGGCGTCGCATTTGAAACCATCGTCTCAGCAGGCGAATGCTGCGCTTTCCCCCACGGAACAAAATTCGACAAACCCGTCTGTGAAGGCGATTTTGTCACCGTCGACTTAGGCGCCACTAACCAGTTTTACCGCTCAGACATAACCCGCACATTCATCGCAGGTAAAGCCACAGAGAAGCAGCAAAGAATCTATGAAGCCGTGCAGATGGCGCATCAGCGGGGCTACAGCAAGGTCGCGCCGGGGGTTTTGGCGCAGAAGGTGGATTGGGCTGCTTGGAGGGCGATTGATAAAGCGGGATTCGGCGACTTTTTTGTTCACAACCTCGGCCACGGAGTCGGGTTAGAGGTACATGAGGCACCGATTCTGGGGCCTGAGAGCAAAGATGTCCTGCAGGCGGGTAATGTGGTGACCGTTGAACCGGGCATCTATTTGCTGGGCTATGGCGGTGTCCGCATAGAAGACACAGTCCTTGTCACCGAAAGGGGCGCTGAAAAGCTTACTAAATCATCTTATACACCAAACCTGAATTAAGCACGAGATTTTGGCGTAAAAATATAAGGTACAATAGGTATTAGTCTGGAAAGGCGCTAAATAACCATGAAATGCCAAGCATGCGACCAAGAGGTAGACCTGCCATTCCGATGTCCCTACTGCGGAGGAGGATTCTGCAGTCAGCACCGTCTACCCGAAAATCATGCATGCCCCCGACTTGACCAAGCTCGCATAGAGCGGCGAGGCCAAGTCATGCAGCAACAGGGTTACGGCAACTATAGTTACAGCTACATCTACGGCCAAGACCACTATAGAAAAAGGCGCTATATAACTACAAGCCCAAAAGAAATCAAGCATTTAGGCATCGCAGCGGCGCTCGTGATTGGCATCGGCTACTCCATGTTCCTGTACTATTTCGGTTTTGGTTTTTGGAGTTCGCTTGCAGCAGCGTTATTCGCTGTTTTCATGACGGCATCTTTCCTGATTCATGAAATTGCCCACAAAGTAATGGCTCAAAAAGCGGGTTTATGGGCTGAATTTCGCTTAACCACCTGGGGTGCCATACTCACTTTCGCAAGTGTATTCTTACCCTTCAAAATGATTGCTCCAGGCGCCATGATGATTGGCGGCCAACTCTCAAACGCAAAAGATATGCTAAAGATCTCCATCGCCGGAGTCATAACCAACATGGTCCTAGCAGTGACATTCTTAGGGCTTACACTAACAGTGCCAGTAACTGCGTTTACGTTGGCGTTTGCTTTCTTAGCGTACATTAACTCATTTATGGCTCTGTTCAACTTGATTCCGTTCGGGATCTTGGATGGCTATAAAATATTTAGCTTAAACAAGAAGGTGTGGGCAGCAGCATTCATCCCTGCACTGATGCTCACCATCGTCACTTTCTTCTTAATCTAAGAGGGTTATTCGCCTCTTACAAAGAGCAGGTAATGATTTACTCTATCGCCCCAGCCGTGCGTCAGGCCTGCTGAGGTAAAAGTGTGCAGTCGCCAACCGGCCGCTTCCCACTCAGCAATTGCTCGCCCAATGTTATCGTGGTGACTGATTAAGATACATCGCCATTCCTTCATTAGCTCACCTTGTGAGGGGTTGAGAGCTAAAGAAGGATTTAAGGTGTATGCTAAAAACAGGTGGATAAAATTAAAAGTTGAGGGTTTAGATGAGTTCGATTGTTACGTGTACTTCTTCAGGCACACGGATACGCATGATGCGACGCATGACACGCTCTTCAGAGTCGATGTCGATTAAGCGTTTGTGTATGCGCATTTCCCAGCGGTCCCATGTTGCTGTGCCTTCTCCTGATGGACCTTTGAGTACTGGAACACGTAGGCGTTTGGTTGGTAGCGGTACTGGACCGTTCATTTTGACACCTGTCTTTTGAGCGATGCTTTTGAGTTCTACGCAAACCTCTTCTAGTTTCGCGTAATCGGTGCTTGTGAGGCGTATTCTTGCTTTTCTTACCATACTGGTCCATCAATCCATTGTTTTGCCGTTTAATATACGTTAAGTGCACCTATGAGACTTAAAGGGCACATAAAAACCTTACGACGCACACGTACTAAAGTGTATTAGGCGCCGCTTCAAGTCAGGGTATGCACTTGCATAGTATGTGGCTTTGGCTTTTAAATGCGGTGGCTCGTCAGTTCTGAGGACAATTACTGGAACCCACATTAAATAGCACCATCAATATTCCATCAAAAAGATAACATACTAAACACTTTTAATGATAATTCAAAGAAACAAGCAACCGCTTGATAGCATACCTTAAAAGCAAACACAAACGACACAGCTTAGACAAAAAATGAAAAAAACAGTTCCAATCGCACTCCTAACAGCCCTAGCCCTACTCATCTCCCTCTACGCATGCTTAAACCCAAACCCAGCCCAAGCAGCAACAACGCATCGCACCATAAACTTCTCAGGCTACACCTGGTACATAGAAAACAGCAACAACCAACGCGTCAGCCCCGGACCCAACTACTGGACAAACAGCCCTCAAAACGTCTGGGTAGACCAAAACGGTTACCTGCACCTAAAAATCACCTACAGCAACGGACGCTGGTACTGCGCTGAGGTAACCTGCACCCAAACCTTCGGATACGGCACCTACGTGTTCCAACTTGCCAGCAGAACAGATAACTTTGACAAAAACGTCGTTTTAGGCTTATTCGCCTACAAGGACGACACTCATGAAGTTGACGTAGAGTTCTCGCGGTGGGGCGAAGAATACTACCCTAACGGCTGGTTCACAGTACAACCCCGACCCTACATCGAGGGCAAAAACCAACGATCCTTTAACTTCCAGCTATACGGCGACTACAGCACCCACTACTTCACTTGGAACAAAAACAGCATATACTTCGAAAGCTTCGGCGGCCACTACCCCCTCGGCACCCAACCCGCAGACAACATCATCAAATCCTTCACCAGCAACACTAGGGTATCCGCTGTAGGAGTGAAAGCACACATAAACCTATGGCTCTACCAAGGTCAAGCTCCCTCCGACGGGCAACCCGTAGAAGTCATCATAAAGAGCTTCAAGTATATACCATAAAAAAGAGTGCAAGTTAGCGGTTAACGCTGATGGCTTTAAGACCGTCGGCGCGCTCAAGCTTGTGCCATTTTTTCTCTTTCTTAGTCAATGCCTTGATAATCGAAACCAAAGTTACATAGTCGATGAACTGTTTATAGACAAACACAAAGAAAGGCGAATACACCGCAAGCCCTGTGTTCTCGTTATCAAGGGACAACGCAAGCAACGACACAAAAAGCTGAATCAGCATGAATATGAAGATCATGCGAGCAAACAGTAGCAAGCCACCTGAAAATGCCAACATGACGCCAGCGGAGAGCGCAATGAAACTCGCCAAGGGATTAAACAG
>JBLNCY010000045.1:0-8060 GCA_050261115.1 Methanocella sp.
AGAAATGCATGTCGGTGCCGCATAGACTGCCCGCCTTAAAATGAACCAGTACTCTGCCTGCTTTAACTTGGGGTTCAGCTATTTCTTCGAGCCTAATCTGGTTGGGTCCATGGTAGACTGCGGCTTTCAAAAACATCCCTATACTTATGGCGGTATCAGGCGAATTTATGTTTACTGCTCATAGCTTCTCAATTAATCGGAAAGGACAATAGTATCTGCTACTAAACCGATTGCATTCTTTACAACCAACACAACCCTAAAACATAGGTGTAATTGCAAAACAGCGTAACCAAGAATAAATGGCTGAGCGCGCCTAAACAGGATTAACACCACAAACAAATATCTGGTCGGCTTTTTGAGGCATTAGTTTGAAGGGAAATTTAATAGAGAAATCAACATTGATTTAAGAAACGAATCATATTTGATTAATGAAGTTATCGTTGAGTGCCATGAAAAGCCTCTCAAGGAAATCCTTAGAAGCAATCGTTGACTGTATTCCCGCCGGAGTGGTAGTTGTTGAAAAGAATAGTGAAAAAATCACTTATGTCAATGATAATGCGATAGTTCTTTTTGGAGTTGACCTGCGTCAGCTTGAAAAGCCTAACCGTCCAGCAGAGCTTAAACTCTTAACCCCAAAAGGGAACGTTTACCCGCTTGAGCAGCTACCCACTAGGAAAGCTCTAGTAACAGGGAATGAAGAAAAAGATGAATTAATAATAGAAAAACCAGATGGCTCACGCAGAATCATTGAGGTGTCAGCAAAACCCATACTAGACGATAACGGGCAAGTGACAGCTGCAGTAGGCATATTTAATGACATTACTGAGCGCAAAAAAGCTGAAGAGACACTTAAAAGAAACCAAGCAAAAGAAGCCTCAAGAAGAGAAGAGCTAGAGGCCCTTATGGATGCGGTACCTGCATATGTCGTCATTAGCAACAACCCTGAAGGCACACAAATGGTTGGAAACAAAGCAACCAATGAACTTCTAGGCGGTGGTAAACATGGCAATATGTCTTTAAGTCTCCAACCAAAAGGAGGTTCCACTAACTGGTTAGCTTATGACCCTCTGGGTTTCCCCATACCACAAGAAGACCTGCCGGTGCAGAAAGCAGGAAAAACAGGAAAACTCAAATTTAACTGCGAGTTTGAACTGCGTTTCATTGATGGTCGTTCTGTTTGGTTACTTGGTGCTGCAGTGCCACTACTCAGTGAAAGTGGTAAAAGCCGCGGCGCAGTAGGGGCATTCATAGATGTAACAAAGCTAAAGGAGACTCAGCGGTCTCTTAAGCAGCGGACTGAACAGTTAGAGCAGATACAGAGCAAGCTTGAAGAGAAGGCTTCAGAAGTTGAAAAATACGCTTCTCGCATGGAGGAGCTTGTTAGGGAACGAACAGAAAAACTGGCCCGCTCAGAGAATTATTCTCGGAACCTCATTGAAGCAAGCCTCGACCCGCTAGTAACAATTAGTCCAACGGAAAAATAACTGACGTTAACAAAGCCACCGAAAAAGTGACCGGCTGCTCGCGAGATGAGCTGATTGGAAGCGATTTCTCCTGTTATTTTACCAGTCCTGAATTGGCAGACGCCGGCTACAAGCAGGTTCTCAGTCAAGGGTACGTTCGAGATTACCCATTGGAGATAAAAGCAAAATCGGGCAAAGTTACCGAAGTCTTGTATAACGCGACAATTTTTCACGATGAGGCAGGAAAAGTGCAGGGTGTTTTTGCAGCGGCAAGGGACGTTACGGAACGTAACAAGGCCCAGGCAGCAATTCGGGTAGAGCGTAAAAGGCTGTTTGACGTTTTAGAGACTCTTCCAGCATATGTGGTTTTGCTTGATAGCGATCACCGGGTATCTTTTGCAAACAAGGTTTTCCGAGAGCGATTCGGAGAATCCCATGGGAAACGTTGTTATGAGTACCTTTTTAATCGTAATAGAGAATGCCCAAGATGCATTACCTACAATGTGTACAGGGAAGGTAAATTCCAACATTGGTATTGGTCAGGGCCAGATGGGCGAGAATATGACGTCTATGATTATCCCTTCAAAGACTCAGACGGCTCAACACTCATACTTGAAATGGGCATCGACGTTACCGAGCTTAAAAAAGCCGAAAAAGCGCTTGAGGCCGAGCGGCAGCATCTCTTTGATGCCTTGGAATCCTTGCCTGTAATGCTTGCTATCTTAAGTCAAGAGCGCAAAATTACATTTTCTAACAAGCTCTTCAGAGAAAGGTTTGGAGTAGCTTCAAGTAAACTTTGTTTTGAGTTCCTATTTGGCAAGGATGATCTCTGCGAATGGTGCCAAGCGTTTAGCGTTCTAAAAACTGGGCGCCCCACTTATTGGCGGCTCAACTGTCCTAATGGAAGAATTTTTGACGTCTATAATAGCCCATTTGTCGAGACTGATGGTTCGGTTTCCATCCTTGAGGTTCTTGTTGATATTACTCAACGAGTGAAAATGGAAAAACAGTTGAAGGATTCTGAACGTTTGGCCGCTATCGGCGCGACTGCAGGTATGGTTGGCCATGACATTCGTAACCCTTTGCAGGCGATTGCCAGTGATGTCTATTTGGCTAAATCAGACCTGCTTTCTGTTCCTGAGGGTGAGGCAAAAGAAAACTTGAAGGAAAGCCTCGACGGCATCGATAAGAATATCGATTACATCAACAAGATCGTTCAGGACCTCCAAGACTACGCTCGCCCAATTAACCCGAAAATAGAGGATGCTGATCTTGGCCAAATCGTCCAAAGTTTGCTTATAAAAAATCCCTCACCAGAAAACGTCAAAATCGAAGTAAACATTGCAGAGGATGCAAGAATAATCAAAGCCGACCCATACTATCTAAACCGAATCTTGTATAACTTGGTTACAAACGCGGTTCAGGCAATGCCTCAAGGCGGAAAACTAGCAATAGATTCTCACAGAGAAGCGGGCGGCTTTGTTATAACCGTTTCAGATACCGGCGTTGGCATCCCCGAGAACATCCGTGACAAGATGTTTACGCTTATGTTTACTACAAAATCGAAAGGGCAAGGGTTCGGTTTACCGGTTGTGAAACGTATGACTGAATCACTAGGCGGTAGGGTAACGTTTGAAAGTCAAGAAGGTAAAGGCACCGCTTTCAAAGTCCGTTTGCCTTTCCAATAAGAGTTTAAACCGTAATATGTATTGGTGGCGGGTCCGGTGGGATTTGAACCCACGATCTCCGGCTCCGAAGGCCGACACCTTAATCCGTGCTAGGCTACGAACCCTTTTCTATACTTCTTGGATGGGATACTTACATTCCCGCATCTGACATATATGGCTTATTTTGTTTTTCGGCTGAATCTACAGCAGCGTTAGTGATGTTGGTTGGGTCTCCACCAACAAAGCCATTTAACCAATTTAGAACCATGGTGCAGCCTATATAGGAGAATAGAAAATGCAAAAATCGTTTGTAAAAATATCGTTTAGCCTTGCTCTGATACTATTGATGGCTCTACCGATCATAGCTATCCCCGCAGCAGACGCCCACACACCCGCATGGGAAATAGAAACCTGGGCATACATTTCCGTCGCGCCAGACCCTGTTGGGGTTGGCCAAAAAGTGTATGTCAACATGTGGGTTGACAAGCCAATGCCTGGTGCAACCATTTTCAACGACATCCGACGCCATAACTACGAATTAACCATCACAAAACCCGACAACACAACTGAGAAACACAAATTCGACCTCTCAGACTCTACAGGCGTACAATTCTACGTGTTTACTCCCGATCAGGTTGGTGAGTATGCGTTCTCATTCTACTACCCTGGCCAAGTCTACACCTGGAGCCAACAGGATACCCCCGGCTTATCTGCCAGTGATGCAATCTTCCAAAATGACACTTTCAAACCCGCCACCAGCAAAACCGTTTATCTGACGGTTCAGCAGGAACCCATACCGGAAGCCAAAGGCAGCTACCCCCTACCTACTGAATACTGGTCCCGACCCATAGAGGGACAAAACACAGAATGGTACACAATCTCATCTAACTATCTACGCGGCGCACAGATAATTGACGGCGCCGTTCAGCCAGGCGGATCAGCACCTGAAACTGCCCACGTTATGTGGAGCAAACCCCTTGAGGCTGGCGGTGTCGTGGGCGGAACCAACACGGGCATCGATGGAATGACCTACTACTCAGGGCTCTCATATGAGACACGCTATACAGGCACCATAATCATGAACGGCAGACTCTACTATCCATTAACTCGAAGCAACAACGGCGCTGGCAACGGCTATGTTGTTGTCGACTTGCAGACGGGAGAGGAAATCTATACTTCAACGATGGCGATGCCGGCTTTTGGTCAGCTTGAGTGGTTTGACTCGGAAAACCAGCATGGTGTTATTCCTAGCGGTTATTTGTGGTACTCGTCTGGCACTACTCGCATGATCTACGACGCGAATGACGGTAAATGGCTATTCAACATAACTGGTGTTCCATCGGGTACGATGGAGTATGGTCCTAACGGTGAAATACTGATCTACACCCTTAACGTTGCAAACAAGTGGCTTGCAATGTGGAACTTCACTGAATGTTTCCCACGCCTCGTTGCGCACAACGCGTATCGGCCTGTGGGGCAAGTGATTGATGGAAGCAAAGCTTACTCTTGGAACGTGAGTTTGTCAAACATGCAAGCTGGCTCAACCATACGCTACACGCTTGCTAATGATATTCTTCTGTTCAGCAACATTGGCTATACTTTAGCGGGTAGATACGGAACAACCGATCCCTACACTGTTGGTGCAATCAGCTTAAAACCTGAGAGTAGGGGTCATCTGATGTGGATGAAAAACTACTCTGCACCTCAACCTGCTACCGACACCATTGGCGCTACCCAAATCTGGCTAACTGCAGACCCAATCAATCGTGTATTCATGATGCGTAACAAAGAGGAACTGATCAACTATGGCTACAGCTTTGAGAACGGTGAACTAGTATGGACTACTCAGCGGCTTGATAACGTGCCCGATTGGGAGTACTTTAGCACCAGCGGCTTCACTGCATACGGTAAGCTCTACTACTCTGGCTACGGCGGAATACTGTACGCTTTTGACACTAAAGATGGAAAGCTGCTTTGGACATATGGAAATGGTGGAGAAGGCAACAGCACCAACACGGGTCTTCAAACACCCTGGGGCTTGTACCCAATAAACATCGGAACCATTGCGGACGGCAAAATCTATACCTTTGGCTCTGAACACTCCCCCAACGAACCGATGTACAAGGACATATACGTAAGATGTATCGATGCTTTCAACGGAACAGAATACTGGAAGATCCTCTCATACGCTAATCCAGGTTCATTCATGGCTCCTGGCTTTGCAATCGCAGACGGATACATGGCATACCTCAACCTCTACGACCACCAAATGTATGTCATAGGGAAAGGCCCAAGCAAAACAACCGTAGAAGCCCAGCCGAAAATAACTACCTTAGGCAGCAGTGTACTCATTGAAGGAACCGTCATAGATACAGCCGCAGGTACACAGCAAGAAGAGCAAATCGCCCGCTTCCCCAACGGTGTCCCCGCAGTCTCTGACGAGAGCATGGGTCCATGGATGGAGTACGTCTACATGCAAAAGCCCCGACCAACCAATGTAGTTGGTGTAACTGTGGAGTTAAGCATAGTTGACGCTAATGGTAACTACCGTACAATCGGCACCACAACCGCAGATGCAGACGGATTCTTCAGCTTCAACTGGACACCCGACATCGAAGGCAAATACACAGTATACGCAAACTTTGCTGGATCCAAATCCTACTGGTCTTCACACGCAGTGACAGCATTCAACGTTGATCCTGCACCGGCAACACCCACACCACAACCTACACAGTCACCATCCATGGCTGACCTATACTTCATGCCAATGTCTGTAGCTATCCTCGTCGCCATCATTGTTGCCACCGTAGTCATCGTTTTAGCTCTAAAAAAGCGACCATAAAACCAGAAACGTAAGGGATCCTTCCCTACCTTTTTTATTTACTCAAGAATAAGTCGCCGGTAGCTTCTTGCTCCCATAAGCTGGCAAATTTTTAAATTAAGCGTCCTTTTTTCTATATTGGCGATGTTTTTTGGTTTTAGAGTTGGCTAACGGTGTTTATTGGGTTGGCGTTGTAGATTGGGGTCTGAGGTACTTCCATGGTTATGAGCTTAGTACTCATCGTGGCACTTCTTACAATGCCTATCTAATCGTAGATGAGAAAACGGTTCTTGTTGATACTGTTTGGACTCCTTTCCAAAAGCAACTGCTAGAAAACATTAGGGAAATAGTTGACCCCTCAAAAATAGATTACATTATAGCGAATCATAGTGAGGTTGACCATTCAGGGGCGCTTCCATACTTGATGCAGTTTGCACCCCAAGCAACCGTGGTGGTGTCGCGGCTTGGCAGAGAAAGCATTGAGGGACATTATCATCAGCCATGGAATTTTAAAGTGGTAAAAACAGGCGACAAACTCCCCATTGGAAAATCCGAATTATTATTCATCGAAGCGCAAATGCTCCACTGGCCAGACAGCATGTTCACCTACTTAACGGGTCACCATATCTTGATGCCTAACGACGCCTTTGGGCAGCACTATGCAACCAATTTCCGATTCAACGACCAAGTTAACCAACAAGAACTCTACCAAGAAGCACTAAAATACTACGCTAACATCCTGACGCCGTTTAGCAGTTTAGTTCTGCGAAAAATAGATGAACTCTTGGCATTGAATCTGCCGGTTGATATTATTGCTCCAAGCCATGGCGTAATCTGGCGTAGCGACCCGCTGCAGATAGTTAAGAAGTATCAGAAGTGGGCACGTCAAGAAGGCGAATACACCGCTGTGATTTTGTATGATACGATGTGGGAGGCTACACGGAAGATGGCCGAAGCCATAGCTGCCGGCCTTGCTAAGGATGGTATCTCTGCAAAACTGCTCCACATGGCAGTTTCTGACCGTAATGATGTTATTGCTGAAGTCTTTAAGTCCAAAGCGGTCATCGTTGGGTCTCCAACCTTGAACGGTGGTCTATTACCCACGATTACTCCTGTGCTTGAGGACTTAAAAGGCTTAAAGTTCCAAAACAAGGTTGGCGCCGCCTTTGGCAGTTATGGTTGGAGCGGAGAATCAGTGAAAATTATACAAAGTCATTTGGAGCAAAGCCGAATTAAAATTGTAGCTGATGGTGTCTTAGCAAAGTGGCAACCAAAAAAAGATGATCTAGAAAAATGCTATCAGTTAGGACGCAAGGTTGCAGATGCAATTAAGTCCACATAGCTAACGCAAACTCACCAAGAAGTGTGTTAGCCGTGAAGCCATGTTTTCTTAACCAGTGCCCTGTCCGAAAAAGAGTATAAAGGTCTAGTAGCGCGTTTCATAATGGCGTTCACTTTCCGATTCAGGAACAAAGCGTTGGGTTCGTTCGGTCGCACTTTCGCCGAGTTCGCTTGTTTCCCGTGTCGTCCTTCTTTGTTTATATGAGCTATGGGCTCTCTGTATGTCTTCCTCTAGCCTCTTCAACTCTAGGTCGACTTGTTCATACACTTTATCGAACGTCCACCTATCCTGAACTCTGTCTTCGACCCGTTCTGCTACTTGTTCTGCTACTCTCTCAGGCAATCCCGCCGCTTCTAAATCCTTCTCGATATTTTTGCTGTCAAACTTTTCTTCATTACCTGTGCGCGTAATTATCTTTACCACATGTTCACCTCCAACAAACCGCTTGTATTGCTCTAACGCTTTCGTTTTTTCATTGTTAAAAATCCCTAGCCGACCCGACGGGCAACGGCTAGGAATCGCTTCAATGATGCATAAGCATCCATAAAAAGCTGTAAAAATTTGGTTGTGTCTTCTAATCGGCTAGCTTTCCTATGTAACCGCTATTCTAACGATTGTCTTGTTTGGGCTTAAGTATCTTTCTTTCCATCAAAGAAACGTTTGTTACAGTACCTTGCCAACAAAATGTTAAGCAGGTTCTCAAGGCCTTTTGTGCTCCAATGCATCCACTTATGCTTAATCCGCTTAGCAACCTCACCCATCAAACG
>JBLNCY010000046.1:0-66953 GCA_050261115.1 Methanocella sp.
TTAGCATCTCGCCAGTTATCTTCTGCTCTCCAGCAATCAACACCACAACCCCGATAACTAAGGTCAAGTCAGCAACGTTAGCACCGAAAATCAAACCCAACCCAAAAGTAGACGTACCACCAAGAGCGGACAAGACACCGATAGACAATTCCGGTAGAACCGCAAGTGTACCAGCAATAACTACACCTACCACGAAAGCTGAGAGGCGGAAAAACTTGGACAATCCCAAAAGCCGCTTAATAGCTTCGTCAGCTCCGTAAACGACTATGGCAATTCCCGCAAGAAGGAGAAGGACGCTTTCCCAAGGCATTCTTATCAAAAATGGTTACACAGGCGCTTTATTTAAATGAATTTTAGCTTGCGGTTTTGCTCTTTGGGAGTTAACCCTATCCCTTTTTGTGCCTATTGGGGCTAACAAGAGGGCGAAACATCTTTTAGCGGTTGAATTTACCATTCAAGCGGATACAGAATGGCTTTAAGGAAATTATCCCCTCGCGCTCTATTGGTAATAATGCTCTTAACTGGGATAGCGGGCATTTGTTTTCTATTCCTTCCTTACCTATTATTCCCCCAGTTCTATATTCCAAAAGCAAACTCGCTTATAGGATACACCCGTCCAGCTACCATTGAAGGCTGGATATTTATGGTAGCGGGCCTGGGCATGGTAATACTTACGGTGATACTTCGAATAATTAGGCGCCAAGTATCCGAAGGTTAAATAACAAAAAGAAGCACGATGCCAATCAGGAACCCTAAAGAAATAGCAAAATCTTCCGCATGCCCTGTTGATTCCCGATAAGCTCTTGAAATTAACTCTCCAGCTACAAACACAACTAGCGTTCCCGCAGCGAAACCCAAAATCGTGGCCACAAAGTCCTGAATAACATTCTTAGCAAGAAAGTAACCTATGGGCGCCGCTAATGCTACAATAACAAAATCAATCAGCCAATCCCGCATTATCATGCTTCGTTTGATGCCTTGTTTTTGCATGATCTTTGCGCCCTCCAAAGTGGCTGCTAGGTTACCTAAAAAAAGAACTGTTTCCGCCGTGAATAACCCGGGTTCCTGAAGCGCTATTAATACGCCGATAAATAGTGACTCAGGCACGCTATCTAGGATGGTTCCTATAACCGATAGTTTGCCGGCGGAATACCTTTTCGAAACAGAGCCTGAATTGGAGTTTGAATCATGTTTAAAAAAGTGTTGGGCAATGCCAAATGCTAAAGCGCCAAGGCTAAAGCCTATGAGCAGATCAAAAACGTTACCGAGATTTAGGGTCTCCTGTATTAGAAGCATTGTAGCAGATAGAAATATCCCTGCCCCGAACGCCGCAAAAAGCGCCTTCTTCGCATGTGAGTAATTTGCATAAATCGCAATTACGGCGCCTATGGGAAAGGCTGATGCCACAATCAATCCAGAAATAACTGTTTCAATTATTAGAAAACTCATTTCTTTACACAGTTTATCTGTTTAAAATAAACTTGAAAATGGGATTTAGAGATGACTTGGCGCAAACCGATGATAACTATACGTGTGTCGATTCCAACCATTAAAACGCCTATAGTAGTTACCGTTAGGGCTAGCCACTTGTACAGCAAAAAAAATCAACCAAAAATTAGACGATACTGTGTTATATATGTGGGGATAATTAAACGTCACGGGTCTTGTGGTTATATCGGTTAGCTTAGTGTCCACGGTGAGTCCGATGTACCTCTGCGTTTTTTGTTAAAGCATAAGCCAGGCAGCATCAGTTTACAAAACGAGCTGTTTCTGCCCAGAAATACAGCTGTCATTTGGTTATGTTACAACATAGCTTTAAACTTAGGTAACGAATTTCAATTCATGTTTTAGGATATGTCGGTGAAGGTTTTGTCAAAGCAAAATAGTGCCCCAAAACCGAAAATGCGCGTGATTATAGCAGAACGTTCTGAGCCAAAAAAGTATTTTCCGTGCTCGATGTGCATTACAAAGACAAAGGTGTATAGGCGGTACAGGTTTGTAATAGAAGATGAAAGAGGGCGGCAAAAGGCATACTGCCTGCCATGTGCTTCCCAGTTACTTGGGCGAAGTCAGGGAGATTTACGTAAAGAAGCGGATACTGCAGCGACTAGATAACTAGCTTTGCAAATCGCCGTATCTTAGAAAAGCGCTACCAGCGGAAAAGAAAATGTCTCAGCATATTTTTAACTTAAAAGCGCAGGAGCCCTTTAGGCTAGATTTAACTGTGTGGGGCCTTAGGCGGCGGGCAAATAACGTTATGGATCGCTGGGTGGACAATACTTGGAGACGCGCCTTAACAGTCGAAAACCATACAGTTGAAGTTGTGGTAAGCCAGAGCGCAGAAGACCATTCAAACATACAGGTACAAGTAATAGGACCTAATTTGATAGATAGGCAAATAAAACTACTGTCTATTGCTTTAGAAAAATGCTTAGGCTTAAGCAAAAACCTATCTGCCTACTACGAATTTGCCCAAAAAGATAAAATATTAAATAAGCTTACACAGCGCTTCCTAGGGCTTAAACCCCCAAGGTTCCCAACGGTTTTCGAAGCGGTTGTTAACGGCATAGCATGCCAACAACTGTCACTTGATGTAGGCATCACACTGCTTAACAGACTCTCGGAAAATTATGGAAGAAAAGCAATGTTGACCAAGTAGGGAAAAAATGATTTTTCTTATAAGGGTTTGTTGTCCTCCATTAGAACACAGTCTATCCAAACGATTAAGATTGAGGGCTGTAGAACACTCATGAAAGACGAGTGCTCGCAAATACCGCCGACCTTAAACTTATCTTAAACCAGCAATCACTTCTTGAAGCACCAAGCGGCTTAAGCTTTTTGGCATACCGCCCCTCATCAACCGACTCATAAGGCTCCTTTCACGTCAACATAAACCAAATAATCTTTAGCATCTTATTGGCAACAGTAACCACCGCCTTCTGATCACCCGTCTCTTAGCAACTCGCTCATAGAAAGCCTTCAACCCGGATCAAAAGTAGACAATCAACCGCTAAGTCCGCAAAAATTCCAGGCAAAGAGCCACATCAGCAAGTTTAATTTGAAAAGTTAAAATGCAGCCTTCAACACTTGAATTAACAGAGACACCAGAAACAGCGAGTTATAGTTTGTGAAAATAAGAAACCGGCTAATAATAACAATCGCAACATTCCTTACAATCCTAATTATCATCAGCCTCTCAATCACAACAACCCAACAGCAAGCTGCAAACCTGAACAATTACCAATCCATCACAGGCAACATAGAAAACCGAATCAGCCACCTCAACTACATCGCAGACAACTACCTCCTCACCCAGCAACCCTCACAATTAGCGGCTTGGCAATCAAACACCACCGCCCTCTATGGCGACATATCACAACTAACCTCCACAAACATCAACCAAAACCAAATCGCAGCCACCCTATGGGCGGATGTCAAAATAGCTAACGACACCTTCCTTGCAACCGTAGACTATTTAGAAGCAACGCCAATGAATGCAACAGTACGGAACAATCCTCAATTTCAAGCAGCCTGGAGCCAACTATCCAGCGCCCTTCAAGCCCTCTCAAGCCAATCCACCCAACTCTCACAATCCCTACACAATCAAACCGACGCCGTCAACCAATCCAACACCTACCTAATCATCATACTGCTCATTGCGTTTGCCCTCTACCTACTCGCAAGCTACCTCATAATGTTTAGACATACTCTAAGGACAATTTCGGTGCTTCATAGAGGCTTAAAGGCTATTGGTAAAGGGAACTTTGACCAGGAAGTTAAAACCGGAAGAAGCGACGAATTGGGAGAGCTTTCGGATTCCTTAAACACGATGCGGCTGCAGCTCAAAGCAAACACGGAGCAACTGGCAAAGCAGGAACGACTAGCAGGCATCGGACAAACCGCAGGAATGGTGGGACATGACATCCGCAACCCCTTGCAATCCATCAGCGGCGAACTCTACCTACTTAATGGTAGCATGGAAGATTTACCCGACAGTAACACAAAAAACGAAATGAAGGAGAGCATAGACAGCATAACAGCAAACATTTCCTACATAAACAAGATAGTGGCTGACCTACAGGACTATGCTAGGCCCATAATGCCAGAGTACTCTACGGTTGATTTATCCAATGTCTTGGTTAAAGTCTTTGAGAACATAAAGGTGCCAGATGCAATCAAGCTTTCCATGAAAGTTACCGACTTAGAACAGCTTCAGACCGACCCCACGCTGTTACAGCGAGCCCTATCAAACCTTACCACTAACGCCATTCAAGCAATGCCCCAAGGAGGCATATTGGAGATAGCGGCAAAACGGGAAAACGGCAAAGCAGTCATAACTGTTTCCGACACAGGCGCCGGCATACCTGAGGAAATCAAACCGAAACTATTCACCCCCATGATGACCACCAAAGCCAAAGGACAAGGATTCGGCCTAGCCGTAACCAAACGCCTCATAGAGTCAATGAAAGGAACCATAGCCTTCGAGAGCGAAATGGGCAAAGGAACAAAATTCACAATAGAACTGCCAACCAAATAGATAGTTACCCGCCTAAGCTTGTTTTCATGTTGCTTTGTGATTGTGGATTGGCTACAGCATTTCTTTTTGTATTATGTGTGAGTAGGTGTGTTGAGGTTTGTGGACCTGTTAGGCTGGTTGGCTGGTAAGGTTTAAGGCGCGTTTTACCCCCTCTCTCTTCCTTCTACAACCTACTTCTTACCACACGGCTAAACTAGCCTACCCTACTTTTATAAACAAGCCACATCTTGCATGCGAAATACAGGGTACCGCTATAAACTGTTTGTTTAAAGAAGATTCAAATAGTCACAAAAGATTAATCTTTGAGAGGATTTTTATGGAGAAAAACCAGCGTGTTATTGCTGATTTTAGTATAGTGCCCATCGGTGAAGGCCAGACAAGTGTGGGTCGTTACGTTGCGGCAGCGGTTAAGGCGCTTAAGAACATTGATGGGTTGGACTATGAAGTGACTGCTATGGGAACGGTTCTTTCGGCCAAAGACTTGGACACCATTTTTGCAGCCGTTAAACAAGCTCATGAAGCGGTTATGGCTAGTGGCGTTAAGCGGGTAGAGTCTACGCTTAGAATCGACGATCGCCGAGATAAGCCGCGCACTGCAGATGACAAAGTAAAAGCGATCGGGGAATACATTAAGCAAGCTTAAACTACGAGGTGCTTGCGTCCATGTGGACCAAATTAGCAGACAAAGAAACATTAAACCAGACAATGGAAGCACTTAAAGGACGAGGCGTCAACGCAGAGGTCGTGCCCGACCGAGCCAGCGCATTAAAAAGGTTAACCGAATTGATTCCACCCGGTGCGGAGTTATCGACTGGCGCCTCCACAACCCTAGAAGAGATAGGGTTCATTGGCCTTCTAAAGTCGGGCAATCACCCCTGGACCAACCTAAAGGCCAGGATTGTAGCTGAACGGGATCCCATAAAACAACGGGAGCTTCGCATCCAAAGTGTTATAGCAGAATACTATCTCGGGAGCGTGCACGCGGTTACGCAATCGGGAGAAATCATCGTGGCCAGCAACACCGGCAGCCAGTTGGGGCCTTATGCGTATTCGTCTAAGAATGTGATTTGGGTTGTTGGCACTCAGAAAATAGTTGCCGATATGGAGGAGGGTATGAAGCGGGTATGGGAGTACTGTCTGCCCCGTGAGGACCAGAGAATGAAAAAAGCGGGCGCCAAAGGAAGCTCGATTGGCAAGATACTGATATTTGAGAGAGAAAACGTTGACTATCGGAAGGTTACTTTGCTTTTTGTTAATGAGAAGCTAGGCTTCTAAGCCTTACAAGGGCTGTGTGCATCAGGACTCTTTCATGGTGGCTTTTAAGTGAGCTATGTGTTCGGTGATTTTGGTGATGATTTCTTTTCTGAGGGCTTCGTCGGAGAAGTATGGTTTGATTGTGGCGAGTTCTTCTGCCAATTTGGGGTCGCAAAAGAGTGTTCTTATCCATCGTTGGAAGTCTCCGCGCTCGTAATGGAACCGGACTGAGGCGAGAGGGACTTGGCTGAGTTTGTCGGTGAGGTCTTGGAGGCTTGTTGCTGTTATGCCGGTGTAGTCGCCGATGGCGGTGTAGAAGTGGAAGCCGCAGTCGGGGTTGACTGTGCTTAGGGCACGGCGTGCTTGGGCCTCGTCTGTGGGCTGCTGGTCTGCTTGTTGGGTGTTTTGGGTCATGTTAGGTCACTGGTGTATGGTTTGTTTGTTGTATATGTTTTTGTGGTTGCAGCTGTTTGCTACATCGAAACTGTGGTGGCTGTTGTGTGGGTGTTGTAACATAGGCTATTATTGGCTGTTTTTTTCTTTTGTTTGGAGGTGGATTTGTGCAGGATGCTGAGCCAAAGCAAGAGGGCAATTTGAGCAACGGCGTTTATGATTTGATGTCGCAGCTTTTGGAGGAGAACCAGAGTTTGTGGCGGATAAAGCAGAGCTATAAGCGGGATGCTGCGGGTGATTTGGAGGCGGAGCGGTTTTGGGAGAAGCTTGAGAAGGACAAGGAGGATCATATTCGGGAGTTGACGGCGCTGGTTGCAAATCGAATAGGTAAGTCAAGTTAGTTGTTGTATTCGGGTTTTTTGGTTTAGGGGTTGTGGAGGTGATGATTTGTCGACGGGTATATCCGCGCTTGATAGGGCGATTCAGACCGCCATGCAGTGGCTCTCAGATATCCAGCGGGAGCTTGGATGGGACAGCCCAGACAAAACGTATAGCGCCACTCGAGCGGTGCTGCAGGCAATAAGGGATCGGTTGCCGGTTGAGGAGGTGGTTCATTTGGCGGCTGGTTTGCCGCTGGTCATGAAGGGCATGCTCCTAGACGGCTATGATTACTCCAAAAAGCCTGCGCCGATATCGACGCAGAACCTGTTTTTTGAGTTAGTCGAGGAATACTACAACCCCCTCAAACGCAACCTCATCCACCCCGAAACCGTAGCCCCCACAGTTATTCGGGTGCTGAATCGACGGATAGGCGGTGGCGAGATGAGCAAGGTTGCGGCGGTGATGCCGCTGGAGCTAAAGGAGTTATTTAGGGAAGCCGGCGTAGAAGTTCCGGAAGATGGAAAACAGGCAGCCATGGCATAGGATGTTGATATAAAAAAAGCTGCGATAGTTACTAAATAATTGGGTAGCAGCACGGTTAGGTTTAGGATGAAAAATGGTAAATGCTAACTTGTCTAATTTAAGAGAATTTTAAGGATTGATTCTGTGAGTGAAGTTGAGAAACCGGCTTAGTGCCAGAATACATCAGACCTTCCATCCGTTATGTGACAGAGCTTATGGGATGATGACGCTTGTACTAATCGGGTCCGGATGCTGCCGCCGGTTAGGCAGCCAAGAACGCACCGAATACTACACTAACACCCTCAAAGGCACTCGCCAAGGCCAGCCGGGAAAAGCCGTCCCTCATCCTTTACTGCTCATCTCAGCAGTCGACTTCCTAGCATGGTCATTATTCCGCGCAAGAAAAACGTAGACACGCCTAAAAACACCCGTCGCCCTACATTGGGGCAACAACCATTTTTCTAAACCCACTAAAACCAAAGAGCCCAAATACCACAGCAGAAAACTACAACCAGTTTTAGCCGACCAAAAATCTTCCTGCGCTATCCCTGAAGTGTAGTAGGCTATTTTGGTTATAGCGCTGCACTTTTGGCACTTATATACCTCGGCAATAAAGACAGAATTAGCTAACCTCCTCACTGGCTTATGTAGGATCCTACCGCATTTACAACAAACTAACAAACCCAAACTTCCCGCACTTGTTACCCCATAGTGAGTTAATGGCTGCATATGAAAACTAGTGATAACAAGGCGTAACCACAAACTTGCCTAACCCATGGAACCGCAAAACACCCCCAGCCATACAGCACATATAAAACAACCAACCCCAAAACGCCCACGCAAACATACGCTCACACCACAGCCCAGATAAAAACACCATGCCACAACGAAGACCACTATAACACGAATACCTACAAAGGAGCTTAATTGCCTAAGAAACAAAAAAGGGGAAGGGAAAAATCCCTACCTATCGCGCAGTTTATGGCCGTTTTCTCAGAGATAGAACGATCACTGCACCGACTACAAGGATGACAATGATGATAGCAATGGACATTGGCAGGAAGTATAGGTCAGCTATGGAAGGCGACTGTGTTGGCTGAGGTGTGGGGGTTACTGGTGACGGGTCAACTACGAATGCCGCTTCAGCGTGTGATCCATAGAACGCTTTAGAGCCATCAAATGTAGCGATAACAGTGTATTTTCCTTCTATATCGGGTTGCCATGCATAGCTGAAAAAGCCATCTGCATCGCTTGTAGTATTACCAATAGTTCTGTAGTTGCCGTTAGCATCAATCACGCTTAAGGTGACTGGAACCCCGATGATGTCGGTAGGACGTTCGGATTGTAGGTATACATACTCCATCCACTGGCTCATGTTTTGGTCGGATACCGCTGGAACACCGTTTGGAAAACGAGCGGTTCTAGCATATTCTGTAGTGCCTGGCGAAATGTCAGTTACTGTGCCACTGATAAGCACGGACGAGCCCAAAGCCACCCCAGTATTGGGTGCTGTAACAGTTATTGCGCTTGGGCCCTTGCCTAAGGCGTATATTTGCATGTCAAACGTATTTAGCATTGCAATTATACTGTCGCCAATGACAGGAGAATTACCCCAGTGACTACCTCTAAGGTTAACCTCAAAAATCTCTTCACCAGTCTCAAGGTCAAGACAGTAGAACTGGTTGCCGCGGGGCTTAGGATTATTGCCTGAGTGTTCTGTGGTGTGCAGATAAAGTTTCCCATCCGTAACAAAACCCATGTAGAGAGGCCAAGCGCTGCTCCATAAGATCTCGTTATATGGGTCTTCAGCTGTAAAAGTCCAAACTATTTTACCGGTTTTGACATCGTATGCATATACTGTGCCGCTGTAGCCAACAGTTAAGAGTTTTCCTAATACTATTGCATCACGACTGCTTGCATAAATATTTAGGTATGGCTCAGGTTCAGTTGGGCCCCATATAAGCTGTCCAGTCTCAGTGCTAAATCCCCACCATTGACGTGTTTCTTTCATCCATACTACAAAAACACCGTCCTCCAAACTGATCCTTCTGAAAGACAGTGTAGTATTGCTATCGGTCCAACTGGGTGGTGCATTCCAAGTTTTATTGTATAGTAAGGTTCCTTCTTGCTCTTCCTTTAAGCTTAACGCCCATGTTATTACTTCTTGGTTTGTAACACTTACGCCTACTACTTTGTCATCTAACGCAAACGCCTGTGCGCTTCCTGGCAAGCCTTTAGGTATCGTAACATTAAAGTCATAGCCTCTTGTACCGTTGATTATTCTTCCAGTTACTTGGCTACCCCAGCTGCCATCATTTGAGTTACCAGCTAGTTGTGGATTTCCTGCTCTACTTGAATTCCATCGAGTCATCCAACCATTCGCAGTGTTTAGAGTGTAAATATAGATCTCACCTTTTGGTCCATCAACGCGTGTACCTGAGGGAACGTCAGTTACTGTATACTCCCAGCGACCTGTAGTAGGATTAAATGCAGTCCATGTACTACCAGACGTAGTCCATAAGTAATCGAAAACACCCATGTAGTTAAATGACTCCCAATAGAATACTTGTCCAAAAGCTAGCCGTGAATTATTCCAGTTTCTAACCCATAGTTCTTCGCCAGTATGTAGATCCACCGCAACCACTTCTTGGTCTATTCTATTTCCACCGTTTGCATTGTATCTATTATAATACAGTTTTCCGCCCAAAATTACAGAGTTTGCGAAGTATCCTTCGTATGCATCGCCATCTTCATACGCGTGTTCGCCAACTGGTTCTCCAGTTACACCACCGGATTTTAGCTCCTTGCTCCAAAGGATGTGCCCAGTTTCTGGCCCATCGTTTCCAGGAACATATGTAGCGTCATAACGATTTTCCCAGCCTAACCAGTTACCTGCAATTGCTGACCATTCTCTATATTGACCATCTATCGGCCGAGTCCAGTATTCAGTCGGGAGTGCAGTGGCTGGATATTGGGGTACAGCGTTCTCTTGTACAACTAAGGTTAATTTTTCGCTATCGCTTGCTTGCATAACAGTACCGATGGGGATGCCTGGCGAAGTCTTGGTTGCGGTTATTGTTTGCTCAGGAAAATGAGTCTGGATAGTATAATTGCCAACCATGGTTGGTATAAATACTCTACCTGTTCCGCCAGTTGAGTCAGTTCTTATATTACTAATGGTTTCAGTAGTTCCGTCAGGTTTTTCGATTGTGACACTTAAACCATCCCAACCCATTGATACAAGTGACAGCTGCTGTGTTATACCAATGTGAAGCAAAGTTTCTTGGCCAACACCTACCGGATTAGGCATAGCTCCAATGTAAGCATAAGACTTCATTGTAGATTGCGCTGATGTGTTTGAGGGTAAAAACGCAAAAGCTGAAAGCGTCATCGATAATACGAGAAGAAAGCAAAGCGTTATTTTAAAAAAATTTCTTTTCAATATTTTACCTCCTTTATTATTAAAAAGTAAAATTGTACTGTTTTACTATTTAACGACTATTTACTGAAGCCATCAGTAAACCCTACAAAAAACTCAACGTGTGACTATTTGTAACACGACTATTAGGAAAGTCATTTATACACTTAGCGAGAGAAGGAGAATAGAGCGATTGTATTGCAGACAGACACCATCGATTGTCTGAGGGCATACGGATTAACACTTAACCAAGCAAAAATCTATGTTGCCATGATACAAAACAAAGCAGATACCGTCAAAAAAATTTCTGACGCATCCGGCTTAGCTTTAGAGAGCATTTACCGATCCATACCCTCCCTTGAACAGCTACAACTTGTCGAACGAGAATTCACGACACCTTCGAAATATAAGGCATTGGAGCCAACTCAAGCTTTCAAATTATTGAAAGAGAGAGATAACCAAAGAAGAAGTGAACTGTACAAAAAAACAGATTCTCTGCTAGAAAAATTTGCCGCTAATAGACCAACTAACCAGTTCAACGGGGATAGTGACACTGTATTGATAACAGGCTACGATGCTTTCACTAGAAAATTAGGGGTTGCTTTGCAAGAAATGCGCCACACTTTTTACGGTATTACAGATGCAAATAATTTTCGACTCGGAATCACAAATAATGGAGACTTTTATGAGAGAGCCCTAAAAAGAGGCGTGAAGTGTTATCATGTTATCGAGTTAGCAAATAACCTTGATTCACTGCTTCTTGGAGATAGTCACTTAATTAAAACTCAATCTTGGCAACGGAAATTTGTCAAAGGAAACTCTGAAGAGTTTGCGATTATAGACGGGAAACACCTTTTCATGTCGCTTACTGTTCCTCAAGGTGGGAAAAAACATAGGGCAATCCATACAACAAACCCTTGCTTATTGGCCATGGCTATGAATAATTTTGACACATTTTGGATGAATGCAAAAGAAACTCCCGAATTAGCAATGAATTCAGAAAACCCCAAGCCACACATATTAGAGGATAACGTTATAGATGCCCAAGTAGCACAAAATTGGTCTAAAACTCGTCAAGCTACATATGCCAAATAATGACTCAAAAACTTACTACATTTCCCTCAAACATCTAAGCCAAATCTTAGTCATATAGAATAACAATGTAGCCATAGGGCCAAGTTATCCATTAAACGTCCCTATTCTGTCTGGTTTGTAGATCACTATAGTGCCGTTCTCTTCTTTCCATACAAGCCCATGTCTTGTAGCAATAGCTTGCAATTCTAGCTTATCAACGCTACTTAGGTAAGATTTGATATGAAGTTGATAACCATCAACGCCATTGTCTTTAAGGGGCAACGTTAGAGACACGGAAGCTATGTTGAGCCTACAAGCGCTTATTACTTCTTTGAATAGTTTAACTGCCTCGTCTCTGTTCAACGTATCACTAATATCAGCATGTGAACGCTTATTGTATATATAATTATTCAAAAATTGAATATAGCGTGCTGCTTTTCAAGTGCTCGATTGATATTTGCCACCGCATAAGGTTAGAATAGCTCCTGCCTAACACGTGCTGCTGGTGGGTAACCCACCAACGAGTTCTTTTATTTAGACTTTAAGAACAGGACTTTATATAAAAGGTGAAAGTAAAAATTTGAAAAACAAAAAAATACAGATTTGTATAGCAACCATTTTGATTTTAGCCATCGCTATACCGCTATCGCTGCCAGTAGCAAACTCGGCACCCATACATCATAAAGCAACCCATGCATACATCGGAGCAACACCAAACCCCATCGGCGTCGGCCAAGAGACCCTAATCCACTTCGGCATAACCGACGAATTAGAACTCGTACAATACGGCTGGAAAGGCTTAACCGTAACAGTCACCAAACCAGACAACTCCACCACAACGCTTGGCCCCTTTGACACAGACTCAACAGGCGGCTCAGGCACAGTATTCATACCCGACCAAGTAGGCACTTACTACTTCCAAACCCACTTCCCCGCCCAATGGTTCAACTGGACCAGCAGCGGCGGAGCAGACATCTACTATGAAGCAAGCACAAGCGAAAAACTCGAATTAATCGTAACCGAAGAAAAACCCACCCAATTCTACCCCTCAGTACCACTACCATCTGAGTACTGGACAAGACCAATCGACAGCCAATTCAGAGACTGGTACACCGTCGCAGGCAACTGGCTCCAGCCAACCCGCAACCAAGGCCCATTTGTACCCTTCGAAGAAAATGCACCTGACACAGCACACATCCTCTGGTCTAAACCATTAACACTTGGCGGATTAGTCGGAGGAGTGCATGGCACAGAAGGCTTCGAAAACGGAGATGCATATGAAGGTCTCTGGGGTTACGGTTCACCAGTAATCATGGGCGGAATCGTCTACTACAACAACGACAAAGACTCCGGAACACGCAACACCACCCACACCGTATCAGCAGTTGACCAACGCACAGGCAAAGCAATCTGGGTTAAAGAACTAATCAGCCCCATAGACAACACCAGCAGACCACTCGCATTCGGGCAGGTACTCACATTCAACAGTTACAACTATCAAGGCGCCTTCAGCTACCTCTGGACAACCAGCGGCAACAGGTGGGACGCATTTGACCCATTCACAGGAGAATGGGAATACGGCATGACTAACGTACCCTCAGGTACCCAAATAGTAGGACCAAACGGCGAAATACTCATCTACACCCTAAACTCAAACGGCTGGATGACACTGTGGAACTCAACAAGAGTTGTTAGCCTCGGAGGAAGCTTCCTACGCAACGGACAAGGCACAACTTATAACTGCGTATGGAACGCCCCACGCAACGGCGGATACGAATGGAACGTAACCGTACCTAAAGACTTACCCGGCAGCATAAACGTAGCATACTTCGATAACATGGTAGTCGGCTCAGATCTCCAAGCAAGAACAGCTACCGCAAACATCCTTGGCTTAACAGGCAGTCCATGGACATTCTGGGCAATCAACGTAAAGAAAGACCAAGCAGGACAATTAATGTACAACAAATCATGGCAACCACCAGCAGGCAACTTGTCCTTCACATTCGAAGAAGCAAGCCTAACAGACAACATATTTACTGTATGGAGCAAGGAGCTACGCGGACGCTTTGGATTCAACCTCAACACTGGCACACAAATGTGGGGGCCAACAGAGCCTGAACACTATCTACAGACATTCGGGCTACAAAGCAGCATCGCTTACGGTAAACTCTTCTCCACAGGCTACGGCGGAACTCTGTATGCATACGACATAACCGACGGCAAACGCTTATGGGAGCTACCAATCGTTGAACCTTATGGCGGCTCCGAAGTCCTCTGGAGCAACAATTGGCCAATGTCACTGATGTTTATAGCCGACGACAAAGTCTACATGGCGCAATCCGAACACTCAGCCAACCAACCCTTACCAAGAGACGGCCCGTTCATGGCAGTTAACGCCACCGACGGCTCGGTAGTATTCCGAATCGACGGCGCATTCAGACAACCCAGATGGGCGGGACAAGCAGGCATAGCAGATGGCATCATAACCCTATTCAACACATATGATAACCAAGTCTACTCAATCGGCAAGGGCCCAAGCAAAACCACATTGACGGCATCACCGAAAGTCACAACATTCAGCCAAAGCATCCTACTCGAAGGCACAGTAACCGACATATCAGCCGGCACCCAAAGCGACAACATAGCGCCACGATTCCCCAACGGCGTTGCAGCAGTCTCAGACGAAAGCATGAACGACTACATGAAATACGTCTACATGCAGTTCCCCGCACCCACAAACACCACAGGCGTAACCGTTACCCTCAGCGTACTAGATGCCAATGGAAACTATCAGACAATCGGAACAACAACCACCGATGCTAAAGGAGCATTCAAATTCTTATGGACTCCAGAAATCCCCGGAACAGCAACAGTATATGCATCATTTAGCGGCACTAATTCCTACTGGCCATCAAGTGCACAAACAGCAGTCGGCGTAACTGAACAAGAAGCAACGCCAACACCCTCTACGCAGCAGCCATTGATGGTTGAAACATACTTCGTTCCAGCCGTCGCCAGCATAATTGTTGCTATCTTTATCGTCGGCGCAGTCCTAGCACTGCTAATGATTAAGAAAAGAGCATAGACAATAAAACGTCTATCTTTCTTCCTTTTTTTGTAAAAGAACCAAGTTGGGGCTGAGAGGGCACTGGAACTAAAATACGGTGGTTGCAAGACATCGTATGACATAACTCAAACTTTTCGTTACCCAGACCCCAGCAAACCCACCATAACCGCCAAACACCCCAAAATACAAGAATACTTTTAAATCCAGCACCAAGCCCAATGCATAAAGAGCACAAATGCCCAGCGCCATCCAAACCCACAACCTCACAAAACAGTATGGCAACTTCAAAGCAGTAGACAACCTAAACATCTCAGTGGAAAGCGGCGAAATCTTTGGCCTCCTTGGCCCCAATGGTGCGGGCAAAACTACGACCGTCTCGATGTTATGCACGATTCTAAAACCCACTTCGGGAACAGCCACAATAAACGGCTATGACCTAATTAAAGAACCACATAAAGTCAGGCAATCAATCGGCATTGTCTTTCAAGATCCATCCATCGATGACCGCCTTTCCGCCCGCGAAAACCTCATCATGCACGCCAACCTCTATGGCGTTCCAGCCTCAGAGCAACGCGAACGCGTAAATCGCATCCTAAAACTCGTCGAACTCGAAGATCGAGCCGACGATTTACTGCGCACTTACTCTGGTGGAATGAGGCGCCGCCTAGAACTTGGACGGGGCTTAATTCATTACCCCAAGGTGCTCTTCTTAGATGAACCCACCGTGGGATTAGATCCCCAGACGCGCGACCATATCTGGAAATATATTAGAGAACTCAAAGAAGTCCATGATACGACCGTCGTCTTAACGACGCATTATATGGATGAAGCTGATAGGCTCTCGGATCGCATCGCAATAATGGACCACGGAAAAATCGTAGTCCTAGACACGCCTCAGAAACTCAAAGAAACCCTCGAAGGCGACCTAGTCACGGTGCGGGCAAATAATCTTGAAAAGCTATCGCATCTGGTCGCCAAATGGTTGGGCCTCAACAAGACCCGCGTATGTGAAGACGCCTTAGAAATAACCGTGCAAAACGGCAAGGCAGCCATGCCCCGCATCATGGAGATTGCGACTCAAAACAACATTTATGTGGAGTCACTGCTTTCGCGTGAGCCAAACTTGGAAGATGTTTTTCTGCACTATACGGGTCGCTCGATCCGTGAAGATTCAACGAGAGAACTGTATGGGTTATCGGCGATTCAAAGGAGAGCGATAAGATGACAGAGATGAGAGCGCTCTATACGCTTTGGCTGCGGGAACTGAAGCGGTTTATCCGTGACCGGGTGCGGGTTGTGATTAGTTTTGTTCAGCCGCTGCTTTGGCTGGTGGTCTTTGCTGCGGGTTTCGGTGCACGAATAGCCATCCCAGGTATTGATTATCAGCAGTACTTGTTCCCAGGCATAATCGGGCAAACGCTGCTATTCACATCCATGTTTATGGGCATCAGCGTTATATGGGACAAAGAATTCGGATTCATGAAAGAAATCCTAGTAGCGCCCGTGTCACGCTTCACAATTTTCCTGGGCAAAATGTTTGGGGACAGCACCGCCGCCATGATCCAGGGGCTTATCGTATTCGCCTTCGGGTTCCTCTTAGGCATACCTTTTGATCCCCTGACATTGTTTGCCGCGTTACCTATTATGCTGCTTATCACCATCGGCTTAGTAAGCATAGGCTTAATCATCGCCAGCTTTATCGGCAGTCTAGAAAACTTTGGCGCCATCCAGACCTTCATCAACCTGCCCTTATTCTTCCTAAGCGGCGCCCTCTTTCCGGTTACAGGTCCCGGCGCTCCAGAATGGCTAAGTGCAGCCGCAACATTCAACCCATTAACCTACGGCGTCGACGCATTAAGGTCGGTTATTTTGGGGTCAGCTTGGACACCGATACATCCACTCGCCACAAACATTGCGGTTGTCGCTGTCTTTGATGTGGTGATGATTGCTGTGGGTACCTGGGCATTTAGCAGAATGAAATAAAAAAAGGCTGTTAGCGGTTGGTCATTTCGTTAATTTGATCTTCCATAGCATGGCCCCGGCAGTATATCACCGCTTTCTTTACCCCCGGGACGCTTTGCGCGGCTTCTCTGAGGTCTGAAGAGAGCTTAAATGCTATGGGACAAAAGGGGCTTGTGGGAACAAACTCCACCGTTACGACGCCTGGTTCAGTTTCTTTGACGCTTTGAATCATCTGCATCTCATCAAATGATTGGCCGGTTTCGGGGTCTTGTACTTTTCCTACTTCGGCGCGAACCTTATTTTCTAAGTCACTCATAAATTTCGACCCTTGACTTGATATGAAAATTAAAGAGCCAAAGGATATAAAGATTCAATCAACCAAAACATACGCAACTAACGGTGAAAGACATGTTTGACGAAAACTGCATATTCTGCCGGATCGTATCTAAGCAGGCACCTTCAAGCATAGTCTACGAAGACGACACAGTAATGGCGTTCCTTGATATTCGACCACTACACAGCGGCCATACGCTAGTTATCCCAAAAGCGCACTATGTAGACATATTTGACACGCCAGAGGAGCTTCTGGAGGCAGTTCATGGGGTAGCTAAGCGGGTGGCTTTTGCGGTTAAGAAGGCAACCAACGCTGACGGCATCAGTATCATTCAGCAGTCAGGTGCAGCGGCTGGGCAAGACATTTTCCATATCCATGTGCATGTGGTGCCCAGGTTTTTAGGGCAGAAGTTGCCGAGTTTTCATGACTTGGTGGTTGTTGATCGCGCTGAGTTGGATGTGATGGCTGCTAAAATTCGGGCGCATTTAGAGTAAATTACCATTACCCTACCCTTTTAGATGCTAAAGTTACTCTTGGTAGTTACCTTTAGACTTAGTGCGCCACAAGCTGTTGGCAGACATGGAAGATATGGAACTCGGCGGGTTTAAGGACAGCTATGCCTATCATTATAACTAACCGGTTATTGTCGATGTCAGTCTGTGTCATGGTTGTTCGGTCGCATTTAACAAAGTATGCTTCCTGCTGTTTAGCGCCCATAAGCATTCCTGCTTGCCAAGATTGCATCAGGAAATTTTCCACTTGACCCCTAACTTTATTCCAGGTTGCCTCATTGTTGGGTTCGAAAGCCACCCATGCAGTGCCCTCCTTAATCGATTGCTCAAGGTAAATCAATAGACGGCGCACGTTAACATATCGGTATTCAGGGTCTGCTGAGAGTGTCCTTGCACCCCACAAAAGTATACCTCTGCCAGCAAAGTAGCGGATGGAGTTGATTCCTTGTGCATTGAGACGGTCTTGCTGGGAATCGCTTATTTTTAGCTCCAAATCCGTCGCGCCAACTACAACCTGATTAGCCGGCGCCTTATGCACTCCGCGTTGAGTGTCGTTTCTGGCATATATACCTGCAATGTGACCGCCGGGTGGAATCAGTACCGGTGTTTTTGAGCCGTCGGGGTGAATGTAAATCCATGGGTAATACATGGCAGCATAGGCTGACTCGCGGGGCTTGGTTATATTGGTGGGGGTTTGGCTTTTGAGGGAGTCGAAAATAACGAATTGATGTTGGGTGCGTTCGCAGTGGCTAATCATAGCGTCTGCGAGACCCGGTACCGCCTGTGCGTTAGGGGAATAAAGAATGGATATGTCGCTGATTGGGTCAAGCTTTGGAATCGCCCCTGAAAAGTCTCCATCGGTAACCCGGCATACATAGCATTTTGAGCCGCCGTTGCAGAAATAGCCCCAGACTGCATGGGGAAGGTATTTGTTGTCAGCAAAAAAGCCGCCGAAAACTGAAAGAAACTGGCCCCAACTGGTTACTGCGGTTGGTGTGACGGGGCCTTTCTGGGTTTCACCGATAAACGCAGCTACGCTTGTGCTTACTCCTTGAATCGGCTTTGGCGACGCAGGTATGGCTTCAAGGTAGATGCCAGGTGTTTTGTAGGTGAAGCGACTCATGACCTGTATATGCATGGATTATGCTATATTGTTTTTTGGCATTGTACGCTGCAGGTTCTCTGCTTGCTAGTCAGTATGAACTGGTTTTCTCAAGCTTTTCTCTGTTCTTTTGGAAAAACTCCCTAAATGAGGAGGTTAAAACGTAGCTTTCAACATCGTTAAACTTTACCCAACGAATTTCTTCTGCGTCGCTTGCCGCGGCTATGTCGCCGCCGACGACCTTGACCAAGAAATCCACAATCACATAGTGATACTTTACTTTTCCATCGGGGTCAAATTCTACGTTATCCACGATGTCGATTAGGTGGGGGTCAGCGACATCTAGGCAGGTTTCCTCTTTTGCCTCGCGTATGACGGTTTGCTGTATGCGTTCTCCCAAGTCAACGATACCGCCGGGGATACTCCATTTGCCCCGTCCAGGTTCGTTTCTCCGTTTGATGAGTACAATCTGCCCATCTTTAACTATGACAACGCCGATGCCGACGATGGGTTGATCTGGGTATAGCCGTTTCATGGGAGAAACACACCTGAGGGGATAAGTATGCTTACAGACTTAAAGCTTCTCTGATACAAATCAATAAAAATAGAAAGAATGGGGCCCTATTCGTATCGTAGGGCGTCGACAGGTTTTAGTTTGGATGCCTTGTAGGCGGGATAGATTGCAAAGATTACGCTAACGCCTACGCCGAAAGCGAATGCGCCAGCAACGACCGCAGGAGATAACAGGGGTGTTATTGCAAAGCTGCCTCCACCTCCGCCGAAGGTGCCTGAGCCCAGCACAGTTGCCACCACATTCGCCAAGGCCCAGCCCGATAGGATACCGATTACGGCGCCCATCAAGCCTATGATGACGGATTCGCCGAGGAATATCATAAGGACCGTGCGGCTCTTCATACCTAATGCTTTGAGGGTGCCGATTTCGCGTGTGCGTTCTATCATTGAAACGATCATAATGTTCATGATGCCTATGCCTGCAACGAGTAACGAGATGGCCGCTATGCCGCCAAGGAACAGTTGTATGGTGCCAAATACGGTTGTGAGTAAGCTAAGCACGGTTCTTGCAGATGTGACGGTTACTTGACCGCCGAAGTATTCTGTTATGGCGTCTGTGACTTCCTCTACAGTGGCAGGGTCGCTTGCGGTTAATTTGACGATGATCATGTCGCATCGGGTGCTGTTGAAGACGCTTTCTGCGGTTTGGATGGGGATATATACGCCTGTGTCGGAGGGGCCGCCGATACCAAAGCCGCCGACCTCTTTGAGTATACCCTGAACACGTGCCGGGAAGGTTTCGTTGACGATTGGTAGGGTGGTTGCGTTTGTCCAGGTGATGTTTATGGTTTCGCGTATGCCAAAGTAGATGGTTCCGTTTTGGTTTTGGCTCACACGGGCTCCGACTATTACGGTGTTGTTTGAGGGGTTTCGGGGTACTCTGCCCTCTTCGGTTTTGAACGTGTTTTGATAGATTTGCCCATAGGCGGTATAGTTTACGCCGTAGATAGTGACTGAGCGGTTTAGGTTCTCGGTTTGAACATAGCCCGGTCGACTTATAATCGCCGCCGAGTTAACAATACTGGGCGATAAACCGTTTATCTGCTCCGTATAGTTAGTGTAGAGGTTAAATCCAGAGTTATCCGACCCTCCACCAAAAAAGCCCCCACCACCAGCACCGGCGCCTGAGCCGCTGCCTGCAGTCACAATCAAAGTGTCTGCGGAGAGCCCCTGATTTAGCTGAGTAGTTAGGGTTGCCTCAAGCCCCGTTGTAATAGAAAGCAACGCTACTATGGCTGCAATACCGATGACTACGCCCAGAGTCGTTAGGGCTGCCCGTAGTTTTCGTAGTCTGATTGCACTAAAGGAGTATCCGAAAATGTCAAAGAACTTCATTGCGTATTCACCACGTCTGAAACTATTTGGCCATCAATCATCTTTACTGTGCGCCGAGCCTTTCTTGCCAGCACCTCGTCATGGGTAACCATTATTATGCTAACACCGCGTTCAACGTTGAGCTTGCTGATTAACGCTAGAACTTCCGCGGCTGTTTTGGAATCCACGTTACCCGTCGGTTCGTCAAGCAGCATAAAGCAGGGATCATTAGCCAATGCGCGGGCGATTGCGACGCGCTGTTGCTGGCCGCCGCTAAGTTCTGTGGGTTTATGGTGGATGCGGTCTTTTAAGCCGACGGTTTCAAGCAGTTCGATGGCGTGTTTGCGGCGTTGAATCTTATTCTTGTTAGCTATAGACATTGCAAGCTCAACATTGTCTAGGGCAGTTAATCGGGGAATTAAATTGAAAAATTGGAAAACAAAACCGATTTGTAAGCGTAGGTCGGCGAGTTGATTGTCGTTTAGTTTGGCAACATCTGCACCGTTCACTAACAGGGTCCCTGAGCTGGGCCGGTCTAGTGCGCCTATGAGGTTTAGCATTGTGGATTTACCGCTGCCTGAGGGTCCAAGGATCGAGACAAAATCCCCGCTTTCAACCCGAAAGTTTACCCCTCGCAGGGCATCCACAGGGATTTTCCCCAGCATATACGTCTTCTTTACGTTTGTCGCTTCGACTACTGGCGCTTTTTCTGACATATTTTTCCACTCGTCCTTTCATGCAAGGTTGCAGAGATATAAAGACTAGTTATATTCAAGAAAAAGAAAGATTGAGGTAGTACCCTTACTTGTTTAGGTACCTCCAGGATAGGACGACGCATATGGCGGTGACTATTGCTGCAAACGCGCCGACGAAGGCGAAGTCTAATACTAGTTGGCTGTATCCATCGCTAAATATCATTAATCTTCTGACCGCATCGATGGTATAGCTGATTGGGTTGACGCTTGCGATTGCCTGGAGCCAGCCGGGCATTTTATCGAGGGGGAAATAGGCGCTGCTGGCAAACATTAAGGGTAGCGTGATTAGTTGGAAGATTGCCTGAGGCATCTCCATTCTTGTTGCACGTAATGTTAGGGCAGTGAACATCGAGGATAAGCCGACGCTAATCAGGAATACTATTGCGAATACGCCGAAGATGCTGAGTGCGTTAAAGTTGGTGCCTAACTGGAGCCCCAGTAGGAATGCGACACCAGTGACGATGCCTGCTTGGAATATGGCGCGTATGCTTGCAGAGAACACTTTGGAGAGTATGATGGCGCTGCGTGAGACGGGTGTGCTGAGGACTTTGTTCATGAAGCCTAGGCGTTTGTCCCAAACTATGGACATGCCTGTGAAGGCGGTGGTGAACACGGTAGTGAACGCTACCATGCCCATGGCCATGAAGCTGAAGTAGTCGGTTGTACCAAAGGTGGCAAGCATGATTGCGTCTGAGCTTACGCCGGGTATATTTGAGGGTATCATGGCGCTGAGGTTCATGGCTTTACCCAGCAACGCCAGCCACAGAACAGGCTGCACAATACCCATGACAAAGACGAAGGGTTGCTGATACCATTTTTTGAGTTCTCGGTTTGTAAGAGCCCAAAGCCCATGGAATTTGCTTGTTGAAATCTGCGTCTCTGGATTGCTCATCGGTGTGCCCTCCCCATCATCATTCTCTGAGGTAACATTGACTCTTTAGATTCAGCGTCCCGCATCGAGCGCCCTGTGTATTGCATGTATACTTCGTTTAGGGTGGGTTTGGTTAGGGATAGTTTGGTAACTACGTGGCCTTGGCGTCGGAGTTCTTCGATGATTTGTGGCGCGGTTAATTCGCCGTTGCTTGATTTTATTGTGTAGCTGCCGTTTTCTTTCTTGACGGTTTTTACGTGCTGGATGGTTTTGATTAGGTCGGTTATGTCTGCCTGCTCATCCTGTATAGCTAAGGTGATGATGTCGCCGCCTAGGCTGTCTTTTAGTTCGGTGGGTGTGCCTATGACTACGATTTTTCCGTGGTCAATGATTGCGATGCGGTCGCATAATGCGTCGGCTTCCTCTAGGTAGTGTGTGGTTAAGAAGAGGGTCATGCCGAATTCTTTCTTTAGCATCTTTACGTAGTTCCATGTTGCTGCCCGCGTCTGCACATCTAGGCCCAACGTTGGCTCATCTAGGAAGAGCACTTTGGGTCGGTTGATTAAGCCACAAGCCAACTCCAGCCTGCGACGCATACCACCCGAGTATGTTTGGACACGTTTGTCTTTAAACGGTGTCAACTCAACAAGGTCGAGCAGGTCTAGGGCGCGTTTCTTGGATACCTGCCTTGGGATACCGTACAGGTCAGCGCATAGGAGGATGTTTTCCATGCCGGTCAGGTCTTCGTCGGCAGTGTACTCTTGCGGTACCACACCTATCGCGGCTCGGACAGCCATGCTCTGTTTAGCAATGTCGCTGCCCAAAATCGTGGCTTTTCCGCTGGTGGGGCGTAGAACTGTGATGAGCATTTTAATTGTGGTTGTTTTGCCTGCGCCGTTGGGGCCAAGGAAGCCAAAGATTTCGCCTCTCTTTACATTGAAGCTTATGTGGTCTACAGCGGCTGTGTTTTTGTTGTAGACTTTTGTTAAGCCTTCAACTGATATTACGTTCTCGCTTTGGGTTTGATTCATTGTGTGTCACGCTCAAGTTTGCTGTTTAGGTTTTCGAGTTTTTCTGCGGCCTCGTTTAGGATTGTGAGGGCCTCTTCGAGATCCTTCTCGGAATAGTGATTTCTAAGAGTCTTACCAACGCTCAGTGCTGCAAGCATAGCGCGTTTCACGGTGAGGCGTATCTGCAGTGATTTTTCCCGCGGAATTTTACCGTGGCCTCGGTCAAAGAAAGAGAAAGCCATGAATCCGAATTCTTCGCGCATTTTCTCTCTGGCTTTGGTTTCTTCTTCAAGCAGTTCTTTGCCGGCCGGGGTTATTTCATAGCGTTTCAACCCGTTTTCTGTCGGTAGCTCTTTTATGTATTGATTGTCTTGGAGCCAGGATAGCATGGGGTAGATGGAGCCGGGGCTGGGTTTCCAGTTGCCGCCGGTTGTTTTGCTGATTTCATCCATGAGCTCTGAGCCAGACATTGGCTTTTCGTTTAACGCGATTAGGGCTTGGTGGCGTAGGAAGCCTTTGGGCACCATGGCGTTGTGACGTAGCCAGCCGTGTCTGTGGCAATGGAGGTTGGTTGAGTGGTTTGGTTCTTCTGTGCTATTCATGTTATCACCTGCGATATCGATATTGATATCAATAGAAATATCAACAGCGATAGTGGCAGCAAATATTTAAGCATTAACCAAAACTCAACAAAAATCCGCCTTCAAAAAAGCAGCCCAGCTAGAATTGCTCACCCAAGCCAATCCGGTTCAAAAAATCACGAATACGCCTATACTCACAAAGAAACGCCTGCCCCTTCTTAGTAAGTTTAAGCGACGACTCATCCTCCACCAACTCAAGCCGCTTTAACTCCAAAAGATAAAGCTTAAACCGATCATAAGGAACATTGAGGCGATTCTGCAACTTAGTTAATACCAGCTTCTCCTTATCGCTCTCCTGACTAATGATGGTCAAGAGTTCGCCGTAGAGCTTGAATTTATCGCGTCTATTACCTCTCTTGCCCATCATGTCCCCCCTTTTTATCCGAAGAGATGCCTGAAAAGTAGTATATAATGGTGAGAAACGTGAAGGCAAACGAGCGTGCATAGGGCTGAAGATAGACAACCACATTCAGGTAGGCCAATGAAGCGAAAAAAGTCGAGGCTGAAAACACATGCGATAATCGAAGAAAACCAAAGCCCAAAGGCAACCCCAAATACTTGGTGTCCCCTATTGCGCGAAACGGTTTAGCCATGAAATGCATAATAACGGTGCAGAGAGTTACGGCTGCTGCGTGTATCATACCCAGTGTTAGCAGCAGATTAGGATCCATACCGTGGATGTTGCCTTGGCTGTTTATTTCCGTTTTGCTACACAGGAGACTACGCATACTCTATAAAATAAGCATCAATGACATCCACTCGTAATCACACACCTTTAAGTTACGTCCCCAAAATCCATCTACTAGGGGGACGCTTTGGAGATCAAGAAAAATATGACGGATGTAAGCGAAGGCCAAATGGTTTACATGCAGGAACCTAAAATCAGCAGTGAAGGCAAACTGACCTGCCCCGTCTGCAACCGAACCTTTAGTTCCCGTCAAGAATATGACAATCACTGGTTAGGATGTCACCCCGACCCGGGACTGTCAATGGCTAGCGGGAGTATGGGCAGTTTTCAGGCAAGCGGCAAGGAAAAATGTGAAGAACCAACAGACAAACACTAAACTGCCCAGACATGCGGTGCTGAGGTTGGTTGGTGTTTGCAAAATCTACTTCTCATACTTGTGAAATAGAGTTCTCTACTAACCAGCTTGAATTAACTAACCAGCTTGAGCGCGTTTCTCAGAAAGGCTCAAATCCATTGCTACGGGTTATCCCTCAACCGTTAAATTACCCTGTGAGCGCCTGATGTCTACTTTCGTATTTGACGAGAATACACAATGCTTGATACGCTACCTTTTAGCAATTCAGCACTTCGATGAATACAGAGTTGGACCTCCGGGGTTGACGCAGCGACTCTGTGCCCAAGCATTTCAAAGGGTGCTTCTGCAGACCGCACTAAGGTACCCCAAGTTCCAGAAAACAAAACCCCAAGAAATAGACCTGCAAGAGATAATTCGGTTTCTCCAGAAAAATAAACTCATAACACCCGACATAGCCGATAAGCTGACTGATTTCTTGGCATTCCATAACGCCCTCTACACAGGCAACAGCGCAGCGGAAAACCCAGAAAAGGCGCTTGAAATCCTCCAGTTCCTATCCACTGAAGCCAATATAGAAAGTGACGCCAAAAACCGAAGCTTCCATGACATCGCCAGCCGTAAAATGAATCCCACTACATTAGATTGTAAACTTGAAGACTCTGACTTTGATAACCTTGATGCCCTCTACCCCAAATGCTTCAGCCTTCAACAGGAGATCCAGCGAAAGCTCACTGCACCGCTAAAAGCCGTCCAGATATCCTCGTTCTCACCCAACACAGGCGGCATCTGGGTACCCTTTGTTACAAAGGATAAATTGGGCTATCGGGAGCCGATTGATGGGGCAAGCCTTGGCGTGGCATTCACCCCTCTTGGCGTGCGGATAGGGCTGAATTTTGGAAGCCAAGCACACAAAGATAGAATCCGCTACTACCGACTGCTTGCGGAAGGAGATTTAACCGATATACTTGAGGGGCTTCATCGTAAAGCCACCGGCTACTGCCTCTGCGACACATTCTGGCACTATCATAACCGGAATATTCAATCTCTTCAATGGTGCCTTACCCTGTATGGATCGACCAAGTCCACCATCGAGCGTGCTATCGAGGAGACTGTGCAGTTGGAAGGGGCACCGTTGACGGGACATAGGTTCTTGATCAGCAGGTTTGTTGAACGCAGGCCAGAGGATTTCACCTATATCTTGCCTGGGCTTGTTAATGAGGTGCCGCGGGTGTTAGATGAGCTTTACCCGGTTCTGGAGCGCATAAGTAAACACTAAGATGTGACACGGGCGTTAGGTTGGCTTTGGTCGAGTATGGGTAATCGTAACGTTACTTCTAGCTTAAACTTATAACTTTGAAATGCAGTTTCTACATAGGCTCAGAAACGAAATGTTTGGTTTACGAGAAACGCTCAAACATGAAAGCGTCGGCCCTGTAATCCGCAGATTCTTCATAAACACCTTATTTGACTCAACCTTCATGTTACTCGGTATAGTGGTAGGTTCAGCGTTTGCCGCTAGCGCCGGTTTGAGGGTAATCATCCTAACCATGCTGACAACTAGCGTCGCGTTAGGCATCTCCACGGGAGTCAGCGTTTACGAAGCCGAAAGCTTAGAGCAGGAAAAAAGAATCGCAGACCTAGAAAAAGCCCTGTTCACAGACCTCCATGATACCAACATCCAGAAAACCGCAAAAAACACCATCCTACTAGCCACAATAATCAACTTCGCCACGCCACTGTTCTCGTTCACGGTAACAGTTGCACCGTTCCTTTTTGCTACCCTAGGATTGCTGCAGATTGAGGTAGCTAGTTGGCTCTCTGTCGGGTTGGCCCTGGGCACACTGTTTGGGGCAGGCGTCTACATGGGGCGGATTGGAAAAACCAACCCCTATAAAAAGGGGGCGCGGATGGTTTTGTTCGGCGTGCTTGCCTTTATCGTGGGGTATCTGCTGGACTGGCTGATATAGACGGACGTTAAGGGGCAGGTCGCTGCAGGGAAGGCTTGGCCTTTGAGACGCTGACTTCATCTACGCCCTTAACTGAAACCCCATTATCCTGCAAAATACTCAAAATCGCGTCATACTCGATGTTGCTACCGCGTACGGTAAGCTTTACGGTTTCAGTCTTGGCATCCACATCAGTAACTACTATGTCGCATTCGTCAACTCCATTTGCGGAACATAGAGCCTGCGAAAGATCCACCAGAGAAGTTTCACGGGCCTTTAAGGCTTCAATTAATAGGCGGCGAATATTAACTGTCATAGGTATCCATCGACTAATCTAAGAAGATCACTTAAAACATTTTTGCTAGCCATACCAAACAGACAGCCGCAAAGCAGGCTTATTTGCATACAAGCAACCGTCTGTGTGGGTTTAGGAGTGGGTCGTGGCAAACCTTATTAGGCGCTTGCTTAGATAGAAGCCGATTACATGGAGTGCCGCTAGTTGAATAAAATGAAACTGTTAGTAGCCATTTTGAGCATTGTTTTAATCGCCTCGCTGGGCATAAATGTTTATTTTGGAATTGAAAACGCTTCGCTTCAAGGCAAAGCTAAGGAGCTTGAAATGATTTCTCTCTTAACGCAGATTCAAAACCAAGTAACTGCAGAGATCAAAAAGATCGGAGAAAGCGTCGCTTATGCCGCCGACCAACTCTCCACCGCCGGCTTGAGTGGGGACCAAGCGAATGAAATCCTAAGCGCTCTTGCCGCTAACAGTTCTTTTATTATAGATGCCCTAACCGCGGACTCCAGTAACCACGTTGCAGCTGTGATGCCCCAAACGTATAGTGATCTAATGGGCACTTATTTGGGCGAACCTTATTACATAAGCACCAGCTACCGGGAAAACATTGAGCCAACGATGACCTCGGTAATGTCTTTAGTTGAGGGCGTTGACGGAGTGGTCATTTTTTCACCTGTATTTAGCAGTGATAGACAGTTCCTTGGCACAGTCAACGCGGCATTTTTGCCCTCCAAGCTGTTTGCAGATGCGGCTTCATCGGTACTCTCTGGTACGTCCTATGCGTTGTGGGCAATGCAGATAGATGGCTTAATGCTCTATGACAACGAGCATCCAGACGAAGTCGGATTAAACCTATTCACTGACCCAACGTTGACCCAGTACCCAGAAACGCTTTCAGTCATACAGCGGATGGTTAAGGAGCAATCTGGACACGCAACCTACATGTACCCAGTAACCCATGGCTCCGAACAATTAGTAAACAAAGACGCACAATGGAAAACAATAGGCGGCTACGGATCAGAGTGGCGTTTGGCACTAGTCCAAACACTCCCCTGACAGCCTAATGCTTTTTAGGTTGCCCGTGGCGATCAAAACTATTTTAGGGGCCCACCTATTAAGCAGATGGAGATTTTCTAGTTTTAAACGGAGGAGATAGATGTTTAGTTTTGCAGAAGCGGTCGGTTTGGCTAAGCAGCTTCCACCAGGCTGGCTAAAGTACGCCGCCGTCATTTTGTTGCTGCCTGTCGGCTTCATCTTTATAACGCTGCTCCTTTTGATCTTTAACGTAACAGGCGCAGGCCCTCATTACCCCGAAGAAGTCTTGATTGTTTTTTCGCTTGTAATCTTGATTTTTTTCGTGGCGCGGATATATCTTTGGCGTAGGCACTTGCAGCAGATCTGGCAAACCTAACCGCCGTAACTCGCCTTTTGAGAGGCTCCAAGTAGCGGTTTATTGCGGTGTGGGTGCAGCGTTATTTTTTCGCAGCCCAGAAACCACCAATGAAACACCCAGCGCAAAAAGAACAACGCCGCCAATAAGGACGCCTGCCCTTAAGTACAAGTTAGGCACCAACCGAGTAGTCACAAGCATACGGTGCTGTTGAGGCACCTGCCAACTCCTCGTAGCCATAATGATAACGTCCTTAGCGGCGTCGTCGGAGGTGTTGTTGAAGACAAAGCTGTAATTCCCGCTCCGAGGAACAGTCCAACTAAGGGTCACTGTGGAGGTGTCTTTGTATGAATGATAAACCTGCACACCGTCAGTTATGATAAAGTCTATGGTGCCGCCAACAGACCAATTTGAATTGGGCTCTGTGATAGCTCCATTAATAGTCACGGTATCGTTTTGGTTCAAAGTCACCGTATAGGTTGCGGTGTCTAATGCTTGTATTTCGAGAGCCTTGTTAAGCACAAGCTCCGATTGGGGAACAGAGTCAACGGTAAGATTAACCCACTCAGACACAGAAACACCGAAGCACCAACAAGCCCAACCCCAGCTAACAATAGAACAATACCAAAGACAAGCGCTCTATTCATACCACCGATTTAAGAAGAAGGGTATAAGAGCTTTTTGCAAACAAACGCTTTCAGAAAAAAGAAAGAGAGGGTTATCCTTTTTTATGGACGTTTCTTGATTGTTACTACAATTATGGCTGTGGCGATTGCAACGGCTATTATTATGGCGACTGCTGCGCCTGCAACGTACATCATAATTGGTTCTTGCTGAGCAACAGGCTGCGGCGTTGGGGTTGCTGGTGGCGGCGCCACGTACATATATGTGGTGTCTGTTGAGCCCCAGTATGATTTGGTTCCTCTAAAGGTTGCAGTGATATGGTATGTGCCGGGAATATCGGGAGTTGTAAAGATGAATCCATAGTTGCCGTTGGCGTCTGTTTGTGTGGTTCCTAGCGTGACAAAATTATTATTTGGATCAACAGCTGTGAAGATAACTTCCACCCCCTCAAGCTGTGTGGGTCTTGGCTTTTGCATATAAACGTAGTTCATCCATTCATCCATGTAATCGTCGGAGATGCACGGAAGGCCATTGGGGAATCTTGCACTTTGCTCAGCTTGAGTTGCACCGATGGATTTGTCCATGACTGTTCCAGTTATTGTAACGGCCTCTCCTGCAGTTATCTGTGTTTGAGGAGCTGTAACAGATGTTGCTGAAGGCCCACGACCGATATTGTAAATTTTTCCATCGTAGAAGTTCAGGTAGATTAGTTGATTAGCATATGCAGCCATTGGTTGAGTTTCTGTTTGTACGCTATCGATTTTCCAAAGCAGACTTCCGTCAGTAGCGTTAAGTGCCCATATCTTGCCGCCAAGCCAGGTTGGATTATTTGGGCTATGTTCATTTGCGCCCATATAGATGGCATCAGCGGTTATTGTGTAGTAGCTGTATGAACCGTCGATTGGCCACGTTCCATAGGCTGTGTTTTCACCTGCGTTTCCAACAAAGTATTTCCAAACAAGTTTTCCTGTGAGTGGGTCAAAGCAATGCATAGTTCCGTCATAGCCACCCGCGTATATTTTGCCGTTGGCAATTTGTATGTTGTTAGATGCTCCTGTGAATGCTGCAAATGCGTTTTCAAATGGCTCTGTCGAACATATTTTTTGGCCTGTCAGTGCGTTATAGACATCTATAGATAAGTTTTGGTGAGGATAAATTACGAAGATGGGTGTTCCATCATTGGCATAGCCAGCGGTTTCAACCCTTTCATAGGATCCTCCATCAATAAATATAGTGACGTTTTTTGGTCCCCAGAGGACTTGTGCGGATTGACTGCCAGTTGTAGCTTGTATAGCACCTAAACCTTGTGTATTGTATGGGGCTGATGTGTATTGGTTTGGTTTAATGCTAAATGCCGTTAGTTGTATCATTGCATCAGTAGTGTTAGTTGCACTGATTGCTCGTGAAGTAATTAGAATATCGTTTGGAAGAGTTCCGCCTGTAAAGCTACCAGAATTTTTAGGTATTGTAATGTTCCATTGGTACCCTAGTGAAAAGTTGTAAGTTCCTTTGGGAACTACATATACAACGTTTGGATCATAGTCCCAGTTGTTACCCCAACCTGTCATTTTAGCCACGGCACACTCGAAAAATGTAGAGTTCCAACAAGTTAACCAACCGTTCGCACTGTTTATGTTATAGACCAATAGTTCTCCATTGGGACCGAATGTGATGCGCCCGCCTGAAGCGGCTCCCGTGATTGTTTGAACCAGATCACCTGTTAATGGGTCATATATGCGCCATTCTGTTCCTGCGGTATTCCATAAGTATAGATAAGTTGCTTGAGCCATTGTTGATGTACCAAAGTACAAGTTTTGCGCTAATGTTAGGCTATCGTTATAAGCGGTTTGCTTCCAGAGAATTTGATTGGTAGTTAGGTCAATTGCCGCGAAGCCTTCTTTTTGAGCTCCTCCGCCAGCGGCCGTGGTACCTCCAACCGGATAATATTGTGGCAGGTTTGTGTACATTACGCCATTTGCTATGTACGGTGAAAAGTATTGGTCGCTACCACCTGGCCATCGTCCGAATTGATATTGTTGCCCTTGATTTTCTCCTCCTACTAAACCTCCGTTGGTCCATTCCCTTGACCATAATATGTGTGATGTGTACGGTCCTTCTGTATATGGGTTGTAAGCGTTTTGAACGCCTGGTTCAGCGAATCTTCCTGCGAGCCATCCACCCGAGAAGCGGTGCCATTGCTCATTTTGGCCTTCAATTGGGAATGTCCAATATTCCTCTGGTAGTGGGTACCATATTCTAGGAACTATTTTTGAGGAGTCATCTGTTACTTCAAAGGTTATAGGTGTGCTAGTTGAGGGTTTATACACTACTCCGGCACTGGGTCCTGAAGGTATAGTTTCTCCCGCATAACTTGCTGATACGGTGTAGTTGCCTACCTTTGAGGGTGTAAATTTGTAGGTGCCTGCTCCTGCATAAGATGTCTGAAGGTCTGTTATGTTCTCTACATTTCCGTCAGGATGTGTTATGGTTAACGTAACACCACTCCACCAGAAGAAACGGGGTGTAGAGGTTGGATAAACAGAAGGCGGGACGTTTGCAATGATGTAAGTTATGTAAACACTATTGCCCACGAGTTGAGGATTGGGTGCAGCAGCAACATGGATATAGGTGGAGTGATTATAACGGTCGTCTGCTTGTGTAGCTGGTGATATAGCGGTTAGCAATAAGGCTCCAAATAGCAAAAAAACCATTGGAATAAATAATTTTCTTGTCGCTGACTTTAACCTAATTATTATATTGTTCTCCATAAGTAAATTCCATCCTTAGACTTTGGATTTAAAGCGATGTTGGTGGAGTTTCAACCAACTCAGCGAATGTTTTAGCGACCCTAAAGGTTAAGCAACACCCGTTTGCTTATACAAATCATTACACAAACTATAGCGCCCCAAGTTATTATGAGGTCATTATTAGAAATCTAGGATGAGTATGCCTAAAACCCTCAAATGAGTTATTGCCCTATCTATCGGCCAAAGCTCCGTCTTTTTAGTACCGTCAGTTCATTGTAGTAGTTAATTGGGAATTGGGCTGGTGTGTTGGCAGTAACCCGCCTTTTGTTGTTTGTGGCATTCGGCTAATCGGGCTACCCGCGCCTTCCGGCAGATTCTTCATCGGCGTCTGTTTGCCCTTTCCACTTGCAGGACGGCCGTTTCACCGTTTCCATTCCAGCGGACTCTGCATCACTAATGCGTCATGGCCATTTCTGGGTGGACGTTTCGTTTCTGCTCCGTTGCCAGACCTCTCGGTCTGTCCCAGGGGGACTGCAATTCTGCGTGTGGGCGGAGTTTCCTCACCCCAGAGGGGCGACAGCCACGCACCAACTCACCAGCCCATACCGTGATTCTGCGGCGTGGGCAATAAAGCTAGCCGCATCACGCAGCCCAAAAACAGGAAAACCACAGGAGCCGCAGACAAACCGACAATAACCGCATTCCAACCCAAAACAACTGCGCAGTCCACCAACCAACCATCCCGGCAACCACACAGCCCCATCAACAAAAAACCAACAAGCACCCAGCCATACACGAGCGCCACCTACAGCCGCTGAGTCTATAAGGAAGGGGGTCTCTGCGAGAGCAACAGAAGAAGCCAAAGAAAAGAAAGAGAGGGTTAAGCTAGGTTTACGGCGCCGATTGCAGAGAGGTCGCTTAGGCTGTTGAGGCTTATTTGGGAGTTCGATACGGTGTAGAGGACATCACCGATGTAGAGCGCGCGGCTGATCCATTGGTTTTGGGTGGTGTAGTAGAGGGTGGGGTCTTTGAGGTAGCCATCAGCATCCAACAGTGCCGGGTCTAGGTGTGTTACGGTGCCTTTGAGGGTAAAGTCTGCTTCAGTTACGGTGTAGACGTAGGCGCCCTGCCAAACAGTCTGGCCATACACAAAGCTTCTAGGCTGGTCTTGCATGTTCTCGCTGACTACAGCGTAGCTTATGGGAACCACCAGCAGATTCTTGGCTCTGTCAAAGAGGAACGCCTTGGGATTATACAGCGCCTCCGAATCAGAACCTCGATCGCCAATTGTAACCGACGCAACCTCTAGCGGGTGCACCACGTCACCTACATCAAAGAGTGATAGCTTCAAACCCAAAAAGTACGCTGTCTCGCCTTCTTCGACGGCGTCTTTGCCCAGCCCGATTAGGTGTGTATCATCATAGGGGTGGAGGTAGTCGGAGTAGCCGGGGATCTTGAGTTCCCCAAGCAGGCGCGGGTTTGTGGGGTCGCTTAGGTCGATGACGAAAAGCGGATCAGTAGTCTTGAAGGTGACTAGATAGCAGCGGTTGCCCATGAAGCGGGTGGCATGCAGGTTCTCGTTTGGCGCCAACCCCTCCAGTTTCCCAGCCACCGACAAGTCGGGGTTGAGGACGTAGACGTTGCTGATCTGGTTTTCGCCAAACCAGTTGGTCGCTACCCGGAAGTACCCGTTATACTCGTCCATGGCGTACTGGTTGAGGGTGTAGCCTGGAACGCTACCCTGAGCAGCCAAACTCAACTCTAAGCCGTTGATTGCCACGCGATAGATGGCGGTGTACTGGCCGCTATTCTGGTCCCAACCCGCATAAGTAACATAGATGTTACTGGGAGAGACGTACATTGCGCTTGCGCCGCCCATGAGCACTGTCATGTTGGTTGCGGCTTGGGTGTCGTTTTGGATGTTTAGGCCGTAGAAGCTTGTGAAGCTGTAGCTGGTGTCATTCATGTCAGCATAGTAAACTGATGAAGGCGACACGCTATAAGCCTCATCGTCTTCGTAGGCGACTGGAAGTGAGACCCTGCCGCCGTTGACCCAGGCGGTTTGGCTAACGACAGCATAGACGTTATCGCCGATCATGCGCGAGTTGAAGTAGCTTCCGCTCAAAGTCAAGTTTCGAGCCAACCCTGGCGAGGCCTTGTTGGAGATGTCATAGACGTAGAGGAAGGTGTAGACGTCAGCTTGGTAGCTGGGCATGATCATAAGATCGGGTCCGCCATGGTCGCTGTAGGGGTGGTATTGGTATTTGCTTGCAATAACCATCAGGCGGTTGCTATCAGAGCTTAGGAATAATCCTGCGGGCACAATGTTACCATCCATTGTGATTTTTGAAACCACGTTGGCATTCGTTGGGTTTGCGTCCACTATATAGACAGCGTTATCCGATGCTGTGCTGCCCCCGTTGGTGTCGGTTAACCAGTAGGTGGACTGCTTGTTAGAGATGGTATAGATGTATTGGCCGTCTGTTTTTATGGTGTCTGCTTCGTCGACGCCTTGAACTTGGATGTTAGTAGTAGAATACGCTCCTTCTGGCCGCGCCCAGTATTCCTGGGGCGGGGGTAGGCTGTTTGCGGTGCCACGTACAGCATCGCCCATCGCTTGAGGAGCGGGGGTTGGGGTTCTTGTACCGAAGAATTTGCTATCCAAGGGTCCGCCATAGTAGTTTGAGGCGTAGCCATTGTTGTTAGTGTTGAGGTAGTTTACTAGTTCTTGGTTGTTTGCAAAAGTTTTCATGCCTGCCACGGAGGGTGACTGTGAAGGGAAAACGATTGGAACGGTTCCTACGATGTATACTGTGCCGACTAGGATGATTGCTAGGAGCACTGCGGTTGCTCCGTAGATGCTTGTTTTCTTCTTGACCTCTCTTTGTACCATTACACCTATTCTCCTACCATTGTTACGGTATGTGTTTATTTTATGCTAAGCCCTCGAACGAGGTGTTCTACTTTTTAGAATGGCCTCATACCCCAAAAACGATAAGCCTCATACCAAAAAACTGCGCAGACAATGGCGCCGAAGAGTATTATGAAGACGTTGTCCCGAGTGAAGCTATGCACCATCAACGCCAAATACAACCCGTAAAACAGGGTGGAGAAGAGTGCATAGAAGAAATATCTTGGAAACAGCAGCTTGCCCAGCTTAACGTAGTGCTTAAGCACGCCGATTTTTACTTGTCCGACCAGCTGGTAGTGTCCGCCGACTTCTTGCTTCTCAACCAAACCCAACTCACGTAGCTGCTCGAGGTGGTGAAAGGCGATGCTTGGGCTACTAAAATGCAGGGCACGTTGAACTTCCCGCACACCCACCGGCTGCCCATTCTTGAGGAGTAACCAGTAAACCTTCCAGGCTTTGCCGCGCAAGGCGTATTCTAGCTCTGTCTCGTTGTCTAGGTTCAATCTGTAGCTGCCCTCGGAAGAAGTAACAATGCTGGAACATATAAGTCCAGTCATTAGAACAGGCGCCGAAGCGCTTGATAGAAGCAAAAGAGGTGGCAGAGTTTTGAAGTTGGGGTTAATGACCTGCGTGGGTGAAGAGTATGCACATGCCACATTTTGGGCATTGATGATAGACTAAGCGGCCAGCCTTGTCATGCTGCGGTTTCATTTCAACGTAGCATTCGGGGCAAAGCCGGGGTGGATCCATAGAGGTCATAACTACTGTTAGTTTGTGTTTGTGATATTAACGTTTACCCCAAAAACACCTATGCTAATAATTGGAAGTCTAAAAAATTTGGGGATTGAGGTTTACTCAATCTGGCTTTTGGCTCTTTCTTGACTACCAGGCATTCCTGGGGGAAGGTCGGGGAAGTTGGCGCTGATTTTCTGCTCTGCAACCACGGCTGCTTCGGATAAGATTTTGGCTGCGTCTTCGTTGACGTTGTCAAAGTTTAGTGACATGCCGCTTGTGCTGCCTGCCTCAAACATTAAGCCGCTGAGCATGTTGCCGATGTCGCCTAATTCGCCTTCTGCTTCGGGGAGTACTCCGCCTAAGCCGCTGCTGACGCTTCGTAGAACGCCGATGCAGGGGCCGAGGGTTGCGACGACGTCGCCTAGTTCGGTTACTGTTCTTATGCGTAGGGCCACTTGGTCAAGTGCTAGGCGTGCGTTCATGATGAGTCTGCTCATTTTTCTGATTTCGGCTAGTTCGGTGGCGTAGATGTTGGCGTGGGCTTGGTCATGTTTTGTGTATGCGTCGACTAGCTTGGCGAATAGGGCTTTGTCTTTTTGTGTGAATCGCTCGTTGGCTTGGTCGAGCTTGTTGATTTGGAGTTCAAGTTTTCTGGTTGCGGCATCTAGGGCGGGTTTTAGTGGGGGTGGAGCCTTGAGGGTGTTTTTGAGGGATGTTGCAAGCGAGTCTCCTTGGGGTTTAGCTTCCCATTTTTTTGCAAAACGTTCAGACATAGTTAGAATCCTCTCGATAGGCGATACAGCGCAAGGCGCTTTTATCTGTTGCTAACATGGCGGTATATACGTTGAAAAACTGGCTCAACTCGCAAACGCCACATAGAGGTTTGGGTAGGTTGAATACGGTCGTGGGGTGTCTGTTGCTCTCACACTAGACCCCCGCCCTTATATATAGAACCAACCGCAGGGGATGGCTGGTGCCTGCCTGGGCGGTTGCTAGGTCTTGGAACTGACGGCTATGTGATTGTGGGCGAGGTTAATCTTGCCCTGTACAACTGCCTCCAGAGTTAAAACGGCGCCTGTTTGTGTCCACGTTAGTATCTGTGGAATCTGCGGCGCTTCTTGGGTTTAGGCTTACGCAACCGCTCCCCACACTTCAAACAGTACGCAACCCCATTAGAAACCGGGAGACTCGAACCCTCAGGCCAGAAATGCCGGTTCCTACACACCAAGTCGAAATCAAAGCTCTGTGTTTCATAGTCCTCGGGGTGGGCAAGTATGTCTTGCTTTAGGGATACGTTGCTTTGGATGATTTCATGCGGAGGATATTCTGGGGCGGGCGTTATGGGTTTGGCTGGCGCTGCAGGTTGAGGCAGAGTGATAACTGGCTTGATTTGGGTAGCAACAGGTGGAGGCGAGATGGCTTGTTGGGTGCTTGGGGCGGGGGCTGGCTTTGCTATGGAGATTACTGGGGCAGGCGGGGGTGTATGGATGGGTTTGGGCTGAACGGCAGGTGGAGCTGAAACGACCGGTTTGGGATGATACAGAGGTTTAGGCGCAGTGGAGAGGACGGTTTGGGCTGCTTCTAGTCCCGCGATGGGTCGGGCGTTGGCAAGTGTGAAGCGTGCAGCGGGCTTTGTGGGGGCTGCCTTTTTGGGTTTTACGATGTGCTTTGAGGAGAGAGCAGGCTTGGGTTGCTCTGCTGGTTTGGGCGGGGTTGCCACTTTAAAGGGGGCTGCCGCAGCTTTTAGTACATCAATTCGACTAGATGGAGCCGCGGCTGCTTTTTGAGTAACCGGCGCCTTGGCGGGCACAAATGCCTTGGCTGGGCTATCTACAATCACCTTGATGGTGACTGGCGACACCTCAGGAATTATAGCTCTTGCTATCTTTTTGTTTCCGCCTGTAGGGTATAGGCGCCCGCTTACGATACGTTTAGTGTTTATTATTGGTGCAGTAGTTGAGGTTCCACAGTCAGTGCATACTTCACTGTACTCGACAAGCCTGCGTCCACATTTTCGGCAGAACGGCATAGGTTCACGCTAACTTTTAGGGAAACTACTACTTTGAAGGCTTTAAAAATAGCGCCTAAAAACAGTGGTTTTACCTGAATGTTTAAAGGCGCTTGTGGAGGTTTCTGTTCTGGGTGGGCGATGACGAGTCTGGCCCCGCAGACGCAAGGATGATGTGGATCTTGAGTGCGACATAGTATAGATGACAAGTTTCAGGCTTGACCTGAGCTATACAGATGAAATACTAACCAAGAGCCCACCTTAAAATCTAGCTTGCGCTTTCCACTTATTCTTTTGCGTAGCGTAAGGCTATATAACACTTGATAGTGAAAGCAATATTACCATTGTAACAATGCCAGCAATATTTAGAAGGTCTGATATCGGCTGGTAGGTTGTAACTTGCTGGTTAATCCACCAGTTTAAAGAGCCACGATAGGCCCATTGGTCAGATTCCGATAAAGTACCCGAGCTTTCGCCCCTAAGCACCATGTGCGAAAACCATGGTTAAGATTGATTACCACTTTTTAGCTGCAAATAGATCACAAAAACCCGAGTTGTGGTTGTTGCTTTGCAAGCACCAATCCTAAAATCAGTAAACACTATTCTCCAATTTAGGCTAAGCCGATGTTTTGGAGGTGAATTTTTTTGGAGAACAAAGAACCAGCTCAGGAGGGTATGTTAAGTAACAACACCTATGATTTGATGGCGCAATTAACCGAGGAGAATCAGAGTCTTTGGCGTATAAAAAACAGTTACAAGAAGGATGCACAGGGCGATCGGGAAGTCATGGAGTTCTGGGATTTCTTAGAAAAAGACAAGCAAGACCACATCAAGAAGCTAACCGAGTTGCTTGAAAAAAGAATAAAAACCCAATAAGGTTATAGAGGCGATCATTTCGCCTTTATTTAAAGCCGAAGGGTTAGCGTTCTTCGGGAGGTGTCTCCCAGAGTTTAAGCTTCTCCTTCTTTAACTCGGTGCGCTTCTTCTGCAAATAAGTATACACCGTATGATGCTCGCAACCGTCAATAATCATCTGTACAGCGTTCCTTGCGGCGTCGGCCTCGGTGTAGCTGCCGATAATCCCCACAGTATGACCATAGACCACTACATCAGCTTCGGTTAATTCTTCAATGAGCTTTCGGGTTTTACCCTCAGTGCCAATAATTCGGCCCTTAATACGCTTAATGTCAGATTCCGAGCGACCAAAAATCACGCGCAAATCAATCAGATCAAAGATGTCGTCTTCGTTTCGGATTAAGCGGAAAGCCGTTTCAGGCGGAAAACCTCTGCCGATGGCGGTCACCAAATCCTTAGCCCTAAGCAGTAACGAGGGGTCATTGCAGCTTTCTTCGAGGACAATCTTTACGCTGCCTTCTTTGTCAATGTCTAGCTTTACCTGTAGCTTTTCTTCGATATACTGTTTTGTTTTACCCTCGGGGCCGACGAGTACGCCGACCCGTTCTTTGGGGATCTTTACAAACATATCTGGACCGGGCATTATTTACCAACACACACCTTCACAATGTAGAAAAATAGTTATTTAAACCCACACTCACAGGAGAACAGTATTTGAACAAAACAATATACCTCTAGACATGAACATGGGCGAGCATGAGTAAACATATCCCGTCAGTGCTTGTGTAGCTGAATGGTGTTTCAATCCTCGTTTGGTAGATTACCTCTTCGAAAATAAAAAAAATATTTTTTTTATTCACCGTTGGTACTAACTACAAGCCTTGGTTTGGTGGATTAGCTTTTTAGACAGAGGGTTATTTACCAACAACTTTTTTGTATAATTCTTCTTCAGGAATAACATCTACGTTTTGGCGCCTAAAGAACCTATTCACATTTGCCAAATCACGCTTCAACATAAAATCTGCCAACGGATGCTGCACATTAACGGATTGGGAAACATCAAAAATCACGGGTTTACCCTTCCAAATCATCATGTTATACTCGCTCAAGTCGCCATGCACCAGCTTAGCCTTCTGGTAGAGACGCTTAAGGTAAGTTACGATCGTCTTGTAGACCCGCTCGGGATTCTCGGGAGGCTGCTCCTTAAATGAGGGCGCACTGACACCCTCCGACCCAAGGAACTCCATCACCACAACGTTGCTTTTTACCGCTATGGGCTTTGGCACTCTAACTTTGGCGGCGTCAGCTTCACACAGGTTACGGAACTCTTTCTGAGCCCAAACCGCAATCAAACTCCGCGTATCACGCTTCACATCCTTAAAGCGGGGGTCACCTTCGATGTATTTATGCATACCCGCCTTGAACTCCGCCGAGGAAGTCAAATAAATTTTTACAGCCAAATCCTTGCCTTCCCTATCTTTGCCCCAGTAAACCCGCGCTTCCTTGCCGGAACTCACAACACCGTTTAATTCATGGATTATTCCGCTGTTCATCAAGTCAAAAATAACCATGCGGGTTGTGTTGTCAAAAACTTCTTCGACAGTGGCCCGATCTTGGGACTTGTCTTTTCTTAGCATTCGGTCTCTTCGTTCCACTGCTCTCTCGCGATGATCTAGACGCTTTCGGGCTCGATATGACATAACTCAACAGTAGAATGGACAAGGATATTTAAGGAATAACCAAGCACCAAACAGAAACTGGTGTTTCTGCTACTTTCGTTTTAGCCTAAACGTGATGTAACCCACCGCGCCCACAATAACAGCTACAGTCGAAGCCCCAACAACCAGCAGCCACGGAAAAGGCGCAACCTCAAAATAAACTGTCTCCTCTGCCACGTTACCCATAGCATCAACCGCATAAACGGTTATATAGTGTCCACCATTTGATAGCGCCACCAGCGTCATGTTCCCAATTATCGAGACCGCCGGCTGCCCATCCAGACTGTAAGACAAGGATGCATTTGCTTCGTCCACAACAAATTGCAGCTGGATGTCGGTAGCGTCATAGGACCTGTTTGCGGGGTTAATTATAGTTAGCAGGGGTGCTAGAGAGTCGATAGAGAAGTATACAGTGTTTGAGATGCCCATGTTGCCTGCACTGTCGTTTGCGTAGAGTGTGATTCTGTGGCTACCCTGTGAAAGACCAGTTAATCGCGTTGACTCACTTATGGTGACGTTAGGCTGAGCGTCTATGGAGTAGCCGACCCAGTTGACCGGCTTGTTGATGGTGTAGGTTAACAAAACCTGCTGGTAGGTCATGTTCTGGGGTGAAGTTATCAAAATTATCGGCGCAACCGTGCCATAACCTATTGGCTTGTAGCGCTCAACGGTATTGAGCCAGCTAGAGCCATCATAGCCACCGATTACATAGAGCATATCATCGACCACCGCTACCCCCAGCCGGGCACGCGCAGTAGGCATATCCTCAACGCGGACCCAACTGTTATTTGAAAACATAAACGCATAGGTTTTACCAGTGTATTCGTCGAGGCCAAGACCGCCGACGTAATAAATGGTTTGAGGCGAAAAAACACCTGCCGTCACCCCAGCCGCGCCAGATACGGTTGCCTGTGGAAGCGCCTGCAATAGGCTCCACCGATCGGTTTCTACATCATACACTTGAGTGCTATCCATGATGTTCAACGTGTTTGGCGCCTCGGAGAGTCTTGCGCCGCCTAAAACGTAGACTTTGTTATTTACCACTACCACAGCATGGTTAAAGACTGCAGTGGGCAAAGAGGTCTTGGTTGACCAGGCTCCCGTTGCGGGGTCAAAGCATTCGTTGACAGCTGTTTCAACGTAAAAGGGACTAATGCTTGAGTATTTTTTTCCTCCAATAAGAAATATTTGGTCGTTTACTACTATGGCCTCAAGACCCGCTCGAGGGGTAGGCATCGAGGCAGCAGTTGACCAAGCGTTAGTTTGCGGATCAAAAACCTCTGTGGTGCCGATTATGCCAGAGGATGTGTTGCCGCCAAACACATAGATTTTACCGTTGTACACAGCGGTTGCGAATTCGCTTCTTTGAGTGGGCATAGACGGCTTGCTGGTCCAGTCATTAGTGGCGGGGTTGTATACTTCAACGGTACCGAGGTATTCGCCGTTCTGGTTTACGCCACCTATAACATAGATTTTGCCTTCATGGACTGCGATGCCAAAGTCGCCTCTTGCGGTGGGCATGGATGCCAGGGTCGTCCATGACGCCTCGGAGGCTGCTGCCGCCGACGTAAGGAAGGGCGCAAAGAACGCTGCAAGCAAACCAACTGCAATAAGCAGGACAGCCAGTTTATAGTGCTTATTTATCGCTGACACCGAATCAGGTCCGTTAGATAGATTACATGTCACTTTAGCCTTATAACCTTAAACGTTAAAGCAACTAACAAGAGACTCCTGCTCCGTGTGCAGAAAAGCTTAATGAGGGCAAAGACTGCATTGGTGTATGGTGTATTATTTGGTAAGTAACGTCTTGGTTGCAGTGGATGGCTCAGAAAACTCTAACAGGGGACTAGATTTCGCATTAGAATTCGCCGAAAAATATGGGGCGAACCTCACAATTATCAACGTCACCGAGTCCTCCGCCGCAGCCGCCTACGCCGGCGACGGAATGGTCTCAATAGCAAGAGATCTACGGAAATTCCACGAAGAAATCCTAAACAAAGCCCTAGAGCGAGCCAAAACCACTCACCCAGCCGTCTCAGTTTCAACTAGCCTACGGGAAGGCGACGCCTCAAACGAGATAGTCAATGTTGCAAACGAAGGCAACTTTGACGTGGTGATTCTGGGCCATCGTGGCTTAGGAAAAGTTAAGGGTATGCTGCTGGGCAGTATCAGCGAGAAAGTTACCCGTTCACTAGCTTGCACGGTTATTTTAGTGCGCTAAATCTTTCTATAATGAAGGAAAAGGGGTTTAAGGTTAGGTTGGGGGCCTAATTTTGGCGCAGTAAAAGTTTCCATTGAGCCTCACAAACGCAGGACATTTCCCATCGGAGCAATGCTCAAGCCACTGACAGGGCGCACGTACTTCATGTACTCGGGGCATATACGTGGGGGTGTTGCGGCGTTCAATGAATTCACGTCTGGTTTCACGTTGAGAAATTTGTTTTAACATCGCTTCCATCAAAACACCTTTCTTTATAACTGGTGAAGTAGTATTGCTCGGTTTTAGTTAATTAAAAAATGTGACTACCGTTGTACAACAACAAACACATAAAAGCACTAACCTGCTTTAGCGGTTTTTCGTGTTCGGTAGAGTTTGGCAAGGCTTAATAGTGCAACCGTACCCAAGAGATAGATAAAGGGCAGATAGGTACAGTTAGATGGTAAACTCGCCGTGGACTTAAATAATAAAATAGAAGGACTGACAAGGAACCGCTAACCCGAATAGTGGAAAAATTAGGCTTTATAGTTCTTGGGGTCTAGAGTCGCAAAGTTGTTTCCGCCCAAGTGGTAGAGGTGTCGTGCTCGCTTGAGGTCCCAGCCTGCATTCGTCCACGCAGTCGGATCGGCGTAGGCGTCAACTATTTTCCCGACAAAAATAGTGTGGTCGCCTGTGACCATTTGGCCGTCAACTTCGCATTCGAGGTGCGCAATGCATTCTCGTATTGCGGGGGCTTTGACTTTTTTGCCGGGCATCGGTGTTAAGCTGCATTTCTTAAATTTGTCAAAGCTTCGGCCTGTGAGGTTGCCGCAGGTGTATACGGCTTGGAGGGTTTCAAGGGTGGGTATGTTTACTATGAATTCGCCTGATTCCTCGATTAAGGTGTGGCTGTAGCGGCCGGGTGCGATGCTGATTGCTAGCAGTGGGGGACTGTTTGAGGTAGGCATGGCCCATGCAAGGGTTGTTATGTTTGGTTTCGCCGCGTTTCCAAGGCATGATATGAGCACGGTGTGCATTGGGTGGAGAAGTCGATAGGATTGGTTGGGTGGTATGGGGGTTTTTGCTGACACAATTATTCGCCTACAATGGTAGACGCGAATTTGCTTATTACCTTTTCTTAGCTGCCAATTCGCCACAGCCAACCAGGCTATATGCATTGGAATTTCATTCAAGTGTATGCAAAACCCGTTTATCAGCACAGGCATATTAGCGGTAGGTTGTAGCCTTGAAAATCGGCGTCTGTTGAATAGCATGCGAAAAATGCCCAAAAATGCAGAAGAACACTTGCATAGAGGGACCAAACGGCTGTATACCCCGCGAGAACAAATTCTGCAAAATCTGCTCTGCGCATACACCAAAGGCATCAGGCTATGCTTTGAATGCAGCATTTTCCCATGCGAAACAGCCAAAGAGCGCTCTATTAGTTATGGCTACTGCCAATACTTAGCAGGCAAGCAATAATAGGTAATTTTAAGTGCCCCCACAGAAATCTAGCATTGAGAATTATGGTTTCTTCTGAGGTACTTATCGAAGCATCAGAATTAACTAAAAAATACCAAGACTTCTTAGCCGTAGACCACATCGACTTTAGAGTCTACAAGGGTGAATGTGTCGGCTTCTTAGGCCCCAACGGCGCAGGCAAAACAACCATCGTCCGCATGATCTACTGCTTTTTGAAACCCACCGCTGGAAAACTATCCGTAGCGGGTTTAGATGTCTACTCCAAATGCCGCGAAATAAAAGCCAAAATTGGAGTCGCCCCCCAAGAAGACAACCTTGACCCAGACTTTACCGTTCTAAATAACCTAACAACTTATGCGCGATACTTTGATATCCCAAAACAGGAAGCCCTCAAACGCGCCCAGGAGCAACTAAAGTTTTTCCAGCTAGAAGAAAAAAGCAACGTACCCATCATGGCGCTCTCCACTGGCATGAAGCGGCGACTTATCTTTGCAAGGGCACTGATTAATCAGCCACAGGCGCTACTACTCGATGAACCCACAACCGGGCTAGACCCGCAGGCTAGGCATCTAGTGTGGGATGAGGTGCGTCACCTCCGCAAGCAGGGTGTGACAATAATCTTAACAACGCATTACATGGATGAAGCCCAGATTCTATGCGACCGCATCCTCATCGTTGACCAAGGAAAAATAATCGAGCAAGGCACGCCGATGGAGCTTATAAAGAAACATGTTGGCAATGAGGTGCTAGAGCTTGATTATGACGAGAAGCTTGTTCCAATGCTTAAGGAGGCTTTTCCTGATTCACGCATAGAACGCATAGGGGAGCGGATGCAGGTTTTCACAGATCAAGCACATGGCGTTTTTGAAGATTTCCTGCTTAAACATAAACTGCAAAACGTGATGATTAGAAACGCCAATATCGAGGACGTATTTCTAAAACTAACTGGGCGGGGGCTGCGTGGGGAATGACTCAAGTGAACCTTCGAAAGTCACCCGCACCCTTCACATTCCCCCAATTAACCTACCGAGTATGGAAGGTTTGGCGCCGCAACCTAGACGTTTTCCTAAAAACCGTCAAAGTTAACTTTTTTCCCTCACTGATTGAGCCAATTCTCTACTTGGGCGCATTCGGGTTTGGGCTAGGCGGCTTAATCCCAAGCGTAGCAGGCCAACCCTACGTCAACTTTATCGCACCCGCACTTATCGCGGTCGCAATCATGAACGGCTCCTTTTTCGAATGCACCTACGCCTCGTTTGTGCGTATGTACTTCCAGAAAACCTTCGACGCCATCGTAGCCACCCCCGTAAGCGTGGAAGAAGTTGTCGCGGGGGAACTGCTCTGGGGCGCCACCCGCGCCACCATAAACTCAACGATCGTGTTGATCGTGATAGCTGCTGCAAGCCTTTTTGCGCCTATTCCATTGATTTCTTCGCCGCTGTTTCTGCTGGTGCCACTCATCGCATTTTTCGGGGGATTGCTGTTTTCGGCGATAGCCATGTGCTTTACGGCGGCAGCGCCAAATATCGACTTTTTTAATTACCCGGTGTTTCTGTTTGTCACGCCTATGCTGTTCTTATCAGGCACCTTTTTCCCACTTACTTTGCTGCCTGAAGCGGCACAGGGCTTAGCATTAGCCGTATTGCCTCTGGCGCATTTGGTTAATGTTACCCGTGGAGCAGTCGGCGGCGTAATCGAGCCAATTCTGGGACTCAGCGTCGAGGCGCTCTTGGCAATCAGCATCATCTGGTTGGTTGCCGCTACGGTGTTATTTTTTGTTTTAAGTATTAATTTGGTGAAGAAGCGCTTAACCAGCTAAACAGAAACACCGTTAGCTTCGGCCGAGAGCAAATAAAACGCTGCTAACCCCTGCCATTTGCCCCAGCGCTTGCCGATTTCGCGAGCCTCCAACGCCTTAATCGGTTTACCACCGCAATAATAGTTCGACATTACGCGTCGGATACCAAAATCGTCAGCAGGCAAAACATCTAGCCGCTGCATACCCCGAAACATCGTGAGTTCAGCGGTCCAAACACCGATCCCCTTCACTTGATCCAACTCCGCAATGACGGCGTTGGAGTCTGGGTTATTTTTTAGGCTTTCAAGGTCCAATTCGCCGCTCACTATGCGATGCGCCGCGCCGTAGATGTATTCGGCTTTACGCCGGCTAAGTCCACAACCTTGGATGTCGCTTATGCTTGCAGCATCGATGTCTTTGGCGGTGGGGAATGCGTAGTAGCATTGGCCGTCGACTTCGAGTTTGCCGCCGAATTTCTGTGCGAGGCGTTCCTCGATGGTTCGGGCGATTTTTATCGATATCTGCTGCTCCACAATCGAATCAACCAGCGACTCGAAAACGGTTGGGGTGGTGGGGTACTTGAATCCACATAGGCTGCTTGTGATTTTGTGCGTTATGCGGTCGGTTTTTGCGTGGTTATAGAACTCGTTTAGGTCTAGGTTTAGGTTGAATATGTAGGTGATGGCTTGTTGGGCGGCTTTTTTGGTTTCGGGGGTGATGGGTTGGTTGTGGGTTAATTCGATTTGCAGTTTTGGCTGAGGAACACTCCCAAGCTCTCTGATTCTGGCTAAGACCAGTTTTCCGTCCAACGCTAGTACCTGGCTGAATACGCCCTCGCCATAGCATCTTACTTGCCGGCTAAGTCCACAGAATATCTGCGCAGATAACTCTAAACTAAACGGAGCCAACGGCTCAACAGTAAAAGTTTCCTTGAAAGCCATCCTTGACCGCTTAAACAGCCGTCTGCTTACGCTTAAACGTTTTTAACCCCAAACACCATTACAACCCAAAGAGGCAGCAATCATGCGCATCGTAATCCGAATAGGCGGAAGCGTCATCGCAAACCCCATAAACACCAAACTAATGGGTCAATACACAGACATCGTCAGACAAATCAAAGCAGAAGGTCACGAAGTCGCAGTAATCCTAGGCGGCGGCGCTTTGGCGAGGCAGTTTATTGGGTTGGCTAAGGAGTTGGGGTTGGATGTGGATGCGCAGGACGAGGTTGCTATTTCCTGTTCGCGGCTTTTTGCGCAGCTTTTCCTTAAGCGACTAGGTGACTTGGGAGTCGGCAAGGTTGCGGTTTCGCTTGAAGAAGCCGAACAGTACATTGCCTCAGGTAAGATCATGGTTATGGGCGGCTTACGGCCAGGAATCACCACCGACACTGTCGCCACCCTAGTAGCAGAACGCATCCAGGCAGACTTGCTGCTCAAAGGCAGCGATCAAAACGGCATATACAACAAAGACCCCCGCAAACACGCCGACGCCGTAAAACTTGACCAGCTAAACTTTGACGAATTAACGCAAGTTTTTGATCAAAATGAGCACAAAGCGGGCATACACCAAATTATCGATCCTGAAGCCGTAAAAGTGCTCCGACGAAGCCACATAAAAACTATAGTTGTGAGCGGCTATAAACCCGAAAACATGCTCTCTGCCTTGCGCGGCGAAAACGTTGGCACCGTAATAAGTTAACGCTTTGGGCGCTTTTGCGCTCTACAGGGCAAGTGAGCAGGGGAAAATTAAATAGTAACAAAGTCAAACGCATTCAAGAACGCGCATGACCCACCAGATTAGCTATGAATTAGGCGAAAAAGCGGGTTGCTCTGCCCAAATAAATATCGCAGATCGAATCTTTTATGCCAAACACTTCACCGCCGCCCCGTCACGTTACTTCTCGGCCGATCAGAAGGGAAACGTGGAAAAAGAGATTTCCAAAGAGGAATTTGAGATGTGGATGGGTATCCTATCTGACAGCGAAGCCGAAGCCGCTGAGGCACTCAAAAAGCTGGCTTGCGGAAAAAAGTATTAGCGCTGTTTAAGGTTCACGCCAGCGGGTTTTCTTAGCTGCCACCAATAGGATTATGGCGCAGACTCCAAGAAGTACCGCCCAATTCAGCGCTAAACGCTCCGGCGATAATTCGATGTAGCCGGTTGTGGCATGCATGATTTCTGCCGCGTAAGTGGTAGGCGAAAGATAGGCCAGGTAATTTAGCGGATAGGGTACTAGGTTTATTGGGTAATAAACGGGGGGTAATGTTGCAAATAGCAGGGATAGCAACCGTGAGAAGGCATAGCTCTGCACAACGTCGCTTGAGAGGGTGGATAGCATAAAGCCGATTGCTACCGACACCGCAAACATTAGCAGCAACACAGAGGTTAAGACGGCGATTTGGATGATGGAGGGTTGAATAAAGATGGCTGCAAGGGCAACTAGAATGACGATTCCGGGGATGGAGTAGACGATTTCGGCCAAGGCCATGCCGACCATGTACATTCGGGCGCTCGTCGGGGAACTCACAATCATGTCCTGAAGCTTAAAGTCATTCTTTAGATGTGCAAGGTCAGACTGTAGCGCTATGCCGCTTGAAAAGAAAATCATAATTAAGCCACCCTGGATAGCTGTCCCAATCAAGTCGCCACTGCTAACAAACGTAACAACCGCCAGCAGCGAAAGCGGAGAAATAACCGTGCTAACCGTAACTACAGGGTAATTTTTCATCTCATAAATGGCGTTTACCAGCACACCCGCCAGGAGCTGGCTTAGCCTGTTGCGCTTCATTGCGTGTCCTCCGCTTTCTGCCCAACCAAACGGAAAAAGATGTCATCAAGAGTAATCGGCGTAATCGAGAATCTGGTGCCCTGCTCCGAGAACTGTTTGGCTAAGCGGAAGGCTTGAGCTTCATTAGTCATCACCTGCATACCGCTCACGGTTGAGGTTACTGCGCAGTCGTCTATGGGGGGTAAAGCAGTTTTTGGGGGCAGTTTTATGCTGTATTGATAGGGGGAGCTTTGGCGGAGTTCTTGGAGGGAGCCTAAGGCTACGAGTTTACCTTCTTTTAATATGCCGATTTGGTCTGCTAGCTGCTCGGCTTCCTCCAGGTAATGGGTTGTTAAAAAGATAAAGCGTGATTTGCCTAACTCATGCAGGATATCCCAGAGTTCACGGCGAGAAATCGGATCCAAACCAGTGGTAGGCTCATCTAGAAAGATGATTTCTGCTTCGGAGGCGGTGACGGTTGCTATGAGAACCTTACGTTTCATACCTCCCGATAAGCGTGTGTTGAGCATATCTTGGTAGGGTGTAAGCCCCAACCGCGCGAGGGATTCAGAAGCCATTCTTCTAGCATCTTTGACGGAGTAGCCTCGCCAAAGGAGATATGAGAACACGGTTTGTTTGGGCGTCATCCAGCGGATGGTTCGAGCTTCCTGAGGTACAATAGCAATTTTTTCACGCAACTGGTCGGTGTCCTTTAGTATATCCAGGTTATTTATCGACGCTGAGCCATGGGTGGGTTCGAGCTCAGTTGCCAGGATGCGTATGAGTGTGGTTTTGCCTGCGCCGTTTCGACCGATCAAGCCGAAGATGCCTTTGGTGTCCACTGAGAGCGTTATGTCTTCGAGGGCAACGCTTTTGCCCTCATATATCTTAGTTAAGCCGCGGCACTCCAGTTTACCCATTACTGCAGACCCAAAGTCAGAAATATATTGCAGTAGCCTAATCGGCACTAAAAACGTTCCGACCTACACATTTATACCAACTAGGGGCATCTATGAAAAAGAGGAGAAAAATATGGCTGTTCACATGTTACCCTGGGATACGAATCGCAACTTAGTAGAGGAAGCAAACCGACTCTATGACGAGGCTGGAACATTCCGTGGCATAGAGAAAGGTGACTTGGTAGCTATCAAAATCCACGTCGGCGAACTCGGCAACCCCTATTATGTTCAACCCTGTTTCGTGCATGACATTGTCCGCAGAGTCAAAGAACTCGGCGCTAAACCCTTCCTCACCGACTCAAACACCTACTACCTTGCCCAGCGCCACAACGCCTATGACCACATGCAAACAGCCCTTATCAACGGATTCAACATGGCGCCCTTCATCGTCGCCGACGGATTGAAAAGCGAAAACTTCCAAACGGTAAAAACCAAAGGCATCCTACCCGAAATCGAAGTCGCAGGAGTTATAGCGCAAGCAGACGCCATGATAGTGATCTCCCACTGCAAGGGCCACGAACTAAGCGGCTTTGGCGGCGCTATCAAAAACTTGGGCATGGGTTGCACCTCGCAGGCGGGTAAATTGCGGCAGCATCGAGTGGTGGGTTTAGAGGTGGATACTTCGAAATGTACTGGATGCGGCAAATGCAAGGAAGTTTGCGCCTTTGACATACCCGAGATTATTGAAGGCAAAGCGCATAATAGGTCGGCTAAGTGTATGCGTTGCCCCGTATGCATTGCCAGCTGCCCGATGGAAGCTATCCGATTTACAGATAAACAGAATCTCTGTCTCGGATTGGCTTCCGCGGCTTACGGGGTGCTTTCGACCTTTAAGCCCAAGAAGGTATCCTATGTGAGCTTCGCTAAAGATATCGCTGCAACCTGTGACTGTGTACCCGCCCCAGGCGACATAGTGCTCAAGGATGTGGGGATTTTTGCCTCGGATTCCGCGGTGTCCATTGACGCGGCGTTTCTGCAATCGGTCGACTATCAAAAACTGAACAGCATGTATGATGTTGATTGCATGCTGCAGGTTTTGGAGGCTAAAGCGTTAGGGTTAACAGGCGAAGTAAAACCAAAGGTAGAGATCCTACCTTAGTTGCCATCGTCTGCGAATATTCCTCTTTTTGAGTGTGGGTTTTTATCCCCCGCTGGATAGGTGTGCCTTAACATTAAGCAAATGAGCAAATAAAGAGCGTGTACATATGTCTTCGGCTGATGGGAAACAAAACAATATATGCATACATGACTACACTTGAGACAGCACCGGCACCTGAGAAACCATGAATCCCGAAGACTCAACAAGAGCTCTTTCGACAGTTGAAGTTGAGACGCGCATAGTCAAGGAATTTTTAGACATCATAATACTCTGCGAATTAAAAGAGCATGGCGAGTTATCCGGTTATGACATCGCAGTGAAGCAAAAGCAAAAGTTTGGAATAAACCTAAGCCCCGGAACGATCTACGCGACTCTTTACGCTGTGGAGCGGAGAGGTCTCATAAGCCCATGCATTGATGGCAAAAAAACAACCTACGTCATGACCGCAGCAGGCGAAAAAGCACTAAATAACCTTAAACTGTGCAGTCTAGAATTGGTGGATTTCATAAAATGCGTCTTTCCAATATCAATCGAGCCACCAAAAGAATAAAAAAAGAAGTACCCGCTTAGGGTCAGATTGTTTTTTGGATAAAGTCCAAGATGGCATTGGAGGGTACGGCGAAGCCAAGCCCGTCTGAGTTGCGGACTATGGCGGTTGTAATGCCGATTACTTTTCCGTCGAGAGTTAGGAGTGGGCCGCCTGAGTTGCCGCTGTTAATGGGCGCGCTGGTTTGCATAACGCCAGAGATCTCGGAGCTGGTGCCTTCGCTGACTGTAATGGTGCGATCCAGTGCGCTTATGATGCCGTTTGTCATGGTTCCCGAGAGCCCGTATGGGCTGCCGATGGCTACGGCTGCGTCGCCTACCTCAACACGCGAAGAGTCAGCGAAGGTGAGGGGGCGGTATATGCTTGCGGGGGCGTCTTGGCACTTTAGGATTGCTAGGTCCTTTGAGGCGTCCTCTGCGATTACTGTAGCAGTGTAGCTGCTGCCGTCGGCGAAGATGACTTTAATTCCGCTTGCGCTTTCGATGACATGGTTATTTGTTATGATTATGGATTGACCGTTGTATTGGTAGATGAATCCAGACCCTTGGGTGACTTTATTGATGCTCTGTCTCTGCAGAGTAAAGGGGTTGATATAGGTCTGTGGGATGGTGCACTCTATTGTCACCACTGAGTCTTTTACGGCGTTATAGAGGTCTGAAAGAGAACCATAGGAAACGTAAGCAGCAGAGGTTATGTCGGTGCTTGCGCGGTTGAGTTGTGAGGCTAAGGTCTGGATTTGTTGTTGCAGCATGTCAACTTGCGTGTTTAATGTGTAAACGCTGTAGAGGCTGGCTGCGCTTACAACACTTACAGCAATGAGGGCGATTAGCAATACTGTGGAGGCTATGTGCTTTCGAGGGGGCCTTGGTTGGCCGTCTGATGGGTAGTTTGGGGCGGGGATAGTGAAATTGTTTTGGGGATCTGGAGATTCAGGTGGAGCAGGGGGCGTCTGAGCAGTCTCAGGGAAGAAGTCTACAGGTGCGGTTCCAGCGTCAGGGGTTTTCGGTGTCTGGGGGGATTGTTGGTTTTCGTTCCCGTCTTGGTTAGAAAGGTGATTTTCCGTGGGGGGCTGTTCCATTTATTGCATCTCCTTTGGTTGAGTTCTTGCCTAAAGCCACCTTGGCGGATTATAATTAAGGGGTTTTCCAACATGTTTCCCTAAAGAATCACAAATTACACCCAAATTAGCCATAAACATCCCACCAAAGTGGTGGTGGGGCCGGCCGGATTTGAACCGACGACCTTTACCCAACAGCCGCGCAAAGTCGGCCGTTTACGGGTTTCTTCATGACCGCTCCGGAAATTCGTCATTCTCCTCGCGGAGTCAGCAAACCCGTTGTGTGTTTGCTTTCTGGAGCCCGTCGTCATACCTGTCTAGACTACGACCCCACCAAGTCTAGGCTGAATGCATATTGTGGATGGGCATGAATAAAAATATTTACGTACCAAAAGCAAAGGCGGCATATTAAGCCTATCACTAACAAGCAAGCCATAGCTTTTGAGCGCAAAGACAAAGCAGCAGAGCCATCTATTAGCAAAACATCTTAAACCTAAGTTGAATATTGCTGAGGCGTTTGTTTTTCCGGAGGCTAATTATGAGACTTCTTGGGCGGATTATTATATGTTGCCTGCTAGGTCAGCGATTTGTCAGTAGTTTTAATTGTAGCTTCGTTGCTTTTTAAGATGTTTGTGGCCCTGCGATTGCGTCTTTGAGAATTTTAGTTAAGTTCGATTTTAATAAAAAACAAAAAAATAGCTAAAAAGTTAAAGATTAAATAAAAAAAATTACGGCACAGGATAGATTGGCAAAACAGTTTTCCGATGAGATTCATTTAGCACCTCGGCAATCGCCAAATATATCGCACTAGAACCGCAGATTACGCCTTCGACACCGCAGACCGTGTTAAACCACGCTGGATTTCCAAGCAGTTCACGTGCAGTCAACAGGAAGAACAGGATGGCTAAACTCATAAACACAAATTGGATAATCCGATTAGATTTCAGCGTGCCGAAAAACATCGCTAAAGTGAAGAGTCCCCACATGAAGAAGTATGCAGCCATTGAAGCGTTTGAGGGCGCAGTTAAGCCAGCCAAGAACGTTGCTTTGGGCAGAAGTAGCAGTGCTACAAGAGACCACCAGAATAGACCATAGGAGCTGAAGGCTACTGTTCCAAAAGTGTTACCGTTTCGGTATTCTAGTACGCCGACGATGATTTGGGCTAAGCCGCCGTATGCTAGGCCCATTGCAAGGATCATTGTGTCTAGCGGAAATAGGCCTGCGTTGTGTAAGTTTAAAAGGACTGTTGTTAAACCGAACCCTAAGAGCCCAAGCGGGGCAGGGTTGGCTAATTTGATACTCATGCATGTTTCTCCTTCTACTTTAGCATGGCATGTCAGGATAAATAATTTTCCTACAATTAGTCTACGTCCAAACAAAACATCAGCATTTAGAATTTGCATGAATTGACGAACAAATGCAGTTTTGTTAATCAAGTGCAGAAAAATCAAAGCGAAAAGGATTTAATTAAGAACTTAAAGAGTTTTGCGCTAAGTGAAATACATGGTTAGCCCCAATATTTCAACCCCTAGTCAATCGAAAGTTATGAATCGTTGGATTGTTGTTATCGGCGGAATAATGATACAACTTGCTTTGGGAGCGATTTATGCCTGGTCAGCATTTACCGGTCCCCTGCAAGGAACGCAATCCTTAGTTAGCGAGTTCGCCTTTTCGAAAACAGAGACACAGCTGATTTTCAGTGTTGGCTTATTGGTATTCGCAATTTTCACTATCATAGGCGGGAGATTACAGACTAAGCAGGGTCCAATGAGGATAGCCTTAATTGGAGGAATCCTACTCGGCTTAGGATACATACTCGCCTCGTTTATGGGCGCGAACTTTATCGGTAAACTAGTTTTTCTCGGAATCGTCGGCGGCGCAGGCATAGGGTTAGCATACGTGGTTCCCATCGCAACTGCAGTAAAGTGGTTCCCTGACAAAAAAGGCCTAGTTAGCGGTCTTGCAGTCGCCGGATTCGGATTTGGCGCATTCATATGGATCCTTATCGCTAATCCCCCAAGCGTTCTAGGATTCAGCGGTTTAATTAGCCCACAACCGGGCCCATATGCGTACACTATTGCAAATGTTGATTTTGCCTTCTTAATCTACGGCATCATATTCCTGGCTCTGGTTACCGCGGGATCGCTTACTATGAAGAATCCCCCTGCAGGCTGGAAACCGAAGGGATGGGTTCCCTCTCAAACAACAACAGGGAAAACGGCGGGAACCACATGCAAACCTAAAGAGATGCTAAAATCAGTAAATTTCTATCTGCTCTGGACCATGTTCTTAGTCGGGGCACTTGCAGGGTTAATGGTAATAGGAAACGTCCAGAACTTCGCTAAGGACCCCACTAGCGGATTTGTCGCCTACGGTTTTAGCCTACAAGAAGCCATTGATTTTGCAGTAATCGGCGCAGCAGTCAGCCTACCCATATTCAACGGAGTAGGACGAATCGTATGGGGACAAGTCTCAGACAAGATTGGACGAGGAAAAGCGCTCATCGCCATGTTTACTTTCCAAGCAGTAATGATGGCAGTGTTCTTCTTCACCACATCCAACCCACTACTATTCTACGTGGTAGCTGCGTTCATCGGCTTTAACTTTGGCGGCAACTTTGCCCTGTTCCCAGTATGCTGCGCTGATTCGTTTGGAGCAGAAAATCTGGCAATCAACTATGGCTTTATTTTCACAGCATACGGAATCGGCGGCGTAGTTGGTCCAATCCTGGCGGGACTTGTGCAGGATGCCGGGTTAAGTTTCCTGTATGCGTTCTTACCCGCAGCGGCGCTTTGTTCAGTTGCTGTGTTGCTTGGGTTTGTTTATCAAACTCGGGTAAAGAGATGCATGTGAGCTGCAGAGTGTAAATCACTCCAACCCTCTATTTTTGTTTCTAAGCCAACAAAAAGTGAGTGGTAGGCTGGTTATTAGCCGACCAACGCTATCTTTTAATTGATGCAATAAACGCTAAAGTTTGACTGGGAACCGTAACCGTTCGCGTCTCAACATATGTGAACGTGACCTTGGCCAAATTCTGGGGTTCCTGCTCAAACTTTTCAAAGGCTTCCATACTTGGCACTTCGTAAACTGCCCAAGACGTATGCCCCCACCGATCGGTCCAGATTCCCACGACTTTGATGCCATGCTTGGCAGCTAATGAATCCACGTTTTTAAGCCAATCTTCGGTTATTTGCAAATTTTTCGGGTTACCTATGGGGCAACTTTCAGGTGAATGAGTGTAGATTTGGAGGATATGCATACTTTCACCATATGGTTAATTCACAGATTTAACTTCGCTTACTTAAACATATTTCCAGGAAGTCGGCCTTTAGATAAGCTACAATTCAGTTGTCTACTCGGTGCGTATAAACAAAGGAATGGATATTTGCAGCCATGGCAAGCTATTTGTCGAATTATTGACTGTTGATAGGGTCGCGTTCGCGTTGGCGCCTATGATAATCTCGGCTATGCACAAAAAGCGACACCGCCCCAATCACCAATCCCACAAAACTCAAGAAGTACAGTCCCCAAGCGAAAACCGCCCCGTAATCCATAATCTGCTTCTGCCAATCCCAAGCAAAATCCACCACATTCTGAAGCGGCCACGCACCGAGCACCTGATAGGCAAACCCAAAAACAGTCAAAAGAACAGCAACATGCTCGCTATGCACCGTAACCCCGTTGCGCATCGCCTTGACAGAGTAGGCGCATAGGAGAACCGTGCCGATTATTAGGGCAGATAGGCTGGTGACAAAAAAAGCCAGAACAACAAGCGGGTTAAGGGTTGGGGGGTAAAGCACAAGGGATTCCAGTCGGTGAACTACGGTGACGCCGTCGGTTGGCACCCAGCCGGTTCGGATGACCGCAAACAAGTAAAAGGCCCCATATGCGAATAGAAGCGTACCGAGGGATGCCATGTGGTTTTTGACGTAGCTGGTTAGTCGGCTAGGGGTGCTTTGGCTCATAGCGTTATGCTCTGGCTAATGTAGGGCATTTTCTCATATAACGCTTTTTAGCAATACAACAACACTCGCAGCCAAGCGACGCAAGATTCTAAAGCTTCAAAAGCCATAAGGATATGCGGTTTTCTATGAAATTCGAAACCACTATCCAGGAAGTTATCCCAAGAACACCCGGAGTTCTAAGCGTCAGGTTTCCTCGTCCCACGGGGTTTACGTATAAACCGGGCCAATTCTTCCTGGTCACACTCAAGTTTCAGGGCAAAGAAATCGTTCGATACTTTAGCTTCAGCAGCAGCCCCACCACAGAAGAATACATAGAGTTCACCAAACGCTTAAGCGATAGCGACTACTCCGCCGCATTAAAAGCCGCCAAACCAGGCGACTGGGCAAGAATCGACGGTCCCTACGGAGAATTCACCTTCCAAGGCGAATATCCGCGGGTTGCGTTACTTGCAGGTGGCATAGGCATAACCCCCTTCATGAGCATAATCAAAAACGCCACAGACAAACACCTCGAGAGTCAAATTACGCTATTCTATGGCTGCAGAACCCCAGAGGACATCACGTTTAAGGCTGAATTGGAAGAGATAGCCACCAAAAACCCACGGGTGAAGGTGTACTTTGTGGTAAGCCAGGCGCCGTCTGACTGGGAAGGCTTACGGGGCCGCATAGACGCTGATTTAATCAAAAAGTATCTGCCAGATTATGCGGATTGGGTCTTTTTTGCGTGTGGTCCGCCGCCGATGGTCAAAGCCATGCAGGCCATGGTTCAAGATTTAGGGTTAGCTAAGGATAGGTTCAAGGTAGAGGCTATTACGGGGTATGCATAGAAGGGCACAGGCCCCCCTCTTCTCAAGAAAAAATCGATTTATCAAATCTAAAATAGGGGTTTAGGGGTAGAACCTGCGAGTGGTTCTTGGGAACGGAATCGCGTCAATGATGTTGTCTAAATCACACATCCACACCAAGAGACGCTCAAGCCCCATACCAAAACCAACGTGTGGCACAGTTCCATATCGTCGCAAGTCAAGGTACCATTCGTAGTCTTGAGGGTTTAATCCCTGTGCCTTCATGCGTTCTATTAGGAGGTCTTTGTTGTCTTCTCTTGCGCCGCCGGTGCTGATTTCGCCGATGCGGGGAACCATCATGTCCACTGACATGGCGACTTCAGGGTGATCCTTGTAGGTTTTGCAGTAGAAGGCTTTGATGGCGGTTGGGTAATCGTAGACAAAGAAGGGTTTGCCAAAGTCATCTGCAAGTACTTTCTCGTCTTCATAACCCAAATCCGAACCCCAGTCAAGCGCGGGGTTTTTGGGTTTTAGGCGCTCTATGGCTTCTTTATAGGTTATACGCGGGAACGGAGCTTTGACCGCCTTTAGTTTGTCGATGTTGGCGCCGAGTTCTTTGAGTTCTTTTTCGCATTTAGTGGCAACTGTTTGGCAAATGTGCTCCATGAGTCCCTCCTCGAAAGTCATGAGGTCGGTCATGTCTCCAAAGGCCCATTCGCCTTCCATATGCCAGTACTCGGTGAGGTGGCGGATTGTTCGGCTTTTCTCTGCACGGAACGATGGCGCAATGCAGTAGACGTTTTCTAAGCTAAACATGAGGATTTCAAGGTAGAGTTGGCTACTCTGGGTTAGGTAGAGTTGCTGGTCGAAGTATTTCAAGCCGAAGAGTGTTGCGCCGCCTTCTACTGCTGCGGATATGAACATGGGCGGGGAGACTTCGGTGAAGGTTTGTTTTCTAAAGTATTCCCGTGCAGCCTCAAGCGTTTCGGCTCTAACTTTCATTATGAGGTTCATTCTGCGGCTACGTAGCCAGAGGTGGCGCATGTCACGGATGAATTCTTCACTTTTATCTTTGCTAATCGGGAAGTTCTCGGCTAAGCCCACGATTTCGATGGCTTCTGCGCCGATTTCGTATCCGCCGGGTGCGCGTGAGTCCGGTCGGGCGGTTCCGGTTAGTGTTAGGGAGGATTCGATTGTAAGTTTTTGGGCTGTCTCCCAGCAGGGGCTGTCTTTTTTGATGGTTGATTGGATAACTCCGGTTGAGTCTCGGATTACTAGGAAAATGAGGGTTTTTCCTTCACGTTTGCGGTAAACCCAGCCGCGAACCGTGACTTTTTGATCCGTGCAGTTACCGTCAAGTATTTGGTTAATCTTCACCAGTGACATATGTTACCAACTGTTTGCAGATTATACTTGGCTTCAAACCTAAATGCCTATCGATAACACACAAAAAAATAGCTATTAATCCAGGATTTGGTGTTCGGCTCAGCTATGCTTCGCGGACAGCGGGCTCATGCACCCGTAAAAGGACAAAAAGCGAGAGCGGAACCATAGCTATCGCGAACAGCAAAAAGGGCAACTGCGGAGAAACATAGAAGTAAATCGCACCCACCGTGACCTGCAGAAGCCCTTGCATAAGAAACGCAAAGAACTGCAGGCAGCCGGTGGCGGTTCCCCTGACATTTCGAGGAATCAGGTCGCCTAGCAGGACTTGGTAGCTGGTTAACTGTAAAAGGTTCCCTAATCCAAAGAAGAACAAGGATAACAGCATCAGGTTAAAGTCGGCGTTTATGAAAAGCAGCGTCCCAGGGATAAACAGCAGATAGCCCAGTATAAGGAAGCGTTTTCTACCAAATGCGTCGATGCTAAAGCCCGCTATTATGCCGGGAATTGCGATTGAGAGGTAGCGGAAGGCGGTTGCAATCGCCCACTGGTCTAGCGTCAGGCTGAGGACTTTTGTGGCGTAGACTACAAAGTACATTTGACAAGAAACAACTAAGCCATTCACGATTATGATGGCAATGAAGAGGTAGAAAGCGGACCGAGGCAATTTACTCCAAACGCATAAGCTCTCTTTAACCGCCTTGGGGTAGACTCGTACGCCGTCTAGGAAGGTGAAACGTGCTTTCTCGCCGTTTGGGGGCAGAGTTTCGGTTAATCGCAGCCTCAAAACCGCCACCGAAAAATACGCAGCCGTAACAATCGTGTAGGCGATACGCATGCCCAAATCGAAATTAAAAGCGCTGACGAGATACCCTGCGATTAATGGTGCGGGGAGAAGTACTATTGTGGTTATTACTGACTGGAAGCTAAAGCCTGCCCCGCGGCGCTCAGAGGGCAATGAGTCGATAATCATCGCCAAGAGGGCGGGTCCATACATCGAGCACACATTCTGAATAAGTAATCCGATGAGGATGAATTCCCATGAGGGCGCCAAAACAAAAAATAAGCTCCCGATGGCTAAGCCGAAAGTCATGGTTACGATAATCCATCGCCGGCCATGCTTATCAGCCAAGTATCCGCCGGGGAACTGGACAAAGGCAACTGCAAGTGAACCTACAAACGCCATAAGGGAAATCGTGAATTCGTTTGCGCCAAGGCTGAGGTAGTAGAGGCTTGCGTAGGTGTCAGGGATAGGCTGGGCGGTGAACATTATTATCCAGCTTATGGTGATGAGTAGAAAGTTGCCTCTAAGGATAGCTTGGTCTCCTCGGAAGAGCGCTGACAAATTCATTGCAAATAACTTGGCTGTGAATTATTTAAATTCGCTTACAAAGCCTCTAGGTTTAATATCTAACTATAATTTGAACCCGCAATTCTTAAATTAAAGTGAAAAATGTCCCTTTAGCTTCTGTCCCTTTCGTTTTTATTGGCGCTTTACTCTTTAGCTTCTGTTTAAAAACGCTAATGCGACGCTTAAACAGCGTTAAAGCGTAAAGCGCCACGTATGGCTCCCTAAACGTATCTTTAAGCGCTAAAATTGCTTAAAATTACTTAACGTTAGCGGACGCTATCTTCAAAACGTATAAGCGCTTTAACTCGCGCAACAGTTTGGTCAGTAAGCGTATTAGCTGGCTATCGCTATCACAAGCCGAGTTCCAATCTGCACCGCATATAACAGGCGTTAAAACTTAGCCGCAAAAAGCGCCCATAAGTCTTTACACCGTCTAAGTAAAAGCGCTACCATTACCCATCTCGCCTAGCTTTCCGATATTCTAGTAAATTTCGCTCTACGGCTTAGCGGTTAAACCGTAACAAACTCCGCGTGTTAGCTCTCTCCAATTTTTTATTTTACACAGCTTTGGTCACACCGACCTTAGCGTAAACCGTTTAAAAAGTTGGTAAACTTGCAAACCACAAAAAACCTTGCTATCCAAACCAAAAACCGTTCAGTTTTCTGCATTCCAAGAAACTTAAAATATCCAGCGCAAGAAGGGAGACAAAATGTTTGAGTACCGCCACAAAAACCGAAAATACATCATCATAGAGGTCGCCGACATATTCTACGCTCAAAACAAAGCCGAAGAAATTCCTGACGAAACACTTCAACCAGACGAATACAAAGCTTGGGAAAAAGTCGAGGACAGGGCAGCCCGCAAAGTAATACGTCGTATAATACAAAAAGCTAAGAAAGAAAACTTTGTCCTGAAACGTTTCCTAAACAATCAACAAGCTGACCAGATAGCCAAAAAACCTCTATCGCTGTGATTGAACGGCGTGTACCTTCTAATTTTTGTTGATAGAGGTGCCCGCTAATGAAGACAAAAGCAGTTCAAGACTTCCTTGACTATCAGACAAACAACGGAACTGAAAAAGCATACAAGAAAAGCGTTTCTATGTTCATCCAGTACCTCACAGAGAAGCTCGAATACCCCGTAACAGGCGACGAGATTATAGCTCGACGTAGAATCGACGTTAAATCCGAAACCTACGAGATGGAAAACACTATAATGCTTTTCAAGCAATGGGCAAAGCTTCAGCCTCTAGAATCAAACCCAGACGAAACCGTATCCGAGCGTACAGCCGTTAATTGGAGAGTCGGCGTTAGAGCCTTCTTCGCCTACCACCGCCTAGATCTAAAACTCAGACGTATGGAAAACAAAAAACTACAAAGCGCAGTGGCCAGAACGGAGAAGTACAAGTTCTCAACCGAAGACCTGGAAAAAATGGACAAGTACGGCGACGTTACCGAAAAATACGTTATTCGAGTCGGAAAGAGCTTAGGCTTACGTAACATCGATTTTAGACGCCTAAAGCGGGGTGATGTCGAGCCATACATTAACCGTCCAGCACCTGTCTGCATCGGCCCCTACATGACAGTCAAAGAACACGTCAACGCCTATCCCTTTCTTGACAACGACGCCATAGAAATAATAAAACTACGCCTCGAAGAAATGAACCATAAAGGCAAAACCAAACCCAGTGACAGATTATTCACTCAAAACCCCAAGCAGCTTTCCCGTATTCTAAGAAAACTCTGTGACTTAGCAGGCATAAACACAGGCGACAAACAAGTAAAGTTTCACTGCCTAAGAGCGTTTCTTTGCGACAAATTAGCAGGCTACATGTCAGAGTCCAAATGGAAACAAATCGTCGGCAAAAAGATTTCCGAAGGCGCATATGTTGGTCCAGACGAGCTACAGAAAGACTTCCAAAGAGCAATGCCTGATTTCCAGCTCACTAAAGCACAAAACCAAGAGAACATCGAGCAACTGGTTAAGCTACAAATTCTGAAAAACCAAGCCAAAGACTTAGGATTAGACATTGAAAAAGTGTTCCGGCTCCGAAACACCGTAAGCGTTCCAGAGCAGATAGAAGTCTTAGAATACATAACTTCAGAAAACCAAACAGTTGGTGCTGTCTGCTAATCGGTTAACTTTTTGGGCTGAGTTGAGTCCATCCTATGTTATCGACCAAGAAAACAAAGGAATGGAACCCAATGATTTCAGTCCAAACAAAAGTAGAGATACAAGGCGATTTAAGCCTTGCCAACATATCAAGAGAACTAGAAAAAACAAACATTCCAAAAGAGATCCTTAAATCAGCCATAGGAAAGCTTCAAGATGAGCTCTTGTTACAGCTATGTGGTCGAAGATACCAAAGAGACCGAGATAGAAAGTTCATCCGAGTAGGAAGTACAAATAGAACACTCAGCACAAGGCATGGCAGAATAGAATTTAGGCTTACTAAAGTACGCTGCTTAGAGAATGGCTCTATCATGCGACCTTTACTTTTGTACGTTGGAGTTGAGCCAAAGAAGAGAATCATTGATGATCTAACCTTAGAATGTGCAGAAATAGCCACTTACCTAACCTACCGTGACTCCAAAACAGTGATTGAGAACCTCACAAACGCACATGTGTCTAAATGGAGGGTTCATGAATGCGTTCAAAGAGTAGGCGATTTTATGAATAGTGAAAGGAGGAAGTCGCCTATGAAAAGCCAAGATTTGATCGAGGGCGATGGGACTAAATGTCATAGCTTGGGTGGAAAGAAGAATGAAATCAACGTTATTTTAGGCAAGGACCAAGCTACGGGAGAGAAGAGCCTTTTAGGGCTTAGTGTAAACGAGGATTGGAAGACTACACTGAGTCAGTTTAAGGGTAGGGCTAAAGTAGCTGTTTCTGATAATGAGCCTTCTTTGAGGAATGCTCTTTTAGAAAAAGCGTTTAGTTATCAAGCTTGTATTCGCCACTGCGCTGGTGATGTGAGGTTCTATTTATGGAGTGCAAAGGTGCCAAAGAATCAAAGAGATAAGTTGGCAGCTAAACTTGAAGGTATTTTGGAAATCTTGCATAATTCTGTTAATAAGCACCTGGTTGATGGTGATTTTGGGAGGTTGGAGTGGAGGATTAATTTGACGCTTTCGGAGCTTGGGGTGTTTAGTAGGGAGCTGCTTGAGGCCGGGTTGCCTGTTGTTGCCCGTTTCGTACGGAATGCAGCCAATTACATGGTTACTTATGCAAGGTTAGCGATGAAGGGAGCTCAAATTCCTATGACGAATAATTTGATTGAGCGTTTGATGGGTGAAGTTGCTAAGAGGGTTAAGCATAAGTGGATGCATTGGAGCACTAGGGCTCTTGAGAACTTGCTTAACATTTTGTTGGCTAGGTACTGTAATAGGCGTGTTTATGGTGAGTTGAAAGAAAGGTACTTAAGATCAAAGGTGACAACCATTCGAATAGCGATAACATAGAAAAGCTAGCCGATTAGAAGACACAACCAAACAATCAAAAGCGCTTGCAGCGGTTTGGGCTGCATATGACGCTTTAACAGCGAAACTTGGAATCCATGCAGATTGGCCTCCCACCAAAGTAATTAACTTCGATAGGCGAACCGTTGAAAGGATTGCCAAGATAGTTAATGATCCAGAACTGTTTAGACTCTATGACTTAGCCACTGATTTAGACGCAATTGACGCTGGAAAAGCCTGTTGGTACGCAAAACATTTCATCGAAAAGGTGAAAGAACTGTTGCCAAAAGTAACTCCGATCGAGCAGGAACTGGCAAAACCTTCTGCATATATCACATAACAAAAAACACTTACAAGTCAGACAAACACACTCAAGGATTACAAGCCAAGAGGCGCTGATAATGTTTTTCTAAAAAAAGATAGGGGAAGTGTATTTTCCTATGTTGGTGTTTTATGGCTCTGGTGCTTTTGTTGGGCTTGGCAGGACAGGAATCGTTTGGGAAGTGTCTAGTGGCGCTTTTGAAGGGCCTGGGCTAACCGAAAGTTCTTGGTTACCTATGGGCAATCTTGTTTGAGTTCCATCGCCATTGTATACTATGTGAAATGCGTCGCCTAGCATTAAAATAATGGCTTCTGATCTATTGTCGTTCAGGAAATAAATGGATCGTCCAATTCCGCTACCGCCAACAAAGTCTGGTGCACCTACAATCTTGTTGAACTCGCTTTCTAAAGCGCTCACGCCTTTACTGTTATATAACTCTCCTGCCTGTTCAGCACTTAATCTTGGTGTATCTTTTGGTAGGTCTCCAATAGTAATAAGAACAGGTCGTCTCCATTCGCCTGGTAAACCAATGCTATTGTCTGCAATGATTTTGTCTAGTTGTCCTTTCTGCTCACTTGTTGCTTTAGCATATGCTAACTCGTAGAAAGATGCACTCGATGCAGGGGTTGCTTCTTGTCCTAAAATCCAATCGGATGTAGCAGAGACAGCTAATATACCGCCAAATAATGTCCCAACTGCAACGATTGCGAACACCATCATGATTTTTCTATTTTTCAACATGTTCCATAAGCTCCTTTATTACTTGTAGACCCAAAGGATATAGTATCCAGTATGCTGATTCATTTCAGTTAGGCCAATATAGTATGTCGAACCTGCTGTCAGATAGATGTCAAAGTCCATATTGTTTGGTGAAGTATCATAGACCAGCATATTTCCGTTGCTATCAAATACAGCTCCGTCTACATTGTAACCGGCACCCCTGTCTGTGTAGATATTATATGTACCGCTTGAGGTTGGAATGAATTTAAAGAAATCTTTTTCGTCAGCGTAGTCAAAACGACAATTCCAGTTGCCTGTTATGGTAAAGCTTTTTTCAAGTGTGTCACCGGCTTTGTCTCTAAAATCATCTGTTGTGTACTGAGTATAACTGTATTGTCCGTAATAGTGCGGGAAATCGACAACAACTGATTTAGTAGTTAGGTAGTATCTTACACCATCGTCATAACCGCCTTCAGTGATAACAGTGGCAATATTTGAATCAGTTATTTGAACGTTAGAAGTTAGTGATCTATCTGATATTGCAGTTGACCCCGGCTTATGTGACCAAGTACCATCCGAATGTCTTAGATAAAAGTGGTAATCGCTGTTATAGCCATCTTGTCTAATCGTAAGGGCGATTTTTCTTTGCCCGTCGGGAACACTAGCTGTTCTGGTTGTTTCAGTTAATGTGCTAAATTCGGGACAAACAGCAGAAAGCGTCGAGTAGTCTTCGAAAGTTCTGTCGTGAACAAAGTAGTACATGTTATTCCAAACTGTCATAGCATTTAAATAGCTATTCATCAGGCTTGAAAAGGGTTCTGTGTTGTAAGCAAATTCACCGGGTTGTTGCTTATAGGGAGCACCAGATGAGCCATCAGGATAATAGAGGTGAGTTGCATATCCGTAGCAATTCATTTTATACAGCATATTGCTCCTATAAGGGCTTGTATCCGAATAGGCTGAATTGGTTCTATTGACTGTCACTGCGGCAGATGCGGGCGGCGCAAGTATCAGCACTATGCTTAATGTCAAAAAAACGACAACAAGTTTATATCTTAGTGTGTTTAACTTGATAGTTTGCTCCTCCGACACATACTCGGCACTAATGGGTTATAAGCTCTATGCATATACCCTACTTGTCGGTTGGCGCTTTGGATAACTTTTTAGTTACATTTTTTTGCAGTTGATTCCTTTAGGGTGCACTAAAAATTGCATTTACCTTTTACTCATTACATAGAGCAATTTAGGACCAAGCGAGCCTTTGATTAACAACAGTTTAACTTGATTATTTTTATAGGCAACTGCAGCCACTTGACCAACTCGCATAGTCTTACGCCTCAAAATTAAAACTAACTGCGGCGGGAGCAGCGTTTTTTTATTTAATACAAAGGGAATCTAATATAATAAAATACCAAAAAGATACGGTTATTCTTAAATCGTCCATGTAGTGAGCTAAGGTTGACGGTACATGCAAAGCAACACCGAAGGCCAACAGAAACTAAGGGCCCTTAAAATCTCCGCAGCAGCCATCTTTAGCGTTGTAGCCGTCGAAGTAACAATCGGAACAATCATCAACAGCCTAGCCATCATAAGCGATGGGTTGCATGCCCTGCTGGACGCCTTCTCGGCCGTGATGCTATTCTTTGCTGTACGGGCTTCCCTTAAACCCGCCGACGAGGAGCACACCTACGGGCATGAAAAGTTTGAGTCGATCGGCGGATTAATCGGCGGGATAATCCTCATCGTCGTCGCAATCGTAATCTTTTACGAGGCCGCATTACGCCTATTGTCGGGCGCAGCGCTGGAGAGTGGCATAGAATATGTGGGGTTTGGCGCCATCGCCTATGCCCTCTGCATCGCAAGCCTACGCGTCAAGGTGTTTAAGAGCAGCCATAAATCAGAAAGTCAATCCATGAAAGCAGGGTTTTATGATGCAATCTCAGACTTGGGTTCCACCTTAATCGCCTTGGTCGGCTTTGGGTTGGCGCTGGCTGGGTTTAGCGGTGCAGATGCCTTTGCATCCATCTTTTTGGGCGCCATGATAACCTACTTTAGCATTAGACTTGTGCGGGCAAGCATCAATGAACTAAGCGACACAGCATCAAAAGAAACTGTCGCGTTAACCCGAAAAGCCATCCACTCATGCGAAGGAGTACTCAGAACGGAGAACCTCAAAGTTCGCAAAGTCGGCTCGAAAGTCTTCGTTGACGCTTCAATCCAAGTGCCCAATGGGATGGGCTTGGAAGATGCACATGCTTTAGCGTCGAAAATCGAGGCTTGCCTAAAGGATGCTATGGGCAACGTAGATGCCACCATTCACATCGAACCGCTCGATAAGATGAAGCGAATAAAGGAAGTCGTAGCTAGACAAGCAAGCATCGGGGGCGTCAAAGAAGTCCATGAGGTATCGGCTAACTGGGTCAGCGGCAAACTCTACGTCACTCTCCACGCCTACGTCAACCCCGAACTCTCCGTCGAGGCAGCACATGCCATCGCCGAAACCATCGAGACTAGGATTCGCTCAGAAATTAAGCCTCTGGAGAAGGTTACGGTGCATGTGGAACCAGCCGGCGAAGCAGTCACCGCAGCACAATTCAACGAGGTAAAGTTGCAAAAGTTTGTTTGTGATACCGCCAAACAGATAGATGGCAACATGGAGGTTAAGCAGGTGGTAACCTACGTCGCCGAGGGGAAACGCTACATCAACATTGACTGCTGCTTCACCGAGCATGTCGCAATCAAGCAGGCGCATCGCTTGGCGACGGCGCTTGAGAAGGAAACAAGGGAGCACTTTGTTAACACTGTGGTTACGGTTCACATCGAACCTCGATGCAAACCCTAACAAATCGCTCACAGGAAATAGGTTGTGTCTTCTAATCGGCTAGCTTTCCTATGTAACCGCTATTCTAACGATTGTCTTGTTTGGGCTTAAGTATCTTTCTTTCATTTCATCAAAGAAACGTTTGTTACAGTACCTTGCCAACAAAATGTTAAGCAGGTTCTCAAGGCCTTTTGTGCTCCAATGCATCCACTTATGCTTAATCCGCTTAGCAACCTCACCCATCAAACG
>JBLNCY010000047.1:0-34340 GCA_050261115.1 Methanocella sp.
TTAGCTTGGCGAGGGCTTCAGCGATTCTATCCAGTTGCTTACGGATGTCACCGAGCTCCAAAACAAGAGACCTAAGGCACCATCTATCTTCATCTGTTAGGACTGTTTTAGTCAACCAAGCCACCGAATCTACCTCTACATGGAGGCAGCTAGTATTAAAGATGTACCATCCCGGCGCTATTCTGGAACCACAGCCACCGCATCCATCTCCACAAGCCAGTCAGGATGAGCCAACCCCGCAACAAACAAAACCGTCACGGCTGGGAAGCTCTTGCTGTGCCATCGCTTTTGGAACGCTTCAAAGCCCTCCTGTGGATTCTGCCCTTGAACCAAATACACATTGAATTTAACAATGTTTTCGAGCTTAGCCCCCGCCTGCTCCAGTATAGACTGGATATTTGTCAGGGCTTGTTCGGTTTGCGCCCTAAGACTGCCTTTGCCGACGATGTTGCCCTGTGGGTCGATTGCGTTTTGTCCGCCTATGTAGATTGTTTTGTGATTGCCGCTGACGGATACGGCGTGTGAGTAGCCCCTGGGGGGCGCCATGTTTGGAGGGTTGATGTACTCTAGCTCCATAGAAGTTCACAGTTATCTTAGGGGAGGAGTTCATTAAAAGCTAATGCCCAGCTGAGCTCGTAGACCCCCCGCTGGGTTACTGTAGTTCTTTTTTGAGCATCACCATATCTCTTAATTGTATGCCATGATCATAGATTGGCCGCGGATAGTTTTGGACAAAAAAATCCTTTTTAACACCATACTTGACGAACCCTTGTTTTAGGTAAAAGAGTATGGGCATGCCTGAAGTGTCCCATGTGCCGATGAGAATTCTTCTAAATCCCCTAGCTTTTGCCCTGTCATTGGCGTCTTTTAGTAATACTTTCCCTATTCCTTGCCCTTGGTACTCTGGGGCTACGGCGATATTTTTTATCTCTGCCTCTTGAGCGTTTAAAACTAAAAGAGCATAAACTGCGATTATTCGGTTTTCTTTTTCAAGCACATATATTTCGCAGTCAAATATGTACCTGTTTATGGCTTCCATAGTTTCATCAGCAAGCAACAATAGGTCATAGGGAATCTTTTCGTTTGTGTGTAGTCGCCTGATTGTATAATTAGAATTTGTCATCTGTAGCGCTCGACTTTAAGGTTTAAGGATTTTATTTGCGCGTCACTTAACATGCCGGCCGCGGAGCCTTGGCAAATTACTGTCCCTAAACGACGCCATGCTGTGCTCTTTTGTGTGTGGTGAGTTCAAGGCGTGTTTCGAATTTGTCACCGCAGAAACTGCACGCATGCTCTACTTTATAGTTCCCTTCCGCTTTTCTCTTCTCTGTGACCGAGGTTTCTTCATTAGCCTGACTCAAAAAACCACCCTTCTAGAAATGAATTCTGTTGCTATTATTACTTACCATCCCTAAGCCATTTTGACGCTTCAAGATAGAGCTGGCTTAACTGAAATGCTGTTGAATGTATTCTTTTAAGGCGGCTGCACTGTTGAGTTTCTCTTCTTTGGAGCCGAAAACAAAGGTTATCTGGGCGTTTTTAGCCTCTTTAGCTAATCTGGCAGCAGTCTCTTTTTGGCGGTCAAGTTCTGCCCAGTATCTTGCTTTAAACTCAACCCACTTCGCTGGGTCATGGTTGTACCATTTCCTGAGGTCACGGCTAGGCGCTACCTCTTTAAGCCACAAATCTATTGCTGCCTCCTCTTTTCTTAAACCTCTCGGCCATAAACGTTCAACTAAAATCCTCTTACCATCTGACTCACTAGGCTTCTCGTAGGCACGTTTGAGGGCGATGGGCATTTAAAACACCAATTCTACGCAACTATTGGTTGAAACTAATATATGAAATAAATCCGCACGTAGATGCAGTTTGAAGCGACTTGCAGTTGGTAGAAGAGTAAACCAAGCGGCTCTTGCTTCTCAGCACCTATTGCGTCGTGGGCTAAATTCGATTCTACCGTTTACAAAAAAATACGCCCTAACAAGGGAAAGAAAAAAGCGTTGGATGTTCAGTGCATTTCTCTATAATGCTAAACGCGGACTTCGAGAGTCCGTTCTGTCTCCTTTGGGGCGCCTAAACCTCGCAATCCCACCGTTGTTAGTTGGCGCTGTTTATGTTGGCAGTGCTTCTCGTTTGTTCCATTTTTTCCAGACGCCCACGGTTTCTGTGTCTACCACTGAAATGCTCTGTTTTTGGAGGTCGGTTTTCGTTTTGGTGCTGCAGGTTTTGGCAAAAATACAGTCGTTGCAGTGGAATGTTTCGTTTTTTGTTTGGCAGTCTACGTCTATTTGGCGATACATTGTCTTAGGTGGGGTTCTTCGTTCTGTATTTTTTGGTTGATGCGGATTTTTCTGGCGTTATTTTGTTTAATAGTTCTCGATAATTTTGGACCCATTTGTTTCACTTCCACTTGTCTGATTAAATAGGTTTCCTGCAGACTTATATAAATTCCGCTGAAGTAAAATAATATCTTCTAAGGCTAAGTTTATATCCAAGACACAAAAAAGGTATATCACACCGGAGTGAAAGCTTGACCTCACAAGAACTAAAAATAAGCGGACAAGAAGCCCTCAACTTAATCAAAGAATTATCCTCAATCACCAGTTTTAAAATACTCCAGCTATTATCCGAAGAAAACCTTGATATCTCATCAATCGCTCGCCGACTGAAACTAAGTGAAGCACACATAAGCGGCGAAATCAACCGCCTACAAAACCTCCAACTCATAAAAGTCAACTATGCACCTGGAAAACGTGGCATACGGAAAGTATGCGAACTAGCCGTTAGACAAATCTCCATCATTCTAAACTAATAACCCAACGGTACATGCAGGCCCTAAGTCGGCACCTATACCATATAATTTGTAAAAACTAAACGATACTTACATAAAGCTTGAGCGACGTACCCTTTGTTATAAGTTGATGTTATGATGGCAAAGATTTCTGAAGGGGCCTCATTTTCCCTTGCTCCTTAGGATGCGGTATGACCTCCAATGAAGAATACACCCTAAAACCCAAAGCCAAGCACAGCCAAACAGGCACATGCCAAGAATGCGGTGCTAGCAACCTAATACACGACAATGACACTGGAGAGACCATCTGCGCTGGCTGCGGCTTAGTCTTGTATGAAGAGCAGTTGCTTGATAAGGGGCCGGAATGGCGAGCGTTCACGTTGGAACAAAAAGCCGCTCGGAGCAGGGTTGGTTGCCCGACTTCTTACTCGGTACATGACAAAGGGTTATCCACAACCATTAGTCAAATTGATAGGGACGCTCTTGGGCGGAGACTGCCGCTCTCTACTCGGCTTCAGATGTGGCGTCTTCGTAAATGGCAAATACGGAGCCGTGTGCATTCCTCTGTGGATCGCAATCTGGCTCAAGCCATGTCAGAGCTAGATAGGCTGTCTGATAAGCTCTATATGTCGCAGGCAACTAAAGAAAAAGCGGCCGTGATCTATCGAAAAGCCCTTGAGAAAGGCCTTGTGAGGGGCAGGTCCATAGCGACTATTGTCACGGCTTCTCTTTATGCGGCTTGTCGGGGAACTAAAACACCGCGGTCTCTTCGGGAAATCGCTGAAGTAAGCTTAGTAAATAAGAAAGACGTAGCCCGCTGCTATCGTTTGCTGCTAAAAGAGCTTGACGTAAAAATCCCTGTAGCTGACCCGTTAACCTACGTGTCAAAAATCGCTGTTAAAGCCGAGATTTCAGGCATCTCTCAGGGTAAGGCGATTGAAATCCTACGACAAGCAAGACACAAGCGCATAGCCACAGGAAAAGATCCAACGGGCATCGCCGCTGCCGTATTGTATATCGCGTGTCTGCAAAACAACGAAAAGATAACCCAAAAAGACATCGCTGAAGCAGCTGGCGTCACAGAAGTTACGGTCAGAAACCGCTACAAGGCACTGCAAAAGAGCTTGAATTTAGACGTCCCTGACGTTAAACCCCCTTTTCCTAGCCGCAGCATCTGGAATAATTAATTACCCATTTTTTGCTTGGAGAAATGAAGCTAATATGCCGAACGGCGGCAGTACGAATGCTTATTAGAAGTGGTGCTACGGGCAGGATTTGAACCTGCGAACCCCTGCGGGAAAGGATATCCCATCCGTTGGGGCAGACCTGCCGGCCAAACGTTGATCTTGAGTCCTTCACCTTTGACCTGGCTTGGTTACCGTAGCCCTTGCAGACACAAGATGGTTGACTTCTGCTTATTAATCGTTTCTCAGCTAAAATGAGGCTGCTACTTTATTTTTCCTTTTAAGTCGACTTTTTGGGCACTACGCCAGAGTTTCTCGAAGTGGTCTCTAAAAGCGATCAGTAAGCTGGGGTGGTTTGTCCAGATTAACGGTGTCTCGCCTAAGCTGCGGGAGGGGTAGACGCTGAAACTGCTTTCTTTGTCATCAAAAAGGGTTGCGTTGAGCTTCAGTTTTTCCTCCACGATTCTTATTTCGTAGTTAGGGTGTGTTATTACTGATTTGAAGTCTTTTGAGAAGACTAATTCGCCTGTGGGTTTTTCGATAATTATTCGGTGCTTTATTCCCCTCTTGAGGTTTTTTTCTACAGTTTCAGATGCTTCCATGTTGAATTGGTTCCATCGCTGAAGGGTGGTGAGAATGCATATTTCCTTGATTGCGGAGCAGCCTGCTTGTTTGCTTTTCTTTATGATGGTGTCTTTTCCTTCGATTATACTTATTTGGTATTTCTCTTCTGTGGGTTGCTCTTGTTGCTTGTTGTATTCTTTTAGAAATGTCTTTACGTCGGAGGTCATTTTTTCGTAGGCGGCTGCTTTTTCTTTCATCATTATTGATAAGCCATCGGAGAGTGGGATCGCTTTGTATTCTTGCGGTAGGGCAAGAATTTTTTCGATGAGACCTTTCTCTTGTAATTCGCCAAGTGCGCGGTAAGTGGCTTGCCGGGGTACGTTTGCTTGTCGGGATAGATTTTTGGCGTCGGTTTTCCCCATGTTGATGAGTGTCAGGTAGAGTTTCGCCTGAGTCTCAGTGAAGCCTACTTCAACAAGCAATTTTATGCGGTCTTTGTCGTCTTGCAGTGCTACTACCATCTACCGTTACCTTATATCTTGCAATTAGAAGAGGCAGAAATTTAAGGATTATCAAAAAAATGTATTACATTTATCGAGAGTATCATAGGATTTTTTTACAGTTGACCGCAAGAGTAAAAACAGCAGCTAACGATACAATACGCGATGCCCACCCAACACCAGATAATCATAGGTAACAGCAGATGCATGACTGAGCTAAAAGACAACTCAATTGAGCTAATGGTAACCTCGCCCCCTTATCCTATGATACAGATGTGGGATGAACTCTTCTGCGAGTCCGACAGAAAAATAGCTGCCCTATGGCGCAAACTTGAACACGACGATGGTGTTGTGCGGCAAATTTATGACTTAATGCATCAAAACCTCGCCGAAGTCTGGGCGGAAACCTATCGGGTGTTAACTGACGGCGGCATAGCTGCAATTAACATAGGCGACGCTACCCGCAGCATCAACGGCAAGTTCCAACTCTTCCCTAACCACTCACGTATCATTGAAGTTTGCGAAAAAATCGGCTTCACAGCGCTACCCTATATACTCTGGAAAAAACCGACTAATCGACCCAAATACAAGGGCAAAGGCGCATTCTTAGGGTCAGGGTTTTTGCCACCTAACGCATACATAACGCTGGACTGCGAGTTTATTCTGCTATTTAGAAAGGGGAAATTACGCAAATATGAACCCCACCACACCGAACGCTACGCGAGTCGTTTCACGAAGACTCAGCGGGATGTTTGGTTTAGTCAAATCTGGGATTTTAAGGGTACAAGGCAGGCCGCTAGTACGCTTGAGCGGCGAACCGCAGCTTACCCCGATGAAGTAGCAGAACGGCTAATTCGTATGTTTAGTGTAAAGGGCGAGACAGTACTGGATCCCTTCTTAGGTTCAGGGACAACCGTCAAGGCAGCAATACTTAACGACCGAAACAGCGTAGGCTACGAACTAGACCCAAAGATATTGCCGATACTGTCTGAAAAGCTTGAGAAAGCAAAAATAGAAAAGGCTGCTAACGTAACCATTACCAAACGTCAATAGGTCGGGAGTTTATGAATGCAATAGTGGTTTATGCAACTCACCGTAGCAACACACAGAAGGTTGCAGAAGCAATAGCCCAAGCAGCCAACTGCAAAGCAGTGAAGCTAACCGAGAATTTTGATTATTCCGCGGTTTCACTTGAGGGGATTGATTTGGTTTTTCTGGGGACCGGTATTAGAGGCGGCGAACCCTATGTGGAGTTGCAAAACTTTTTAAAAACGGCGGACTTGGGTGTTGGCAAACAGTTTGCCTTGGTTATGACTTGGGCTGGGGGCGGCGCAAGCAATAAGCTCGCTTATGAAGCGGTAAAGAGTGCGCTGGAGGCCAGAGGGCAACAGTTAAACCCAGATTACTTCTTATGTTTAGGGCAAACTTTTAGGTTCACGCATCGAGGTCACCCAAACGCGTGCGACTTGGAAAACGCGAAAAAATGGGCGCAGCAACAGCTTATGTCCATTCATGGATTGAAACCGTAAATTCCTGCCAAGCGGGGTCACCCTGCTGGGTGACCAAAGCCACTGCGCTGTTAAGCCAACTCAGCCTCTCTGATGCTGTTCGGAAACGCCATATTTCTACACTTTTGGCGCTTTCCCATCGGGGGTTACCGTAGCCTGTGCTCTCGATTGCCGCCATATCTTTCGACGTAAATAAGATGCCCTGTCCCGTCGTTGCACCTGCCCCTTTGTTTGTGAGCGGCGCCACTTTAGTCCCCGTAAACACTATCGCTCCATTAACTCCCTCAGCTTTTCCTGCGCCTTTTACGTCACCGGCCCAGGTAAACTCTACCGTCAATCCTTCCGCATCGACTTTCTTAATAATAGTGGATTGTGTTTTACCTTTGCCTTGCCAGAGTAATTCACCTATTCCCAACTTATTCACCTCGCTCATGGAGAAGTTAAGGTGATATAAGGAAACGTGACTGCAACAAGAAACCACAATGCCCAGTGGAAAGCGGTTGTTTTTTCAGGTTATCGGTGCTGCAATGTACGTTTTGTTAGTGATTGGGCAATTTGGTAAACACTTAATAGTGTGCCGTGAATTTCTCATACCCAAAGGAGAATCAAATTTGTTCCTTAATGATATTGCAGAAGTCATCTATGCACCAAAGAGAGCGTTCAAACGCATAGTAGCCAACCCGAAATACTTGGGCATCATAGTAGTCATTCTATTGTTCTTGGGACTAGCAATGGCATATGAGTATTCGCAGTTCAGTAAAATTCACATAGAAACCACTGCCCCTCTACCGGGTGCTATGCAGAACTTTAACAACGCCACCTTCTGGCAGGCGGGCGCCAATGTGGAGTTATCGAACAATTTCGATGATTTCTTCAATAATACCGTTTACCTTGCGGACTATAACCTGTATTATGAACTGTTTGGCAACCACAGTCTACAGGTACAAGCCAACAACACCAATAGCGTCCTGCTCGCGTTGGTTGATACTTCTAACGTTGACTGCACCCCTAACGGCTTCCAAAATCTCTCAATCACCCTAAAGCTTCTATCGCCACAATCTGCCCCCTCCAACGCAACCCTAATCCTATACTCGTTAGGTGACGAAAACTACTACACCTACGACTTAACAAGCGACCTCCAAAGCGCACAAGCCATCAACCAATGGGGCAACATAACTATCCCCCTGGGGCCTGAAGCAACCGACTGGACCGAACACGGTAACCCAACATGGCAAAACGTAACCTCCCTAACCTTGCAACTCGATTACCCAGAAAACACCGACATAAGCCTACGTATAGGCGCATTATTCTTCCGAGGCAACTACATACAGCCCCTTGTCGCAAACCCAACAAGCTTTGTCTACATATTCCTGCTCCAGTTCTCGCTGCAGCTCCTAGCCACATGGCTTGTCCTAACTGGCATGATCTTTCTGCTTCTTAAAGCATTCAAATCCGCCGTAGTCTGGAAACCAATCTTTGTCGCTGTGGGCTTTGCTTTAATCGTTATGGCAATTCGAATGGCGCTAAACCTTGCAGCAACAGCCGCCTTACCCGACTTGTATTATCCGTTTGATGCGGCTTTAGGTGTAATGTATGATCAGTTCGGTTCACTAAACTACCCTGTGGGCGTAGCAATACCTGTTGCAGAATCCGCCGCCGCTATGGCAAACATAGCCACATCGATCGCCACCTATAAAACAATCCTAACGGCCCTCTTCATAGCATCATATGCATGGCTAGCTGGATTAGCAACTGTCATCGTTAAGGAACTAAAACCAGAATTTAACCTCCTCAAATGCATAGCAATAGCTGCTTTGGGCGTTGCAGTTACAATACTGGTCCTTCTGTTCTTTATCGGCTTTGTTTAGCCGTCAACCGAACCTTTCTTTTCTCTTTTTTACCATTTCCTCCCTAAGTGGGTAAGATTTATATCGTTGAAAAAGGAAAAGCGTTAGCAACGTTTAGAAGTGAAGCAGATTGACTGATATTAAAGACCTTCAAGATGGAATGAAGCGGGTTAGTGTTGAAGCGAAAGTCGTCGAGAAAGGCGACGTTCGAGAAGTTAAGTCGCGATATAAGGATGAGACTTATCGTATTGTTGATGCTGTCATTGCTGATGAGACGGGCAGCATAAAGTTGACGTTGTGGAATGAGCAGATAGACCAGGTTAACGTTGGCGACAATGTTAAGATTGAGAATGGGTATGTCACCAGCTTTAAGGGTGAAAACCAGCTTAACGTTGGCAAATTCGGCAAGTTATCCGTCTCCTAAAAACCCACAGCTTACTCAAATCTTCTTTTTAATTATTCTCCAAAGAGGCTGCTATAGCGCCTCGCTAAAAAAAGCACTATGCTCTGGGTTTTTCAAGTTTGGGTTGAGGCCGTATTGATTCTGTGCTTGTATATTTGCTAATGTTTTAATCGTGGCTTTTTTTGGCGGATTTGGGTAATCTTCAAAAGCTAGGTTTTTTCATCCAATAGTAATGATACCTGTTCTGAATGCTAATTGGCAAAGCCAACCATCCGATTATTTGCCCAGCGAACGCGATGCCGACGTGCTGGCACTGATTGAGTCGGAGGATTTGACTGCGTTCACTTTTGATGGGTTAAAGCGCAGAACAGGGCTCCACTCCGAAACGCTCTCCCGCATACTTGCTCGGCTAGAAGAAGAAGGCATAATCAAAAAAGGAACCCGAGGCTACAGCGTCACCCCAAAGATAACTGAAGTTAAACTCCAGCAGCCCAAAAGCGAGGTGCCCTCGACGCCACTTATTCAGACGTTTCTGCCCTCTGACCTATTGATTCAGCAGCTAATCTTGCAGTTGAAGGGCAAATGGTTCGGGTTGCTACGTTGGCTTGGGGTATCCGAGAACACTCAGGGCGTTACGCTAAAGTGGGTTACTGAGGATGGCGGCATCCAAATCGCCGCAAACATCCAAGGCTCCGCATTAACCATCGAGGCCAAGTTCCTAACCAACAGTGACCTAAACTTGGCGCTTAAGGCGTCTTATCAGTTGATGTCTTTGATTGGTAAAATGTGTATGGCCTCGCAGGCTTCACGGTCTATGGCTCGCAATGTGGGTTACTTTGGCGGTGGCCCCTACCTAACTTAGCGCTGTTGCTTTGCCGACCTACCCCTCCCTTATATATAGACCAGCAACCACAGAGAAACAGTTGGGTATGTCTGGGTGTTTGCTGGTTTTCAGAAGTGGAAGTTGAGTGATTTCAAACGGGAATAATTGTTTGACTGCCCAACTGCCCCAGATAGACCCAAAAGGAACAGTGGTGGGCCAGTTTGCAGTCACCTATAAATCTGGGTCTAACCCATCTTTTCAGTGGAGATTTTTTTGATAGACAAACCTGCAGTCATCCTTGTCGACGTTCAGAACGAGTTTTTCACCGGCAAAATGAAAACCAAAACTGCCGCCAAAATAATTCCGCCGCTTCAGCGCCTAACGGTTGCAGCACGCAAAAACGCCGTACCCATAATCTACGCCATCGACGCCCACTACCCCCAAGACGTCGAAGTAGTACGCAACTGGGGCACACACGCAATCAAAGGCACAGCAGACGCCAAAGTAATACCCGAACTATCACCCGACAAAACCCTCGACTACATAGTGGAAAAGCGCACCTACAGCGGCTTTTACGAAACCGGCCTAGACCCGCTGCTGCGAAGCCTCTACAAGGGCGACGGCGCTAAAACCGTGATTTTGGGCGGATTGCACACTAGCCTCTGCATTCGCCACACTGCCGCTGATGCTTTCTTTCGGGGCTACCACATCATAGTTGTCGAGGACGGCGTCGAAGCGTTTAGCGAGGCAGACCAGCGTCAGTCGCTGAAATATTTGGAGTATGTTTATGATGCCAAGCTCATGGCTGCTAACAGTATAATTCAGGAAATAGTAAAATAGCCCATTATGCGGTTTCACTGTGGGTATCTGGTTGGGTAATAATCGCGCAAGAGTATTGGGTTTAGTCGGCGCCTTAGCGCCAGTAATCTACATAATCGCAGTGTTAGTCGGCGGCTTTCTCTGGCAGGGACTATTCGCATATACGCGACACCGTCAGCACACTCACTTCGGCGGGTGCGCCTAATCAGGAAGTTATGGTGCCGCTGTTTGCAATTTATAACCTCTTTGTAATCGGTCTCGCCGCAGCCCTATATTTGGGCGTTGAGGGTAAGAAGCCACGTTTAACATCGGCGCTCATAGCAGCCATAGGCGTTGACGGACTTGTGCTGTTTGCGTTTCCTCAGGATTACCCGCAGGGTCCACCAGTCACATTCACAGGAACAATGCATGTGGCTGTAGCAGGCATCGGCGCGTTAGTCTCGCTGCTTGCGATGGCGGCACTGTTCTTTGAATTACGCCGCGTTAAGGGTTGGGGTACAATCGCTAAAATCAGCATAATACTGCTACCCATCGCAGTTGCGTTCGGCGGGTTTGGCGCGGCATCCATCACAACAGACTACGCAGGATTAGCCGAGCGGTTATCAATCGGCACCATCTTGGTCTGGCTTGAAATAGTCGCCTTAGGCGTAATCACCCGCAACAAAAACTAGGCACTATCTCCCACCATTTTTTGGTTTGTTCTTGTTATAGCCGAACCTACAAGCGCACCTAATCCAAACATAACTGCAGCAATAGCAAACGTTTCATGATGCAAATCACCGATCTGAAACCATAACCCGAAGGTTAGCTTCTGATGAGCCAAAATCAAAAAGCCAAACGCAAAAAAAGCAGCAGAAATTAGGACAGCTACCCAACGGTCACTCAACAAAACACCAACAAAAAAAGCCAAACCCACAGTTTTAAGGATATTTACGGGCAGCCGCTTGGTGTTCTCTGCGAGAACAGACTTGTTCTTGGAGGCATATTATGCTGCCTCGACCGATAGTGGGCAATATTAAATGTGCAACGTTTGCTTGGAAATATTTTTAGTGTATAGAAAAGTATCCTTTTATCGTACCTTAGCACTATAGTATTGGTAGACTCAGTGAGAACATACAAACATGGATGCGACGCAGCAGCCAACCAGTTGCCTCCTTTGGACGCATCTTGACGCTTCATTAGACCTTACTTTATCAATCAACTCCGATGAGAAGGTTTATTAGACAGATATGCAGCTTCTCTGTGTGCTCTTAGAAAAGTTTAGACAATCCTTTTTCGACGTTGGCCAACCCAGCATCGGAGGAAATGTAAACTTGAAAAACAACACCAAATCACCCCAAAATCACAGGCTTCACCTACATTTTAACAATAACTCATGGGAGAATTAAAAAAACTTGACCACCACACAAAAAATCAATAAAGACGACATTCACAATCTCCTTAAAACCTTCTTCAACGAGAAAGGCCTAGTCCGACAGCACCTCGACAGCTACAACGAATTCATCGACCACGGACTCCAAGAGGTAGTCGATGAAGTCGGCGAAATCCCCATCGAAGTTCCAGATTCACCCTACAAAGTCAAACTCGGTCAAATATGGGTCATCGACCCCCAAAGCCGCATCACCGGCCCATACGTAACCGAAGTAGACGGCACAAAACATGAAATTTACCCCATGGAAGCAAGACTCAGAAACTTAGCATATTCCGCGCCGGTCGCGCTGGAAATGACTCCTGTCATCGACGGCAGAGAACAAGACACCGAACTTGTCTACATTGGTAACATCCCCGTCATGCTGAAAAGCAAACTTTGCTTCCTATCACAGCTTAGCCGCGAAGAACTTATCGCTGCAGGCGAAGATCCAGACGATCAAGGCGGCTACTTCGTCGTTAACGGCTCCGAACGCGTTATCGTCGCCATGGAAGACTTGGCGCCTAACCGCGTAATCGTCGACATAGACGACAAAGGAACCAGCCCAGTTTATCAAGCAAAAATCTTCTCAACAACCGTTGGCTTCCGCGCACGCATCGAGCTCAAACTGAAATCCGACGACGCAATCTACGTCACCATGCCCGGTGTTCCAACAGAAATCCCCTTTGTCGTAATCATGCGCGCATTAAGCATGGAGAAAGACAAAGACATCGCCGAAGCAGTATCTTTAGACAGCGATATCCAAAGCCAACTCGGCGCATCATTCGAAAAAGCCATCGGCGTCGACACACCAAGTGACGCAATCTTGTTCATCGGCAACCGCGTTGCCCACGGACAAGTAGAAGAGTACCGTCTTCAAAAAGCTGAAACTGCCCTAGATAAGAACTTCCTTCCACACCTGGGCAGAAGCGAGAAAAACCGCAAAGAAAAAGCCATATTCCTAGGTGAAATGGCCTACCGCGTCATCCAACTAAAGATGGGCAAACGCGTACCAGACGACAAAGACCACTTCAAAAACAAACGTCTACGCCTCGGTGGCCCACTACTTGCAGACCTCTTCCGTGTCTCCTTCCGCAACTTAACACGCGACATCAAGTACCAGCTTGAGCGCATCGGCGTTAAAGGCCCAATCATCACCGTCTCAGCCGCTGTCCGCCCCGGCATCATCACCGAACGGTTCCAGCATGCACTCGCAACCGGTAACTGGGGCAGAGGCAGAGTCGGCATCACCCAACTCCTTGACCGCACCAACTACATCTCAACGCTAAGCCACCTACGACGCTTACAATCACCCCTATCTAGGAGCCAGCCAAACTTCGAAGCCAGAGACTTACACCCAACCCACTGGGGACGCTTATGCCCAAACGAAACCCCTGAAGGCTCAAACTGCGGTCTCGTAAAGAACCTCGCATTATCCGCATCCATCGCCGTCGGAGTAAACCCCGACCGCATAAAGCAGCTCCTATTCGAAATGGGCACCATACCCGCATACGAAGCCACAATTGAGCAACGCCTCAACGGCGCAAAAGTTTTCGTTGACGGCAACATCATCGGTTACTGCAACAACCCCGCGGAAATGGTGCAGAACTTCCGCATGAAACGCCGCTCAGGCGAAATATCAAACGAAGTAAACATCACCTACTTCTCAAAGGAACAAACCGAAACCGAAGAAGTCCACGCCAACTGCGACGAAGGTCGCGTCCGCCGCCCACTCATCATCGTAGACAACGGTGTACCAAGACTCCAAGCAAAACACTTCGAAAAAATAGGCTTAGGCGAATGGACATGGGAAGACGTGATCAAAAACGGCTTAGTCGAGTACCTCGACGCTGAAGAAGAAGAAAACGCATACGTCTCACTTGACTTGGAATCCATCACACCCCAAACAACCCACCTAGAAATCGCCACCTACACTATCCTTGGCATCTGCGCCTCCACCATCCCCTATCCAGAACACAACCAGTCACCACGCAACTCATACCAGGCCGCAATGGCTAAACAGGCACTGGGTGTTTATGGCACAAACTTCCACCACCGTGTCGACAGCCGCAGCCACATCCTACACTACCCACAAGTCCCCTTAGTCCAAACCGAGAACATGGAAGTCATGGGCTACAAGCAGCGCCCCACAGGCCAAAACTGCGTCGTCGCAGTGCTAAGCTTTGAAGGCTACAACATGGAGGACGCCATCGTATTCAACAAAGCCTCCATCGAACGCGGATTGGCACGCAGCACATTCTACCGCATATACGAAGCCGAATGCCGCCAATACCTCGGTGGATTAAAAGATAAATTCACAGTCCCCGAACCAGGCACCCGCGGCTACCGAGGCGAACAATACTACCGCCTACTCGAACCAGACGGAATCATCAGCCTCGAATCCCAAGTCGTCGGCGGAGACGTGCTCATCGGCAGAATCAGCCCACCCAGATTCCTAGAAGAATACAAGGAATTCGAAGTCAAAGGCCCCAGCATGCGCGACACCTCGGTAGACATGCGCCCCTCAGAAACCGGTATCGTGGATGGTATATTTGTAACGGAATCTGGCGAAGGCAGCCAACTCGTCAAAGTTCGCGTACGGGACCAACGCGTCCCCGAGTTAGGCGATAAATTCGCCAGCCGCCATGGCCAGAAAGGAGTTATCGGCTTAATCGTACCCCAAGAAGACCTACCATTCACCGAAGACGGCATGGTGCCCGACTTAATCATCAACCCACACGCTATCCCCAGCCGTATGACTATTGGGCAGTTCATCGAGTCACTTGCAGGCAAAGCCGCAGCCGCCCGCGGAAAACCCGCCGACGGAACACCCTTCAGCAACGAAGGCCCTGATGAAATCCGCAAGAACCTCATCAAACTCGGATTTAGCCACACCGGCAGCGAAGTCTTCTACCAAGGCACAAGCGGCGAAAAATTCGTAGCCGACGTCTTCGTAGGCATCGTATACTACCAGAAACTACACCACATGGTCGCTGACAAGATTCACGCACGCGCCAGAGGCCAAGTGCAGATGCTTACTCGCCAGCCAACAGAAGGCCGCGCGAGAGGTGGTGGTCTACGTTTCGGGGAAATGGAACGTGACTGCCTCATCGGCCACGGTGCAGCAATGCTACTGCGCGACAGGTTGCTAGAGGAATCCGACAAGTACACCCTCTACATCTGCGAGAACTGCGGTCAAATCGCGTTCTTTGACATGAAGCAGAGGCGTTATGTCTGCAAGATATGTGACGAAAAAGCAAAGATTGCTCCGGTAATCGTGTCTTACGCTTTCAAGCTACTGCTCCAAGAGCTGCAAAGCCTATGCATCACGCCCAAACTAAAACTAAAGGAGAAGGCCTAAAATGTCTCAACAGGAAGAATTAATCCACAAAGTAGTCGACGAAATCTCATTCGGACTAATTTCACCCAAAGATCTCCGCAAACAATCCGTCGTGGAAATCCAAACCCCAGACACATATGACGAAGACGGTGCACCAATCACCGCAGGCCTCATGGATGGCAGACTCGGCACCCTTGAGCCCCGGCAACGCTGCAAAACATGCGGCAACACCGCGATTCGCTGCCCAGGCCACTTCGGGCACATCGAACTTGCAGTTCCAATCGTCCACATAGAATTCACCAAAATCACCTTTGACATGCTAAAATCCACCTGCAGAACCTGCGGCCGCATACTCCTATCCGAGGATGCCTCAAAGAAGGCTCGCCAACGCATTGAACGCTTCAACGAACTCTTAGGCACCATCCCTGATGAAGTCTACAAAGAGATCATGGCCGACATAAAAGCCAAACAATGCCCCTACTGTGCCGCTCCACAATACAAAATCACTTTCGAGAAACCCACCAAGTTCATCGAGCAAACCGAAGCCGGCTCAGAGCCCCTAACACCCAGCATGATACGTGAAAGGCTGGAACGTATAAGCGATGAGGACCTAGAAATTTTAGGCTTCAACCCCAAAGTTGCAAGACCCGAATGGATGGTTCTCCAAGTCCTTCCTGTTCCACCCGTCTACGTCCGACCCTCCATCACGCTTGAATCAGGCATCCGCAGCGAAGACGACTTAACCCACAAACTTGTCGACATCATCCGCATTAATCAGCGTCTAAAGGAAAACATGGAAGCAGGCGCACCAACACTCATCATCCAAGACCTAAGCGAACTGCTCCAGTACCACGTCACCACTTACTTTAACAACGAAGCCTCCGGCATTCCGCCCGCAAGGCACCGCAGCGGCAGAGCCCTAAAAACCCTCAGCCAACGCCTAAAGGGCAAAGAAGGCCGATTCAGAAGCAACCTGTCCGGCAAACGTGTCGACTTCTCTGCACGTACCGTCATCTCACCTGACCCTAACCTCGACATTAATGAGGTCGGTGTCCCACGCGATGTGGCGATGCGCCTTAGTGTTCCAGAAAAAGTTACCGCCTGGAACATCGAAGAAATGAAGAAGCTCGTAATTAATGGTCCTGAGAATTATCCGGGAGCCCTCTACATCATCCGCCCAGACGGCAAACGTATCCGACTAGAATTCGTTGTTGACCGCACTAAAATCGCTGAAGCCATCGAATTAGGCTTTATAGTTGAACGTCACCTCAAAAACGGCGACATCGCAATCTTTAACCGCCAGCCCTCTCTCCACCGCATGTCCATCATGGCTCACTACGTCCGCGTCTTACCCTACAAGACCTTCCGTATGCACCTCTGTGTCTGCCCACCCTACAACGCAGACTTCGACGGCGACGAAATGAACCTCCACGTCCCACAAAGCGAAGAAGCCCGCACAGAATCCCTACTACTCATGCAGGTCCAAGACCAAATTCTCTCCCCAAGATTCGGCGGCCCCATCATCGGCGCCATCAGAGACTTCGTCACCGGAGCCTACTACTTCACAAAACGCGGCAACTACCTCGACCGCGGCATGGTTGACCGCATCCTAACCACCACCAACTACCAAGGTGCGCTCCCTGAACCCGAAATCACCGAGCCTGAACCGAAATGGTCAGGTAAACAAATCTTTAGCCTCTTCCTGCCCAAGACACTCAACTATGTCTTGAAGGCAAACATCTGCCAAGGATGCACAAAATGTGAAGAGGAAGAATGCAAGCACGATGCGTATGTCGTGGTCAAGAACGGCCAACTCGTATCAGGTATCATCGATCGCCGCAGCATCGGCTCAGAGCAATCTGAGAGCTTACTTCACAGAATCATCAAAGACTACGGTACCCAGGCAGGCAGAGAATTCCTAAACAACATCACACGCATGATCAAATTCTATATCTCCATGAGAGGCTTCAGCTACACTTACGACCAGCTAGTCCTGTCTCCACGCGCGCGTAACCGCATGGCAAAAACCATGGAGCGCACACAGAAAAAGATCGATGAGCTCATTGCAGCCTACAAGGCAGGCACCTTGCCGCGTCTCCCAGGTCAAACCATAGAGGAATCGTTCGAAATCTATGTCATGCATGAACTCTCAACCGCCAGAGACGAATCGGGCAAAATCGCAGACGAAGACTTCACCTTAGACAACGCAGGCATCGTCATGACCCGAACCGGTGCAAGAGGCTCAAGCCTAAACATCGGCCAAATGGCTGCTTGTGTCGGTCAACAGTCAGTCCGCGGCAAACGTATCCTCAGAGGTTATGCTGGACGCGCTCTACCTCACTTCGTTCCAAACGATCCTCAACCCAGAGCACGAGGCTTCGTCTACAATAGTTACCAAACGGGCTTAGACGCGATTGAGTTCTTCTTCCACGCTATGGGTGGCAGAGAAGGTCTAGTCGACACAGCCGTCCGCACACAACAAAGCGGCTACATGCAGCGCAGACTCATCAACGCACTAGAACACATCAGATTAGAATACGACTCAACAGTCCGCGACTCCGCAGGCGACATTATCCAATTCCGCTATGGCGAAGACGGCGTTGACCCAGCAAAAAGCGACCACGGAAAGGCAGTCAACGTCAGCCGATTAATCGACCAAGTTCGACTTGGCGAAGAAAAAGGCGCTGCACCAGCCTCAGCCGACTACATCAAGAAGCAACTAAAATCCATTGAAGACTTAGTCACACCAATCCTAATCAACCAACTTAAACAGAACTTAACCAAGGTAAAGCTATCAGAGAAAGGCGTCGCCAAAGCAGTCGCCATAACCGCCGAACAATACAAACGTGCATTAATGGAGCCTGGTGAAGCAGTCGGCATCGTTGCAGCCCAATCAATCGGTGAACCCGGAACACAGATGACTCTTAGAACTTTCCACTATGCAGGTGTCAAAGAACAAAACGTCACCTTAGGATTGCCCCGCTTAATCGAAATCGTGGATGCACGAAGAATACCCTCAACCCCAATCATGACCATCTACCTAACCGGTGAACACGCCAAGAGCAAAGAGGCAGCAGTAGAGGTTGCAAGAAACATCATCTACACCTCAGTCGAAAACCTAGCCTCAGCAATCTATGAAGACCCCGTCCGCGAAGAAATCATAATCGAACTCAGCGAGCAAATGATGCAAGACCGCAACATCAGCATGGATGAACTCAAAGAGAAACTAGAGGAACTCCAGAACGCCACCGTAACAATCACCGACTACACCGTCGAAATCAAACCCAAGAAGGCAGAACAAATCAAACGCATGCTCGCAAAAATCCCAGACTTCCAAGTCAAAGGTGTCCCAGACATCAAACGTGTCCTCGTCACAGAGGAAAGCGGCGAATGGGTCATCCGCACCGACGGCTCCAACCTAGCAAAGGTCTTAGAAGTTGAAGGCGTAGACACATCACGCACAACAACCAACAACATCCACGAAATCGCCAAGACTCTCGGTGTAGAGGCGGCTAGAAACGCATTAGTTCACGAAGCCAAAGGTGTGCTGGAAGACCAAGGCTTAGACGTCGATGTCCGTCACGTTATGCTCGTAGCAGACATGATGACTACCACGGGTGATGTCCAGCAGATTGGTCGACATGGTATCAGCGGCAAGAAAGCTTCAGTGCTTGCCCGCGCCGCATTCGAAATCACTGTCCCCAACATCGTTGAAGCAGCCGTGAAAGGTGAAAGTGATCCTCTGGCTGGAGTAACAGAAAACGTTATAGTTGGGCAATCTATACCAATCGGCACAGGTTTAGTTGAGTTGTATATGTCAACTTTCGAACGTCAAGATAAAGATGGAGGAAAAACAGAACAATGATAGACATGGATAAAGCTTTAGCGTCAGCAGTGAAAACAGGCAAGGTTTCCTTTGGATCCAATGTTGCATTGCAGAACGCCAAAACCGGCAAGGCTAAAATGATAGTTTTAGCCTCAAACTGCCCACAACACATAAAAGAACAAATCGAATACTATGGAGGAATCTCAAAGGTCCCCGTAATCACATACAAAGGCACCTCTATGGATCTAGCGGAAGTCTGCAGCAAACTGTTCATCATCTCTGCGATGAGCATCAAAGAAACAGGGGACTCAGAAATTCTCAAAGTAATCGAACAATAAAAATAAAAATTTAGGGAGGAAAAAAACTGACAACCGGCATAAAGATCACCTGCGACGAAATGCGATACATTGCTCTCTTCGAGTCAATCAGCGGCGCCAGCGTAAAAGACTGCATAGTCGACGAAATAGAACAACGCGCAATCTTCATCGTCAACCAAGGCCAAGTCGGCGTGGCAATCGGCAAGGGCGGACGCAACATCCACACCCTTGAACGCATGACAGGCAAAAAACACGAAATCATCGAATACAGCGAAGACCCAGTAACTTTCATGAAAAACGCCCTCAAACCAGCAACTGTTCGCGAAATCCGAGTAAGCGAACGCACCGACGGCAAAAAGATGGCAGTCATCACAGTCAACCCCAAAGACAAGGGCGTCGCAATCGGCAAAAACGGCAAGAATGCAGAACGTTTGCGCTTTTTGGCAAAACGCTACTTCGACATTCAGAACGTAAGCATCACCTAAATTCAGTCGCAGTGCCGGCTGAACTAGGCGATCTACGTGTCTGAAACGATGGTTAGTAGAAAGTCTGGTCTTTAACCAATACCTTGTATACCCTACTTAGATAGCGGTTACTGGGCGCATTTACTAAGCTTGCTTCTTTGGGCTCATATGCACAGTTTCTATGTGCATAGTTAGTTCTTCTTTTGTGGTAAAGGTTTTGCCGCAGGTTTGGCAAGTAAATTTTATGGACCTAGGCGGCGGTGGGTTGGGTGGTTCAGGCGGCGGTATCGGCGGTGGCGCCTTGGTTTTGCCCGCTGCGGGTTCAAGGGGCTTTTTGGGGTAGGGATAGTCAGGTTCACTCATAATTGTGCCTCACTTTAAGGGCATAGAAGGGTTTTCTTAAGCATTTGTGGGAACAAAAACAAACAACACACAAGAACCCAAAAATCATAACCTATGCTCAGTATAGAGGGGCAAGAATAAGTCTAATCAGCAATAAGTTATGATTTTTCAGAACCCGACAGCTAAAAAAATTTTGGTTAGGTTGGTCGTGATTCGTAGACGATGACTGCATCGGCTTTGAATTGCATCATCAAGTCGTGGCCTTCCACTATTTTGCGTAGGCCACCTTGGCTTTCCCGGTTAAGGTTGCCTTTTATGTTTATGTGGTATCCTTGGTAGTGTGGATAGATGGCTTTTTGTGGAATCAGGGTGATGGTGCATCCTTCTAGTCCGGGACATCGATCGGCGATTTCGCGGAGGAGGATTGCTGCTTCAGCGAATTTCATAGAGCCAATTTTACTGCAGGTTGCCTATAAATACTTTATATTTGAATTGGCGAGATTTGCCAAGAGATTTCTCCTTAGCGCCACCCAAAGCGTTGGGTGAGTGTATATTTGGGGGTTTGGTGTGTTGCTTTTTGTAAAAGAGCCACGGCTAAACTGATTCAATAGAGCCTTTTACTTTGAATAATCGTCATAAACTCGTCAAATCCTTTTAATAACAGCACCTATCCATACTTTGAAATCCTAACAGAAGGCAATTGTTGTGTTAATTCAGGAATTAATCGTTGAAAACTTTATGAGCTATCAATACGCCCGGGTGCCATTCAAAAAGGGCGTCAACGTAATCGGGGGACCCAACGGCGCAGGCAAATCCTCCCTGCTGCTTGCCATCAGCGTCGGATTAGGCCAAACCAGCACTGAACGCAGCCGCAAACTAAGCGACCTCATCCGCTGGGGCCAAGACCAAGCCCGAGTCACCCTCATCCTGGACAACGCTAAACAGGGCAACCGCCGCCCCGAACCCAAATACAACAAAGACCAAATCTTCCTCACCCGCATCCTACGCCGCGACGGCAAATACTGGTTCGAACTCGAAAACCGCATTGCATCCAAACAGGACGTAGAACGGCTGCTGGGAAAATTCGGCGTGGACCCAGACAACATGCTCATCATTATGCACCAGAACATGGTCGAGCAGTTCAGCGTGCAAAGCAACACCGACAAACTGCGCATGGTGGAGGCCGCAGTCGGCCTTGAACCCTTCCGCGAAAACGTTCTAAACGCCAAAGCCAAATTAACCCGCATCTTGAGCCAGGAGGAGTCGGTGGGTAAACTGCTAGAGCAGGCAGAACAGACACTAAACTACTGGCGGGAGCAGTATGAGAAGTACCAGGAGAAAAAGCAGCTGCAACTCAAACGCCGTTTCCTCGACCGCGAGTTGCTCTGGGCTGAAGTGGAGCGCCGGGAAGCTATCGTAAAAAACCTCCAGACGAATTACAACAAGACCCAGCAGAACCTAGCCCGAATCGAAGACGAACGGCAAACACTAATCGCCGAACTTGACAGCCAAGAACTCCAAAAACGAAGCCACCTCAACGAACTCAAAACCGCCTACAGCCAACGCATGAGCTTGGAGCGTGAAGTGGCCCAGAACCAGTCAATACAAACTCTAATCAAGCAGCTCTTAGACGAAGCCGAGCTAATAGAGTCACTTAAGAGCAAAGATCAATTCAAGTTCCTACGCAGCCAAAACCTCAAAACCCTCCTATCCACCGCTCAAGAGCAAATCCAAAAAGCCACCGCCCAAATCCAGGCCAACCAAACCCAAATCGACAAACTCGAAGCATCAGCCGACAAAACACACTCAGAAGCACTTGACAAACGGGTAACTCTTGCGTTGCTGGATTTTAAACGTGAACGCATCCAAAAGGAGCAGGATGGCGTCGAGAAAAGCCTCAAAGAAGCCACCGACAACCTCAACGAGGCCTTGGCTAAGGCGCAGGAGTCGGGTGAGCGCATCGCAGTCATCAAGAGCTCGGGGGAGATTCAGGAGGAAATCGGTTTAACTGAGGGGCACTTGGTGGCTTTGGCGTCGGTTTCGGAGGAGATTGAGCGTCAATACGAGTCTTACTCGAAACTGTATTTGGAGCTCAAGGAGAAAGCTCAGCTTGTCGCTGAGAACCGCGAGAAGACGCTTGAGGAAGTCAAGACCCGCATGGCCGCCTGGCGTAGCGTCATAGAAGACTTAATTGACCGAGTTAACTTGGAGTATCAGCGTATCATGGGTCAGACGCTTGCCACAGGTGAGGTGCGGCTCTCTAATGTGCAGGAGATTGAAACCGCTGGCTTAGAAATCTATGTGGGTTTTAAGGGCAGCAAACCCGTTCCGCTGGATGCCTACACGCAGAGCGGCGGCGAACGCACAACCGCCACCATGGCCTTCCTTTTGGCATTACAGCAGCATGTCCGCAGCCCCTTCCGTGCCGTAGACGAATACGATGTGCATATGGACCCCAAAAACCGCGAAATGATCGCCAAAGTACTCTTAGCTATGATTAAAGACGCCGCCTCCCAATACGTCGTCATCACCCCCAGCCAAATCACCTTCGCCGATCCAGACGCCAATGTTATCACCGTCCAGAATCTTGAAGGCCAATCAATAGTTCGGGAGGTCATCCACTAATGCCAGCCGACAAACACGACAAACAACTCGGCAAAGAGCGTCTTGAGCGCATTATCGAGATGTGTCTTGCAATCGAGAACCATCAAGCTGACCCCTTCTCGCTTAATGTGGATGACATTATCGGTATAGTAAAAATGTATTTTCCGCAGTGGAATCAGCCTGAGGAGCTAAAACTCGACGCCGAAGCCTTGCATCATTTGGCCTCGGTGATTAAGTTGCAAAGTGAATGGGTTAAGCAGCGCTCAACCAGCCTCTATACTGACCCTTTCCTTTTGGAGGAGAAGATTCGCCAGACCAGCAAAATGGGCATGGTTGAGGTTTTTGCCTCTGCATGGAACCCCCTCGTGGACTCCGAGAAACTCACCCTCCCCGCCATAGCTCAGGGTTTGCTGTACTGGAATGCGTTGGCGCCGCTGGGTGACCGCTGGAGTGACATAGATGTCTCTGCTGTCGAGACGGGTTCTGTTAGCCGCGAAGAACTGGTCAAGGCACGCGTGTTAAGCGATAAAGAGTTCGGCGAGGAACTGGAATGCTACTGGCAGGAACTCAAACTTAAAGTCGCCGAGAAGGGCCAGGACGGCAAAATCGGCTACTGGGATTTCATAGGCGCTGGCACTTATGAGGAGACGGTGCAGCGGGCGTTTTTAACAGCGTTTCTTGTCACTTATGGCTATGCTACTCTGGAAATCGACCGCCTCGAGGAAACCATAGCTATAGTCCCCTATAGTTCGCCCCGCCAAGAACCCCTCTCCATGCAGTCCGCATCGGTTCCGATTGCAGTTTCAGCTGAAGATTATCAGAAATGGAAGGAAGGAAAACAGCCATGAGCCAAAAACGTAAAGGCCAATATGCAGGCAAAGTCAAGAAAGCCGCACAGCTCCTATTCTACCGACGCCACGTCCAACCCGGCGTCAAGGGCTATGAACTCCGCAAAGCGCTCGGCAGCGATTACCCCAAAGTGCTAGAGGTGCTGGATGACTATTTGGCGCCGCTGGATATGCAGGTTAAAACGGTTTTCGAAGAGGAAAAAGCGCCCGAAAAACCAACGCTTGAAGAGTTGGATAAGGCCCGCTTCTTTGTCACCCTTCGAGACGTCACCACAAAAGACAAGCTGATGGGCTGGCGCATAGACGACCTCGCCGGATTGGCCATAACCATAAGCTACATAGTTGCCAACAAAGGGCAAGCAGCAAGAAAAGTCATTGAAAAACTCTTGTCCGAAAAAATCCCAAACTGGAAAGTCCAACTAAACCTCGACCGCTATATCCGCTACGGCTACCTAACCCAAGACGACAAAGGACAACTCTACCTTGACTGGCGTACAAGAGCCGAGGTGGATCAGAAGAAACTCATCGAAATGCTGCTATCGGCAGAAAAGCAACAAACAGATACTGAGGAAACTCAAAAAAATGAGGCTGAGCCTGATGAGGAGTAACCGTTCACTCTGACTTAATAAATTAAGATACTTTGGCGCAACTGACGAGCAATAGTGTGAAAATTCATAAAACCGATCTTTCCTGCATTTGTTAACACCTTGTATCGACTACGGTAATCTTGTACCAAATATAAACTAGCGGTCATCATGTAGGAGCAGCCATAAAACAGAGAAAAAATTGCTTGATTATGAATCAAGCCCAAAGAAAAAATCAATCTTTAGGTTTAAAGGCAAAGTTCATGTGTACTGTTTGCACAATAAACACTATCATAATTATTATAGTGACAAGTATAAGAATGTATGATGCAGGTTGGAATGCTGTTGCTTCATATAGTCGCCACAGTTGTATGGCCTCTTCGAATTTGTAACTGGGCAAATCTGGATTGTTAGCCATATTGGCTTTTAAAGAGTTGATTTGATATGTTGGTAGCTCGATAACTAAGATTGTAATCGCAACAAAAATGCAGAAGGTAACTAAGGTTATTTTGTTAATTTTTACCATTTAGTGTTCCCCGGCTTTTGTAGTTGGCGCTAACTGGTATAAAAAGATTTTTTAGACTTTGGTTAGCGCCCGTCTAAGCACTATTACAATAAAACTATTCTGCAAACACTCAACCGGTGAATTCTTGGACTATACATAGTTTCTAGTCAGAACAGTCCTGCGGCCAACAATTAAGCTAACCTGCAGCTACATAGCTCCGACTCTAAACAACCCGCAACCATTGACCCTTTTGGTTTTGGTGTGCGGTTGCTGAGTCTATATAAGGGCGGAGTAGATGCATAGAGCAAAAGCTCCTCTCTTCTTGACGGTCGAGGAGGTCACTGTTTTTCCCAGGCTTCGATCAGTGCGGCTACGGCTTTGGCTTTTTCTGAGTCGCTGAATCGGTACATGTGGATGCGCCCGTAAACCCGCTCTTCAAGGATGCCCTCGTTTTGCAGGATTTTTAGGTGCTCAGCTGTGGCGGTATAGTTTATTTTGATTTTTCTTGCGATGTCTGAGACGTTTAATTGTGCCAGTTGGTAGATTAGTTTTAGGATTTTCATGCGGGGCTTAGACGAGAAGACCTCTTCAAGCTCCACTAGCGGCGCCTCCGCTCCTGCTCCAAGCTGCGGCTAAGTTGACGCTCCAGCTCCTCAGCCGGAATGCTGGGCAACGAAACCCTCGTAACCCGCCCCCGCGTCTCAGCGGAGCCCACCTCTGCTTTTATCACGCCAAGCTTGGATAGATACTGGGTATAATTCCAGATTTGAGTATGGCTGTTAGGTTGCTCATCGAACTCTTCACAGACAACCGCATATTCCTTTTCTAGCTGTGAGAGTGCAACGTAGGCCTCCTCGTTCTCCTTAAAGTAGCGGGCGACAGCAAGCAGAAACAGGCGTTCATGCAAACCCAAAGACTCCACCTCGCTGCGACGAAGCGAAGGCACAATACTAGACATCGCTTGCCGAACGTATTCTGGCGCCAATGCACCCGCGTCGTTGGCATCCGCATATTTGCCTGCACGCCAAAGCAACTCAATACCGAACCGTGCGTTCCCAGTTTCGGTATGCGCCAACTCAGCCACCAAATCCACCACATCCTCCGACACGGCGCCCAACTCAAACGCTAACTTGACACGCTCAGAGAGTATGTCGATTAGTTGGGTTTTGCCATAACGTTCCAGGTGGATGATGCTGCGTTGTAGGGTGCTGCGTGCGCTGTCGTCGAGTTGCTCGGTGGGTTTTAGGTCACGCATTATGAAGATGAAAGATAGCCGCTGCGGTTTCCCCTGACGCATCTCCTGCAGTCTCGTTAGCTTATAGACGGCGTCCGAGCCTTCTTTTTCGATTAAGCTATCGAATTCGTCAAGCGTCAGTACCATGAAGGCTTCTTCCTCGTCAAGCACCTGCATCAGCATGGCGAGCATCTCCTCGGCGCCGTAACCACGAGCCGGAAAAGTCGGCTGAAAAGTAGCAATTGCCCGATGCACTACAGGCTGCAATGCCCCGCGATACTCTCGACAGTTAACGTGTACATAGCGGAATTTGAGGCCCCTCTTGTTAGCTTCAGAGGTTATGTTTGCACCAAAGTGCTGAGCCAACGCAGTCTTGCCCGTGCCCACATCGCCAGTTAAGATGACACGCTGAGACATCCTATCAGGGCACCGCAACAGGAAACTAAAGAATTCAAAGAGGAGGCGCTGCTGGGTTTCGCGGTGCGGAAGCTTTGCTGGGATATAGTTTATGTCAAGTTTTGATTCGTCTTTGAATATGCTTTGGGGCATAGTTTTCCCAGCGTAAACTTCTCTTAATGTTTAGGGTTATATGTTTTGAGCAAGGCTATAACCTTTAACGTGGCACAAATAGTTTATGACGCGTCTGTTTCGGTTTAGTAAAAAACTATAAGCTTTATAACTACAAATACGGAATGGAGTGCTAAAGACTTGCTTAACAAAGAGTCGTGGGAACGCTTGGTATACTCCGAAATGATCAGACGAAAGCAGGCAGAAGCACTAAGCTGGCAGATCAACAAAAAAGACAATGACGATGACGGCGGATTCTGCGCAGAAAAACCCAACGACGTCGGCGGAGTATGGACCACCGCAGAAACCGTATTTGTTATGCTCAAATACAAATTACTAACCGCCCAAGACAGCCGAATGCAACGCGCAAAAAACTGGCTCCTTCGCCACCAAAACTTGGGTGGCGACTACGGCTCTGGCTGGCCACTAATTAACCGTGGCAACAGCTTCGTCGACACCACCGCCCGTGCGGTCCTCGCTTTGGCTTACTTCAAAGATGACCCCGAAGTCAAAGACTCACTCAGACGCGCTAAGGATTGGCTGCTGGAAAACCAGAATGAAGATGGCGGCTGGGGCATATGGAAATACGAGGATAGCCTTGTCTCTGCAACCTCGTTTACCCTTCTGGCTTTTAGGTGTTTGGTGGACATTTTCCCAGAGGACGAAAACATTAAGCTATCGATTCTGCGCGCTGCAGCTTGGCTAAAAAATGCTCAAGACCCCAAAAGCTGTCTGTGGGGCTTTACACCTATCACTAAAGAAAGCCAGGTCGAGCCAAACAATGCCAGCACCCGCATGGCTGTGTATACCCTCTATAAACTCGGCGAAGACTTAGCGGAGTACTTGCCTGCTCTTGGATCCTTCATTGAGGAATTCAAAAATGAAGGCCGATGGCAAACCATCAGCGAAACCTATACCCTCAAATACTTCGGGGAAGGTCTTGATCAGCGGCTCAGCTGGTTTAACGCGCCTTTTATGGTGCTGATGCTTGTCAGATACGCAAGATGCGTACCGGGCAGCGTAGACATAAAGAAAATCATAGACGGCGCAGAATCACTAAAGGTCTTCGACTCAACGTATCAGGGTAGAGAAGTTACAGATATCTCGCCTGGTAACCACGATATTCGCCCGTGGGCTTCGGTTCAATTCTTATGCGGCCTCTTGGAAGCGGAGTCTTATCTGCAAAATAACCTCGATGAATACGTTACAATCATGGACAAGAAAGTCGCGATCATCGAGAAAGCCGGGATGCTTCAGTCTATGCCGCTTGTTTCGCCGTTCAAGAAGCAGACCGGCGTCTATGTGAGCATGAAGTTTCTCATGTTTCTTATCCCCACAATAGCTCTGTCCTTGATTGGCGTCTCATATTTAACGTATCTGACTATGGTAGTTCATGAGGGCCAAGTCATCATAGAAGAAGGCATAATGACGCCTATAGTTGTGAGTTTATTTGCCGTTTACATGGTGACGTTTTTCGTTTTGGTACTAGGCTACAAGCAGAATATCATCTCTAAATCGCGCTTTGCTTTCCTTTACCTACCGATTTGGGCACTGGTGATAGTAAGCACGATCCTGTTCTTCATGGAGCGCTTAGAGGAGGGTCTGGTTGTGTTGCTGCTGATTGGTTTCCCCGAGATACTCTCTCTGGTCATGAACAAGATGAACAAGGAAGAAGGCAAAGAAGAACACAAGTAAAGGTTAAGATCCCCACTAATCCTCAATTTATTTTTACATAATAAAAAAAGGGGGAGAGGGGTTGTTTAAGGTTTTTTCCGCAGGACTAGCACAATTGCTGCGCCGACGAGGATTATTGCCAAGATTACTCCGGCGATTGCGGGAAGGAAGTATGTTTCAATCATTAGTGGCTGCGGTGTGGGTGCTGGTGTAGCGGTAGCCTCTGGTTCATCCACTACGAAGGCTGTTTCGCCATGTGATGGATAGTACGCTCCCGATTCTGCGAATGCAGCGTAGACTTTGTATTCGCCTGGTATGTCAGGTGTCCATGGAAGACTGAAGACGCCGTCTGCGCTGGTTGTTGTTTGTCCTATGATTCGGTAGTTGCCGTTGGCGTCTACAACGCTGATTATGACGTCGACGCCTGTTACGTTGGTGGGTCTTGGGAAGTTCTTGTAGACGTATAGCATCCAGTCGCTCATGCTGGCGTCAGATACCGCGGGGACTCCGTTGGGAAAACGCAACGCTACTTCTGAGCTCTTCGTGCCTGGCGACACATCAGTTACTGTTCCTGTTATGAGTACTGATGAGCCTAGGGGTATGCCGACGTTGGGTGCGTTAACAGTCAATGCGGTCGGTCCTTTGCCTATCGCGTATATGCGTTGGTCGTAGGTGTCCATGGTTGCTATTACGCTGTCGCCCATGATCGCTCTGCCTCCCCAACGTGTGGAGCGGAACATGCCGTCGACGCGCCATATTACGTCTCCGGTTGTTGCGTTTAGGCAGATCATGGGGGCTCCTCTTGGCAGGGGCTGGTTTGCTGAGTGCTCGAGGTGCGCGACGTAGAGTTTATCGTCGGTGATGAAGAGCGGTTTCAACCACCAGTCGTTAGACCATAGGTTTTCCGTGTAGGGTTCTTCTGCATTGTAAGTCCAGAGCAATTCTCCGGTTGTGGCGTTGTAGCAATACACGATTCCGCTGACGCTTGCGGAGTAGTATCTGCCGTTAGCGATTAGCCTGGCGTTGGATTTCGTATCGTCAAGCGCGTTGAGATAGTGCTCCGGCGGGGTTGGTCCCCACAGATAGTTTCCGGTCTCGAGACTGAATCCATAGTTTTCGCAGGTCTCTTTGGAGAATATGGTTGCTACCTTGGATTGTTGACTCCATGACATCCATGCCAGTGTCTGGTTGCCTTCAGCCCACGAGGCTGGAGCATTCCAGGTTTTGTCATATAGCTTTACGCCTTCCCTTCCGGGCTCTAAGCTGAAAGCCCAAAGCCTCACGTGAGTGCGGTTTAGCACAGCTCCAATGAAGCGGTCATTTAGGTATACCCTCTGAACTGATCCTGTTAAGCCTGCGGAGTTAAAGGTAAGGTTCAATGTGTAGGCTCGTGCTGCCCTGGTGGCGTCGCTTCCTGTTGTGGCGGATGCGTTGTAGCTAACTGGGCCTGGCCCTAAGAAGCTCCCTTCCATCGAGATGAACGCGCTCATGTTCCAAAGTAAGAATCTGCCAGTTGGGAGGTTGGCTGACCAGCGGTAGATTTCGCCTCTGTCGCCTACTATGGTGGTGCCGCTTGGCACGTTATAGAAGGTAATTCTTAGTTTTCCGTCCATGGGGTCGAAAGCGTACCAGTCGCTTCCTACAGTTACCCAGATGTAGGAGTAGGTACCCATGTAGTTATACGATTGCCAGTAGAATGTCTGGCACATCGTGATGGTTCTGTTGTCTAGGAATGTCTTGGTCCAGAGCTCTTCGCCGGTGCGCAGGTTTATAGCTGTGTATTCGAGGGGTCTGATCGATGTGTGGTGTGTATAAATGAGGATGCCGCCGATTATGAATCTGCTTGACCATTTGCCCTGATAGGCATCGCCTGTCTCGTATCCGACCGGACCCTGATTCATCGAATCAGGTAACCCTACGTCTCCCCCCACTAGGCCGCCTGTCGTAAGCGGCTTTGTCCATAGCACGTGGGCAGTCTCAGGCCCATCGTTGTATGGAACATAGAGGTTATCGGGACTGGAGGTTAGCCAATGTCCCGCAAGTACGTAGGCTGATCTGACCTGTGCATCGATTGGGCGTGTCCAGTATTCCGATGGTACTGGCAGCGATGTGTAGTATGCGGGTCTCTCTTCTGTGACGACGATTACAAGCTTTGAGCTGGTGCTTGCTTTGTAGGTTACTCCGCCGAATACCTGTTCGGGGAAGTTGGTCTGAACGGTGTAGTTGCCTACCATTGTAGGTATGAAGACTGTCCCGGTTCCGCCGGTTGAATCGGTTTTGAATGGTCCCAGTGTCATTGTTTTATTATCGGGTGTTATCACAGTTACGGTAAGGTCTTCAAAGCCATTGTTTGCTCCTGAGACTGCATCTGTGATGCCGAGGTGGAGCAGGCATTCGCCGCCGACGTTAACGGGGTTTGGTACGGCGCCGATGTAGGCGTAGGTTGCTTTTACGTTTGTAGCCTGCGGTGACGCGCTTGGTATGATTGTTGCCACTGCACTTAATGCCAACAGCAGAAATAAAGTACATGATTTGCTTGATATTTTTTTCATATGCTTTTTTTCTCCTGACTTTTATTAGGTGGAAATGATTTATATTTTGAAATCTTTATAAGATTTTGCATACTTCTCGGGTCGCTGACCAGACTATAACAAGCCACGCATTGGCAACTGTCGCTTTTTGAAAACAAAACACTAATAAACTCTAGCTGCAATCCATATTTTCCGACTTCAAATGATACCAAAATACTTCTTCTTCACAAAAGGAGTTGGCAAACACAAAGAGCAACTCCAATCATTCGAATTAGCGCTAAGAGACGCCGGCATACAGATGTGCAACCTTGTCAGCGTTTCAAGTATCGTCCCACCTGGCTGTCAACTAATCTCACGTGAGAAAGGCCTTAAAATGATTCACCCCGGCGAAATCACCTTTGTAGTCATCGCGCGCAACGCAACCAATGAACCCCACCGTCTAGTCGCATCCTCCGTGGGCGTAGCCATCCCCTCAGAGAAGAACCAGTACGGTTACCTCTCCGAGCACCACAGCTTTGGCCAAACCGATGAAGTCGCAGGCGAATATGCCGAAGACCTCGCCGCCACTATGCTCGCAACAACCATGGGCATACAATTTGACCCCGAGACCGCATGGGACGAACGCAAGAAAATCTTCAAAACCACCGGCTTAATCATCAAAACCGACAACACAACACAATCTGCTCAAGGCGACAAAAACGGTCTCTGGACCACCACTGTTGCAGCGGCAGTTTTAGTTCCGCCAGAAAACGGCAACCCAGAATAGCAAGGGTTAGGCATTTTTTAACCCAGCTTTTCTATTTTTCAGGTTATTGCTAAAGATTTCCTATCCGTGGTATTTTTCCGCAGGTTTTAAGTTGCAGAACATTCCTTAAGCACTCTGTGTGGTTGCATGGCTGACCGTAATGAGGAAGAAATCTACTCTATAATGTTCAAGTCGCTTAAGCATCCAGCACGGCGCCAAATCTTGCGGCTGCTAAATGACAAACCGCTGGCGTTTATGGAGCTAGTGGAGTTATTGGGCGTTTCTAGCAGCCACCTTACTTATCATCTAGAAAGCCTAGGGGAGCTCATAACAAAAACGCCTGAGGGTCTGTATTGTCTCTCCAACTTCGGCAAAGCGGCTGCCTCAGCCATGAAGGGTGTACAGGAGGCCCCCGAGTTGGCCAGCAGGCGCCCAAAGAAGCTTACCCGCAAATGGAAAACCGCATTCGCCGTGCTGATGGTGGCGGTTCTGCTGCTCTCAAGCTTTGGTGTATATCAGTATGTAACTATAATTCAGCTTTCGGAGAATCAACGTCGCCTCGAAGCCGAAAACCAGCAGCTACTCAGCTGGGGCATCGGCGCGGGAACCGTTGCCGAATTGCTCCGTGACGTGGTGCAGCTGGATACCAACCGCTACAAGATCACGCTGCTAAGTGACACATTGGAGTACAGAGATGATTTTGGGGTTGCTGAGGAAGTGCTCCGCTACAGCTTCAGCGGCGGGTTTGTTGTTGATCTTAGGTTTAGGGAGAATCATCTGAGTCGCTATCAACTAAGTGACGCAACAGGCACCCCGCTACTGATTCAACCTCCCGCAGGCAGTGATTTGGAGGTTGCTAAAGCCGCATTAAGTCGTTATAACGCCTACAGCGGCGATGCATACTTAGCTGAAATGCGTAGTCTCCTCGACCAAGTAGGCACCGCCGGCAATGCAACCGTCACCTCGGGCGATTTGAAACTCCAAATCACCAACTATGGCGGCAATACGGAATACCTCTTTATGCATAGCCAGGGCGGCGTGGATTTCAGTGCTAAAAGCCTGCGCATGACCTTTAACGGCGACATATTAGTGGCGTTGACTGATGGTTACTTCCTCTTTAATGTCGCAAACACCAACGTTAACTTTGACAGTGTACAAGCCGAAGGCATCGCCAAAAGTCGTGTGCAAGAGATGACTTGGAGGATAAACAATACCGAAGTCGGCGGCTTTGTAGTTCAGCGTACGGTTTCATTTGAGATGATTCCTCATCCGCGGGGTAACTCTGTTGCGTTGGTGCCTTACTGGTATGTTGTTTTAGAGTTAGACCCAACAGCTGTGAACGGATTTAGCAGGGCTTCGGTGGGTGTCTGGGCAGACACCGGTGAAGTGGCTGACGTTCAACTGCTAAGGGGTTAAGACGGCGACGTAGCAGTTAACCACTTCATCGTCGCCGAACATGATGATTTGCATGCCTTGGGCTTCAATTAGGTCGTGGAATGTTGTGTTAGGGAAGGCTTTTTTGAGGCCTGTTATGACTATTTTGCCGCCTTGGGTGGCGGCTCTTTTGATTTCTTTTAGTGTTCGAGCCGGTTTAGGCATGTTTTGGAGCACAGTGAATGAGCAGACCGCATCGAATGCGCCGTCACGGAAGGGGAGGAAGTCAGCATCAGCCTGCACAAGGTGACTGTTTTCTGGGAGATGCTGCTTGGCTTTCTTTAGCAGCCCTCGCGATATATCCACGCCAACGACTGTTTGGGCTTTGCTGGCGATTTGTGGGAAAAACATTCCTGAACCGCAGCCAACATCCAGCACAGCAGCGCCCCAAATGTCAATGGATTCTAGTGCTTTTCGGTAATTGCGTTGCTGCTCCTCGCGATAGCGGGTGTCGTAAATGTCTGCGGTTACGTTGTAGGCATGCATGACTTTGCGCTTGCTTCTCCAAGCCATACCTGTGGTTCCTTCAAGAATTCTTATGTACCTAACCTCTACCTAAAATACGTTGGCTGACTCGATTTGGCAACAGATAAACTCTCTATCCTAAAAGAACCCCCATTAGCCGATGCCATGATCGTTATAGAGAAAGCGTTTGCTCAACGCAAGACTATTGTTATCGCTGGCATCTGCCATGTGACTTACGCAGGCAGGGCGAATTCAACCTTGGAGGATGGAGAGCGACTGCTTATCATCAAATCTGATGGTTCGCTGCTTGTTCATCGGCCGACTGGTTATGAACCTGTGAATTGGCAGCCTGCGGGTTCAGTGTTTCATGTTGAAGTAAAGGATGATAAACTTGAGATTTTTGGGGTAAGGCAGAAGCCCCGTGAGAGCGTTAGGGTACAGTTTAGCTCGCTGTTTATGGTTTCTTCGCTTTGTCTTCAGGATAGCGGCGAGTTTATTCTACACGCAAGCGAGGACGATATGCATCGGGCTATTTTGCTTAAACCCGCACTGTTTGAGGAAGGCTTTAAGCCGATTAGCTGGGAGAAGCATGTGGAACCTGGGTTTGTGGACATCTATGGCGAGGACAAAGACGGCAAGTTGGTGATAATTGAAGTTAAACGCCGAACCGCCTCCAAAGAGAACGTGCTGCAACTCGCCAAATACATCGAACCCATCAAAGCTAAAGTGAACCGGGACGTCCGCGCGGTTTTGGTTGCGCCCACCCTAGCAAAAGACGTGCAGGCGCTTATAGTTTCGTTGGGGCTTGAGTTTAAGGCGCTTGACCCCAAAGACTGCGCCTTGGTGCTCAAGAAGGCTGGAACTTCAAAGCTTGAACGCTTTTTTGAATCAGAAGGCGTTGAGAAACCTTAAATCACGCTTCCCGCTCTGCCTTTTCGGTGCAGACAGATGAATTTTTGGAAGCAAATCCCCGCAGGAGACAAACCGCCAGAGCTCCTCAACATAGTTGTTGA
>JBLNCY010000048.1:0-12453 GCA_050261115.1 Methanocella sp.
TTACGCATGTTCATTGCATTTCTCCTCCTTTAATGAGCTTAAGATAAGCCTCCTCCAACGATGGACGCAGCGTATTCACAGATAGTACGTCGCCGTCTGATGCTACAATCGTGCGGACGATTTCGGGGGTTGCAGAGTTAACGTCTTTTACAGTAATCAGCAGCTTATTCTCTTGTCGGTTAACCTCTTCAGCAACTCCGAGCGCTTCGAGTGCGTTCAGCAGCCTGGGCGAAACCTGCTTTAGTGACACTTCGATAACGGGCTTTTCTTTGATTTTTTCTCGTAACTCATCGGGTGTGCCCACGAGCAGTATGTTGCCTTTATTCATGATTAGTACCCGCTTGCAAAGCTTCTCCGCATCCACCAAATGATGCGTAGAGAGCAGAATCGTGCACTTCTCGCGCTGGCTAAGTTCAGCCATCATATCGCGAATCTCTTTGGCTGATTCGGGGTCGAGTCCGGCGGTGGGTTCATCCAAGAACAACACAGGCGGCCTATGCACGATAGCTCGGACTATCGCCAACTTTTGCTTCATACCCTTGCTAAAGCCTGCGACTTTGTCGTTTCGGCGTTCCCAGAGGTGGAAAAACTCTAGCAGTTCCTGAATGCGTCTTTGCCTCTCTGTGGGGTCGTTTAGGCCGTAGGCTTGGGCGAAGAAATCCATGTTTTCAAGGGCGGTTAGGCGCTCGTATAGGCTGGGGTTTTCGGTTAGTATGCCGACTGATTGCCGGACTTTTAGAGGGTCTTGTTGGATGTTTAGGCCTGCGACGGTTGCGGTTCCGCTGGTGGGTGCGATTAGGCAGGCTAGCATGCGTATGGTGGTGGTTTTGCCGGCGCCGTTGGGTCCTAGGAAGCCAAAGACTTCGCCTTTGCCTATGTGTAGGTTTAAGTTGTTTACGGCGGTTAGGTTGCCGAATTTTCGGGTTAGGTTTTCTGTGGTTATCATAGTTTTCCCTCTGCGCTCTGTATGCATATGTAGGGAATAAATATATAAATAGGTTGAAATCGATTTCAAATTATGAAACTAGTTAAAGTGCTCGACAAGCAAGGCTCAGCCCTAGTAGCAGACCCAATCAACCAAAACCTCCTCCGCGAACTCGTAACCGCCGAATACGCCGTATCCGACCTAGCCCAAAAACTTAACCTCCCAACCCTAAACGTCTGGCGCCGAATGCAAAAACTCCAAAAAGCCAACCTCATCGAACTAACAGCAACAAGGAAAAAGGGGAACCTCGAGAAAAAATTCTACCGCTCAACCGCCACCTACTTCGCACCCGAACAATACTTCACCTTTACCCCAAAAAACCCCAAACTATCCGAAGCATTCAGCATCTACAACGAAATCCAAAAGAAAATGATGACCCAAACCGCCGCCTACGGCAACATACCAAAAGACGTGGATCCCATCGACTACTCCTTCTTTGTGAACATGACAGTCTTTGCCGATATCTGTAGCCAACCCGACGTGCAAGCAAAAATCCATGCGCTAAAAGAAAAGCTTGCCCAAGTCAAAAAGCAATCGGAGTTTATGTAACCTTTTTTAGAGAGGCACCCTGCAAGTCTTGGTATGCCCACAAATCTGGTTTGGCACCGCAGAATCCTAAAAAACGGCATAACGGTACTCGTTTACCCCAGACAATCTGCCAATACGGCCCAGCTATCTGTGGGCGTCAAGTATGGCTCCAATCAGGAACCCAAAGCCCAAGCTGGCGTGGCCCACTTTATAGAGCACATGCTGGCTGGAGGCTCAGATGAACGCATTAAACGCTCAAGAAAAGTAGAAGATTACGGCGGCATATTGGACTTCTACACAGACCGCGAACAAGTTTTGGGCGCTATGGATGTTACGGCTGAAAAACTGCCCGAAGCCGCCGCCATACTCTCCGAGTTGTTCTTTGGCGAAGAGTTTGACGAGGAAAAGTTCGAGATTGAACGAAAAATAATACTAAACGAGCTGGCGGAAGTTGCCGATGACCCCATGGTGCGGGTTGAGGAGCTCCTTTTAAAGAACCTGTTCTTGAAGCATCCGATTCGACACCCAGTCGGCGGGTACCCAAAAACCATCAAGAAACTCTCATTTGACCAACTCGTTGAGGAGCATAGGCGCATTTTTGTGCCCCAGAACATGATTGTAGTCTTATCGGGCAATGCCTCTGAAGGAACCCTAGAAAAAGTCCTTGAAGAATTTATCAACCAAAAAGGCGGCGCTGAGCCTCAACAGGGCATCGCTGTAAGCGAGAGTGGGAAACCAAAAGCGCTTGTGGTGGAAGAGAAAGCAGGCATAACCCAGACATATCTAAGCATAGGCGCCCGCAGCATCCCAGCCAGCCACCCCGACACCGCCGCCATGGATTTAGTTGGAACCTTACTTGGTGGCGGCACAAGCTCCCGCCTATTCATCGAACTACGCGAGAAATACGCAGTTACTTATGATGTTAACGCTGCCCACTGTAAAGGCACCGACTTTGGATACTTTGGGATAAGCCTTGCAGTAAATAACAGCAAACTCGACAAAGCCCGAAAAATAATCCACAAGCAGCTTGCCAATCTTCGAGAGGAGCCTGTTCCCCAAGCAGAGCTTGATCGGGCAAAGCAGATAATGCTTGGCGGCATCCTGCGTGGTATGGATAACCCCCATGACTGCTACGAGATCATAACTTTCATGGAGATGCAGTTCCAAACCGAATTAGCACTCAAAAATTACGTCGATAATATTAGGTCCGTAAAAAGCGAGGATATTAGGCGGGTTGCAGCCCAGTTTATAGATGAAGATTGCCTATGCACAGCCATCATTAATCCGGCCAATAAATCTAAACATTAAACATTAGCCATCAGCTGCATCTTTTGCTACATAGCTAAAAACCAAGAATAGATGGCACACACGAAATTATGAATCTAGGGGTGCCGTTTGGCAGACTACCTAACCGTCGTAGGAGGATGTCCAGAGATACACCTTTGGGAGCCTAAGCCCCATAGTGCAAATCCGGCAACATCTTTTTTACTATCGTAGGTTCATCTGCCAAACGACAAAACTATGAAAACCAAAGGCTCAAAATAAGAAATTGTGGTAACCCTCCAACAATCACACAGAAGCAGCCTAGTGCTTAAGCAGTACATTTTTAGGGATAAACAAAGAAAGATGAATGTGGTGCACAAGCATGAGTTGTTCTAACCAGAAATATCTTGCATTCATAAAAATCAGCCCCAACATGGCTGCAAAACTCTACGAACCCCTAATGGAATTCAGCGAAAACCCCATAAAAGGCGTCAAACTCGAAGAAGCCTTCCAAGTGTTTGGTGAATGGGACTTCGCGGTACTTTTCCAAGCAGACAGCAACGCTAATGCGCTTCATTTTGTGGGCGACAAAATCCGATTAGTCGAAGGCGTCTTAGAGACCTTTACCGTTCCACTAACGCCAGTTAAAGACTATCGAAAATAACAAAAATGCGCCAGATTAGGCGCTCAACTTTTCTCTTGGGAGAACAGCTATGGGCGGCTTAGTGGTAGCTGGTGGCAGCACTGGCGCTGTTTGTTGCGTTTCAGATTTTATTGGCACCGGGTATACGCTGTAGCTTATGCTGGGCTTGTATGGCACTGAAAGCATGGTCCAAACTTTATTGAGGTCGTCAAGGGACATGGCATCGAAAACGATTTTTATGCCTTCGCTACCGCTTTGACTTAAGCTACCCTGCAATGCTGAGACGGGGATAATCGGTCTTTCCGCGAGGATCTGCATGACTTTTCCTAGCAAGAGTTGGTCCATCTGGGGCGTCTTTGATTGTGGCGTTATGAGATAGCGTAGGCTTAGGTACATTAATGTTCGGGGCTCTCCGGGCTGCTCCGGCATGTTTCGCATGCTTGCACATTCAGTAACGCTGTATAGGAGCAATGAAATCTGCCCTGATGGCGCCTGGTTAGAGGGCGCCTGGAGAGTGACTAGTTCCTCAGTGTGCAGTAGCTTTTGAAGTTCAACGTCTGCTTTTATGCCGTCTGAGATTAACTTGGCAAGGGTCTGGGTGACGCCGCCAATGTTGTCGCTACTCAAAGTTATCCCTTACTACTTTTCACGCTGCATTACTTCAAAAGCTATTTCTAGCGTTTCTATGGCTACGTCGTTGCCGAGGGCGTTGAGGTCTGGTGCTTTGTATTTGCTGGGCCAGGCATTAGTGAATACCCACTTGTTAACGTCGATACCCTCTTCGTCCACCAATGTTACGATAACGTTTCTTCTTGCCTGGTTGATTTTGCCCTGCTCAACCAGTTTACGCCAGTTATAGAGCTCCATGGATGAAGTCAACCCCCACTTTAAGACTAGATTGCTACAGCTTAAAAGGCCAGGCTGTTTTTGGCTAACGGTTGTGTTTTGACTTCCTTCCCGGTGCTCGATTACTTGGCTTGCTGACTCTGGAAGAATGACTTCTAAAAAGTTGACTTGGCTGATACCGGCTATTTCAACTCTAAATCGATTGTTTACATATGGATAGTTTCTTTGACTTGCAACCTTTGTTGACATACTTTTGCCTCTTAGCGGTATCTTTCTATGAATCTATATATACATTCTTAAAAGTCAAGAAGCCACCCTATGCGGTGTGGTTGATTTTATACAGTCACGCAGGTATATACGCCAAATTCACTGGTATTGACTGGTGAAAAAGATGGAAACAACAATAAACGTAAACGACCAGCAAGCCATGGAAATCTGCGAAAATGTAGGTCGAACCCTCGTTGATGAGCTTGATAAAGATGAGGTATGGGACAGAGTTGAGCAAACTCTTCAAGACTACCTCAAAGCAAACAACATAAGCAGTAGCCCCACAGACATAACCGACAAAATAGAGTGGTCTGTGAAAGTCAAGCTAAAAAAATAGCGGCTAACACTTTTAGGCTTCTTTTGGAGGTGGGATTTTCCCCCAGAAAAATAAACGGGGCGAGTTTACAGTAGAACGGAAAAGCAAAAAGCGAGAGTCGTTTGAGGAACAGGACCATCGGGTAAACGTTCCTGCCGATGTTGGAGACCAAGAAAAGAGAGCGCTGGCACAGAAAGGAAAAGAGGCAACCGGCAGCTGGTAAAATAACGAGCACACCTAAAACGTATGTGCAATTTTTTATTAAAGCAGGCCAAAAACTGAACAATCTAACCGCCACTTCCCTGATTATCTGTAAATCTTTTATAGCTATACAATTGAATAACAGCTACTAAGTGGCACTTTATGGAAGAGAAATAATCGAAGTAGGCAGCATCACCCATTTCTTCAAAAATAGATGTTGCAGTTCTGCCTAGACTTGCCCTTACCCGTGGGTGATCGCATACTCATAAAAGGCCCATTCGGTCATCGAACAGACGGTTGAGTCGATTGACAATAAACATCCAACGCGCTGAGGGTGGACAAAGCATCACCATAACGCTCAAACACAGTGCGACCGCGAAAGATTTGGTCTTTAAGAAAATTTAGGGGATAATTTCTGCCCCGTTGTACTTCAAATAGTCAAAATCCCCAAGTCGTAGGCGCCCGCTTTGTATTAGCTGGTTGATTCTGGGCGTTTGGTTCTGGACAGATTCGACAAGCTTCTCCACCGTGTGACAGACATCTCGGTAGGCTTCGTCGGGCCACCGCTTAACTATGTTGGTGTAGAGGCATCTTCCGCCGCACAGACCCAAAATCTTGCAGTCACTGCAAGGCTTATTGGTCACAAACAGTTTCGGCAGCTTAAGTGGGTCAGCGTCTTTTATGTGGCCAGCGTAGTAGGCTTTCATGCCCCACATGGTTGGGCAGGGAATTATTTGGCCATCCATCTGTATCGAGTAGTTTATCCATCCGCTTCCACACCGCATCAAAGCATTAGTCTCCGCATTCAGAAGCGAGTTGGCAATACCCAAAATCGGATAAAGCTTAAGCACGACTCCAGTCTGCTCCATGTGATCCACCCAGCGGCGTACGAGGGCGTCAACGCCTGGGATGTAGCTTGTTTGGGTCCATTGTTTGAAGTTACGTCGTTGGTAGTCGTTGCCCCAAAAGCCAGCATTAAGTTGCCAATGGACAGACGTGAATGCGAGGTCATCGTTTTGCAGGAGGTATTTCACTTGTCTTTCTATATCGGTCTGCTCCATCACAGTCATTCGTGCAATTAATTCGCCACTGAAACCGTTTCTTTTGATTAGTTTGAGGTTTTCAATTACTCGGCGGTATGTGCCTTTGCCCCGGTAATAGTCCGTCAAGGCTTCATCGCCATCAATAGACACCAGAAGAGTATTGAGGCGGTTAATGTACTTGGGTTCCAGTTTATCCAGCAATAACCCGTTGGTTTGCATCATATACATTTTAGGCGTAACTACATCCATGATCTGCCGCAGCTTATGCATATGCATTAAGGGCTCGCCGCCATAAAAGGTCAAGACGCAATCGGGATCCTTCCGCACAAAACAATCGAGGTCGGCTACATCATAGTTTGCTTTTCTGGGCAAGTTGTAGTCGACTTCTAAGTCATCGCCGAATTCCTCATCGAAATCGTCAAGGCTCTCGCCGAAGCAATACTTGCATTGCAGATTACAGTCGCTTGTGAGCAGCAGATGGAAGAACATAGCCTATCCAACATTATGCGTTCCTTAATAGTATTTTTCCGATAATTTTTGCTTCTGCTTTGATGGACTCTTGGGATAGTAGTTTGCGACACTGGCCGATTAGGTTTATAGCTGGTCGCTGGCTGTGGAATTGCTCAACATAACAGCCAACCCTCAAACAATAAGCAAAACTCTTAATAGCCAAAGCACCTCACAGTGGGACTCATGAGCCAAACCAAGCAAATGGAGCAGAAATGGCAGCAACGATGGGAAGCTGCCCACCTATTCGAAGCCGACCCCGACCCCAAACGCGAAAAGAAATTCGTAACTTTCCCATTCCCATACATGAACGGCCCACTACATGTGGGGCATACATTCACTGCCAGCCGCGTCGACGCCTACGCACGTTTCAAACGCATGCAGGGATACAACGTTCTCTGGCCTTGGAGCTGGCACTGGACCGGCCAACCCCTTCTGGGCGCTTCGCAGCGTGTAGCCCGAGGAGACCAAGCCTACATCAAGGTCCTGCGCGAAGTTGACGGCGTCCCCGATGCGGAGCTTGCAAAGTTTGTTGACCCCCTCTATATGGCTCAATACTACACTAACGAGGGCCGCAACGCCGTTAAAAGCGTGGGTTTCTCAGTTGATTGGCGAAGAGAATTCACCACCGTCATGCCAACCTTCCAAAAATTCGTCGAATGGCAATACCGGAATCTACGCGAAAAAGGCTATGTTACCCGGGGGACGCATCCTGTTGTTTGGTGCCCCAAAGACCAATCCCCCACAGGTGACCACGACCGCCAAAGCGGCGAAGGCGTCACCCCCGAAGAGTACACACTAATCAAGTTCAAGCTTGACGAAAAAACGTTCCTGCCAGCGGCGACTTTCCGCCCTGAAACCATCTATGGCGTCACTAACATGTGGATTAACCCCGACGCCGCATATGTGGAGGCTGATGTGAATGGCGAGTGCTGGATTATCAGCGAAGAAGCCGCAGAGAAACTTAAAGAACAGGAACGCAAAGTCACCGTAAAGCGCACGTTTAAAGGTGCTGAACTCATCGGGAAATCCTTCGAAAGCCCTGTTACGGGACAGAAGTTCCCGATTCTGCCCGGATGGTTTGTTAACCCCAAAATCGCCACCGGCGTAGTCTACAGCGTCCCTGCCCACGCACCCTATGACTATCTGGCGTTGCGTGACTTGCAGCAGAAGCCTGAAGTCTTATCCCAGTTTGGGGTAGATCCCGAAATGGTCAAAGCCATAAAGCCTGTCTCGATTATTAAAATCGAAGGGTTTGGCGATTACCCCGCGATTGAAATAGTGGAGCAGATGGGACTAAAAGATCAAAACGACCCCAAAGGCGAAGAAGCAACAAACGAAATCTACAAAAAAGAGTTCCACACAGGCAAGTTAAAGGACAACTGCGGCCCCTACGCTGGCAAATCAATCCGCGAAGCAAAAGACATCCTAATCAGCGACTTTAAGAAAACTGGTGTTTTCGAGAGCATGTATGACCTAAAGAGCCCAGTTGTTTGCCGCTGCATGACGCAGTGTGTGGTCAAGATTCTCTCGGATCAATGGTTCCTCAACTACTCTGACCCCAACTGGAAACAACTCGCACACGAAGCAGTCGCACAGATGAACATATACCCTGAAACCGCCAAAACCTGGTTCAACACCGTGATTGATTGGCTACGGGAGTGGGCTTGCGCACGCACCACCGGCTTTGGCACCCCGCTGCCCTGGGGTAAAGGCTGGATAATCGAGACCCTAAGCGACTCGACCATTTACATGTCCTTCTACACCATAAACAAACACATCAAACAGCACAACATCAAACCCGAATCCTTAACACCCGAAGTATTCGACTACATCTTCCTAGGCAAGGGCGAAGTAGAAGCAATCAGTAAAGCCACAGGCATCAACCCCGAATTAGTCCAAGCCATGCGCAACGAATTCCAATACTGGTATCCCTTGGACTTCCGCAACTCAGCCAAAGAACTAGTACCCAACCACCTAAGCTTCTGCATCTTCCACCACGCAGCGCTGTTTCCACGCCAATACTGGCCCCGAGCCATCGGCATCAACGGCATGCTCATGGTCGAAGGCCAAGGCATGCACAAAAGCAAAGGCAACTTCATCACCATGAAAGGCGCCGTGGAAAAGTATGGTGCCGATGCCACCCGCTGCAGCCTGCTGCTTGGCGCCGAGGGCATGGATGATCCCGACTGGCGAGCGGACAACGTCACCGAACTCAAGAACAAGTTCGATGGTCTCATGAGTTTTGCAGGCAACATAATCGATACCGCCAAAAATCCTGACGACACCGCCTTAGAGCGTTGGCTACAGAGCCAGATGCAGCTACGGGTAAGAGAGGTCACTGCGGCCCTTGATGAACTCAAGACACGCACGGCGCTGCAGACTGCGCTGTTTGAGACGTGGAATGACCTGCGCTGGTATATCCAACGCAAAGGCAACACCGACGCCAAAGCCCTGGGTGAAGCTGTGAAGGATTGGCTCAAGATGCTAGCGCCTTTTGCACCGTTTATGTGTGAGGAGCTTTGGAGCCAAACAGGCGAAGAGGGCTTCATAAGTGTCGCCAAATGGCCAGCCTATGACCCAGATAAAGTGGACGTAGCCGCCTTAGAGCAAGAGAACCTTGTAACCGACGTAATGTACGACACTAACAACATCTTAAAAGCTATGAAAATCGCCCCCAAAAAAATCGTCTACTACACCGCGGCAGCCTGGAAATGGCAAGTCTACCTCAAAGTCGTCGAAAAAACCCTTGCAGGCGAAGCAAAAATCAACGAGCTAATGAAGGAATTTGCCTCTGACGCCGCCCTTAAACCGCACATGAAGGACATAGCGCCTATGGTGCCCCGAATCATCAAAGCACTCACCAAAGTCTCAGGCGACCGCAAAGCCAACATGGCAAAAATCGGTGAAGTAAACGAGAAAGCCATAATTGCAGACGCCGCAGCCTTCTATAAAGATCGCTTCAACGCCGAAATCCTGGTCTTTGGTGAATCTGATGCCGACCGCTTTGACCCCAAGGGCCGTGCCGCAATGGCGATGCCCTATCAACCGGCAATCTACATAGAATAACCGTCTCTCCCTTTCTCTCTTTTCTGTTTTGGTGTAGCTTTAAATCGCTGAGTTTGTGTCTGCTTATGAGCTGATATCATGAATTTCCTAAATGACATCCCCACAGGCGATAACCCGCCGCAACTGCTAAACATGGTAATCGAAGTCACAAGCGGCTCCCGGGATAAATACGAATACAGCATCCAATGGGAAGCCTTTGTGCTTGACCGAATCATACCCTCCTCAGTTGTTTTCCCCGTCGAATACGGCTTTGTACCCCAAACTTGGTCAGAGGACGGCGACCCCCTAGATATCATGGTACTAAGCTATGCACCGCTCACAACAGGCTGCATCGTTAAAGCCCGAGTCATAGGCGCACTGGTCATCGAAGACGAAGAGGGCCTTGACACAAAAATCCTCTCGGTCCTGACAAACGATGCCCGCTTCGAAGGCTACCACGACATCGCCGACGTGCACAAGAGCCGGCTTGTGGAGATTCAGGAGTTCTTTGAAACCTACAAGCGCCTTGAACCCCACAAATGGGTAAAGGTGCGAGAATGGAAGGACGCCACGGCAGCCCAAGAAGTGGTGAAGCTGGCCATGAAGCGATATTTGGAATTAGGTGTGACGCAGCGGGCGAACAGCAAATGAGTAGACAAATGGCTGTGCCGGTATTCCCAAACTCTATTGTCCTATTTGATACAAGTTTGCGCAGTTTTGACGCAGATATGTCACAAAACTTATTACTTTCCAACCCCTTCTGTAATTTTGCAGGCCAAGGAGCAAGCTTTAGAAGCAATGCACTGAGGCACAGAAGTAACCCAATCCAAACAGCGAACGATTAAGGTTGCGAACAAGACTTCGCCTCAATGGGCTGACCATTGCTTAATGTTGAAGCATCTAAGCTTTGAAGCTGCAGATTACAAGCGGCGAGGAATCTGCGGCGAAAATAAACCATCGCTTAGGTGGGCCGTATCAACAATAAGGCTCAGACTTGGCCTGCACAATGAAGTGGACATAAACTCTAAAACTGGAAAAACCAACGATAGAATCTATCCTCCACTTTTTTCTCTTTTAAAATATTCAAATATTGTTACTCTTTTCCCTTGTTTAGTTTCCTACTATATAGATACTAAGAACAAGTAGTTAACGCATCCTTTTGCTCAAGCAATGCGGATAACCATTTTTTATAACATATGAGTTAAAAAAAAAGTAAAAAAAGGAAGGAATTTTCCAACTAATGTTTAGCTGTGTGTGAATAGTGAGTCTTCGAGCGTTGGGTTTACGGATATATCGTATATTCTGTAGGTGAATCCTTCGACGGTGTATGAGTAATCTCCCATTCCGTTCCATGATGCCAAGCTGCTAATGTATCCGGACCATGACTGTTTCCAAATGTCATATTGCATGTCGAAGTAGCTTGACATGTCAATCCATTCGCCATCGCCCGCATTTGTCCAAGCCTCTTTTGTACCCGCATTGAAGATATAGATGCCGCTGCCTTCAGTGTCAGAGTATTCTATTCGCATCGCAAAATCGTCTCTTCCGGCATTCTTGCCCCAGAAAGTATAGCTTGCCTGCACAACGCCATTCTCTGCTACGCTAACGCTGTATTTTAGGCTGCTTGCGCCTGCAATATCTGGGGTTTCCGTTGATGATGTAGCACTAGGATCAGAGGTGCCACTAGGAGTAGGAGTTGGATTATCAGATGGGGCTGCAGGTTGACTCAAAAGTGCAAATGCACCCACTGCCACTGCAACAACCACAATAACAACTACCACTGCCACAATCAACATTGTAGAAATTCCTGTATTATTTTTCTTTAAATCTTTCAAATTTCTCCCTAGGTTGCCTTATCAGCATAAGATAAATAAAATACTTTACTGATTGCCCGTCTGTGTAGTTGCAAGATAATTGCTAAGGGTCTTAAGCTACGGATAGCACAGGGTAGATGCCTTATTGGTTAAAGTGCAAGTCAAGCTCTCCTCTGGAGCTGACGAGTTTTATTCATTTAATGGAAAGCGCTTAATGGTAATCAAGCATTGGCAGGTAATCTTATGCTTGTTTAATGGGGGGTAAATTTGTTGAATAAAAGAGGCTTACCCAGGAGCTAAAATTAGAACAGCTCTCTGGTGTTTTTCAAGTCTTTCATGGCACTCTTAAATGCCTTGGGCATATCTTCCAAGTAAATTTGGTTTCGTCTAATGCCTTCTTGAACTAATCCAGCGGCTATGAGCGAAGTTCCAAGAAGATCACTTACTATGGGCTCGGGAAAAATAACTAAGGCCATTCCAGCTTTGATCAGGTAATTTTTATTTCCCTTCTTGGAAAGCTTGTTTACAGATCCGGCGCTTTTTTGGGTCTCTTTCATTGATTGCTTAGCTTCATTAAAGGTGTCAACGTGTGATTGGGTTACTTCTTTAATGGCTGGAGTAAGTTTTCCAAGTTCTTTTGCACTCATTATTTTCTCATCCCTGTCACCGTTATGGGTCTTGACTGGCATAAGCTTTCTTTGAGAATAGGGCGAGGAAAACGTTTCTTCTAGGGGTGCGAAGGAAAATAATGTATGGTAGATTTTCAATTTTACGCAAAATGGACAACCAAATTAACATAAAAGAATAAACTATTAGCGGTGCTCTGAGGGGTTTTATCTTTACAGTCCAAGCTAAAGCCTGGCGGCGCCTTAAAAGAAAGGTAACTAAATTCCAAACACTTCAAATAAGTACTGAATTATCACAAAAAGCACATAGGCCCCAACCAGCAAAACCCCATCTCTCTTATCTATACAGCCGTCTCTTGCATGCAT
>JBLNCY010000049.1:0-13878 GCA_050261115.1 Methanocella sp.
ATTCTTCCTGGGATGTTTACTTCTGCTAGTTCACGGGATAGGCTGGTAAGGCTTAAATCGCCTTTAATCTCTATTTGTGCTTGGACTGATACCATGGGTTCACTCTTCTGTTTCCTTGGCGGGTTACATAGGAGTGGACCAATCGGTCCAATTAAAATTCTAGCCGATTAGCAGACGGCACCAAAATCTTGAACTTTTGCGTTTCATCAATGCCCAAGCCGAAGGCTTCAGCTACGACAAGGCTTCTAGGTGTTGGCTTAGTGTGGGTTTCATAGCTGATGTTAAACGTAAACTTACCTTCCGTCCGGTCGTAGATACGACGGAATTGCCTTATGCGAAAGTCTCTTTGTCTTCTCATTCCTTAGTCACCTTGGAATAACCGCTAGGAAAGGTTCTGGTTCCATCTGCACGGTAGCAAACATCGCTAGCGCAATACTCCAAAAGACATCATCGTGAGTGCCATTGGGGTGTGAGTAGCCTATAGCGCCATCCTTGCGCAGTTCATAGCGTTCAACGTTTAGTTCGCTACAAATATCCCCCCGATATGGTCGCTCCCAGTTGAGCAGTGGATAGTAGAACTGCTTGTTCATCATGCGCTGCTTTAGCAGGCTGGCCATCTCGCTTTTACGGGGCACGCTAAAGTTCACGCCTTCAGCGTTCTCTATGCCAGCGTTCTCCATGTCAGCTATGATGCTTGGGCCTTCCCTTGTGAAGTCAACCCTGATTTTTTGGAATCCGCCCCAACGGTCCTGCAGCGCCTTAAGATAACCGAGAACATGAGCGTAGAGTGTGGGCTGCTGGAAAATCTTCAAATGCCTAAGAAACAGCTTGTCATTTAGGCGCTCAACGACTGAAAGCACACAATAGTCTCTGGTTTGTGCCAGGTCAAGTCCAACAAAGAATTCTCCCTCACAGCTCGCATTAGGATTAAACTCTTCGAGGTCTTCACCGCAATTCTTCTCCGTGCCCACACAGGCAACAATAAGACTTTGAGCTAGCCAAACATCTTCGTCTTCAGCCCATTCAGCCTCCATTTCCCGCCGCCAACGTGCAGGATCATCCCCGAACTGCCGCTTTATCTTCTCAATAATTGCGGGCTTTAGTGGACCGTCAGGTTCGAGTGCCTGCTGCCAACTGATGTGCGTTCTGCCAAAGTCGCTGTAGTCTTTGTGGTTGCACATCTTCCAAAACAGGCTATCGGTACTCCATGGCGTAGATGTGGCGATTAGTCTGCCGTTGGTTGTGCCTAAAGTGAACAAGATAGCATCATAGAGGTCTTCATCGTTAGCGGTGAAGTTGCATTCTTCCCACCAGATAACATGGAAAGCTGGACCACGAATCGTATCAGGATTATTCGGGAAAGCCTCAATCACGCTACCATTGGGCAAGCTGACTCTGGTTTTTTGAATTCCCCGCTCGCAGCCAAGGTATTTACGGGCAAAGCCGCCGATGCGCCTAACGTTGAGTTTGGTTTGACGCCAGCTTGGACCAACAATAGCAATGTAGCTGTTAGGATGCTCGATAGCGTACTTGAGGACTAAGCCAGAAACGATAAAGCTCTTGCCCGTTTGCCTAACTGGGATGAACGTGTAGAAGGCCAAGTAGTCGTTTAGGTAGTAGCCCGCTTCAATCATCACCTGTTCAGCTTTAAGGGAAGAAATAACGGCTAGCAAATCCAAAGGTTCACCATAAGCCACTGTTGCGGCGGCTTCTCGAACAGGATACAGCGTCACCGTTTCGCCTTTGCTTTTTAGAATCTTGGTGAACTGGGTTACTGGCTCCTCGTAGTGTAGGAAAAGTTCGGCTAGCCAGCAAACCGTGACTATGGCCTGCTTATTCTCAACAAAACTGTAGCCTGTGTGTTTGGCGCCCCAATACATGAACTCCTCTGCATGTTTGCCGATGACTTCTACGCTTAGCCTAAGGCTTGGCTTGTCGTGGTTGCTACGGATTTTCCAAAGAATCCCGCTTGTGACGGCGTCATAGTAGTCACAGGCTGAAAAGCGGCTAACGACGTCTATGTAGCCAGCCCAACATACTGCAGGGTCATAGGCGGGATATTTTGCGCTTGCCCTAATGTTGTTTAAGGTGTTGTAGACTTTTTGGCAGCTAACGCTCCAGCCCTCAACCGCATACAATCCTAGCAGGGCGTAGGCAAATGGGTCGTCGTAGACCTCGTTTTCGGTTAAGCCGACTCTGTGCCATTTGCCATCTGCAGGGTCATAGTTTAGCCAAAGGTTCTCAAAGCCAGTTCTAAGAAAGCCTATTGCCTTGCTTATGATGCTGTTGTAGATTGCAAAGTTTAGGCTGTCGTGTTTCTCAGATAGTAGCTTTAAACCGATTAAGCCATAGAGACATTCAACGTCCAGTTGCAGAAGCCAAGCGTCCCCAATCGTCACTGCCCTTGTGAAGCCGCCGTAGGCCTGCTGGTCCTGCATGGTTTTAAGGAAAGTTCCGCCTGCTATCTTTGCTGCGTCCAAATAGCTTGAATTGCTGGTAAGTTCATAGGCGCTCAGAAGTGAGGGTATGGCTCTGCAGGCGTCTACACTATAATAGTAGGTGCTTTCTTCTGCGCTTTTGAAGCCGCCATAAGCCTTCTTTGCTGGGTCGGTGCATTGTTGTGTTAGAACCCAATCGGCTAAACTCACGGTTTTGGCGTAGATTTCGGCTTTTCTGTCCTTAAATTGTGGGGCAGAGTAGGCTTCACAGAGAAAGTCAATAGCAAAGCTAGCCGCTAAAACGCCTCTGCCATACGCTGGGTCTGGTGTGCTCGGTGGAATAACATAAACATAAGGCGCATAGTCCATGACGAATTGGTAATAGGATTCAGGAACGGTTCCCATGGCTAGACGCCTCCCACATATGGCTCTTTGAGGCTGGCAAGAATCCGCTCAAATTCCGTCTGCAAAACCGTCAAGCTGGGCAAAGCTGATGTTGAACTACTAAGGTCTCCGACACTAAAGTTCAAGCCAACTGCTGAGCCACCCGTCAAATAGCAGACCGCATAAATTGCTGCCAAAAGTGTGATGGCTTCTTTTTGGGCGTCGGTGCAGTTTTGGTAGTCGATATCAGCGGAGAGTTCAAGCTCTAAAGCGACCTGTGCACGCTTAATCATCTTTAGAACCTTAGCGTCAGAAATATCCGAATCGCTAATGTTTAGGGTATCTCTGACGTCTTCCATTGATACGCTACCCATCTTCTATGCAGCTCCTGTGCTTCTTGGGGCTTGCCGCCCATCAGTTCTTTGATGCCTGCAATGATTCCGCCCACCATTGAACTGCCAAGAATGCCTAGCTCGACGTTTCCAACTGGAAAGCCAAGCCCCATCCAAGTAGCCAATGGCGGCAGAACGAAAGCGGCAAACATCAAAAGCGCCTGCTGCTTGTCTGACAACTTCATTCTTGTTTTACCTCCTTACCTTGAACACCAGCCTGCTCTGGTGTATTTTCGGGTTTGGCATCCCACAGTTCCCAGCCAAACTTGACTGCGTTCTTTCGGAACTCTTCAGCCCTAACCAGCCCAAGCTCAGCGGCTTTGATGAGGTCGGCGGGCACTAACTCTGGTGTTTCAGGACTGCCAAAATTGAGCCTAACCTTCGCCTTAGCAGCGTCTAAACCCGCCTGTGTCACCTTGACTGCAAAGATTTCTTTCTCCACTTGACGCTTGATGTACCGCTGGACGGGTTTTATGAGCATGTCTTGCAAATCCAGTGCTGCCCTTGCCGATGCTTCGGTGAAGCCTGGAGTGCTAAACAACCGTGGCAGAGGCGTCTCGCATCCAAGATAAAATTGGTTGACCATGTGGTCGATGTAGTACTCAAAACGTGCTCTTGGGTCGATAGAAACTGGATAGACGCCTACATTTTTAGCACCACTAAAAAGCCACTGCCCCTCTTCTGGGCGGTTCTTAATCGCAGACTCATACTTTTTGATAGTGTCCTCTTTTTGGCCTTCAAGCTGAACAACGACGTCGGGTCCAGCGTACTTTTTGAAGATGTTTGGCAGAATCTTTTCTATTTTAGCCTTCATCCAAGCATAGGATGGGCGCTTATCTGTGTCAATTGTCAACGTATGCAAAAGAACCTGCAGCAAACCGACGCCGAACCCAGATGGGACATCACCGTTTAGGCGCCAGTGAATGACGGCTTCGGGCTTTAACTCGTTTCCAGCATTGCCCGCATAGCTGCCCCTAAGCTGGTAACCTGTAACCTTGTAGGGTATTTTCAAGTCAGGAATAGAACTCAAGCCTATCCGTTGAACCGAATCAATCGGCATACGCAACATGTCGGCTAGCCGTTCCGGGGTGAGTTTGAGCCAGAAATCGTTACCGCAAGCAATCAGAGGCTTAGCCATATCGTTTAGAAGCCCATCAAGATTGACGTCTTCACAGAACCTATCTACAGCCGCTTTAGCTTCTGAGGCTTTATCATATTTCTCGTCAACTGTGGTGTAGAAGCCCATGCCAACCGTGGAAGCTGCCAATAGGTCTACGCTGCTTTTGCAGGTTGGGTCTCGGTCGTAAAGTTTTATGACATCGGCTAGTGGGATGCATGAGGTGTCAAAGAACACCCTATCCTTTGGGGAAGCCACGCCCGAAGCAGGCGCATAAGATAGCACTTCACGGATTTTCTTTAAGACGAAACTCATTGCGGGTTTAACCTCAAACGATTTTTTGGTTCCCAAAAAATGGGGAGAAAGATTGTTGGTTTAGAGCAGCCTAAGTCATGGTCTGCTTAACGTTGGTCATTTTGGCAATAGCTTTAGAGCGGAGGATGCCAGCGCCAAACCTTGTGGTTCCACGGACACCGTACTTGCCGTTTTTAACGTCTTCCCAGTCTTCCACAGTAACGTCTCGACGTAGAAGCATAACAGAAGCCACTCGTGTGTCAATGGCATACATCGTTCCGTTAGGTACCAGAGTGCTTGACTGCACCGTCATACCAAGCACACTACCGATAGTGCCCTGTTCAATGTCAGTCTCACTACTTGGCAGGTACACCGATTTCACGAACTTGTCATCGTTAAGCAGTTGATGTAGTTGCATTTCGTTGACAGCAAGAATATTGGGACGCCAGTTTTCTCTGCGGACAGCTTCATGCAAGCTCAGAAGTGAAGCCCAGCTAGCCACAGCACCACCGCCAGCCAGTTCTGCGCCAGTTGCCAAGTCGCCTGCTTGAACTGCAGCATACAATGCGATGATAACTTCCGTTTCCCTTTGTCCCAGCGCTCTACCTACATTGTCGACTGCTTTGTTCATTACATTCCATGTGGCGTCTTCGAGGTATTCACGGGTCCACTCATCAGCGGATTCTGCCAGTTGATTGGTATAGATATCAACTGTGGAGGCTTTCTTTGCGCTCAGTCTTGTGATGGCGCCTTCTGCATAGCGGTAGCCAACCGCGCCTGCGTCGAGCGGGAAACGCTCCATCGCCTCAGAAGTTGGCATAACGGTGATAATATTTCTGCCAATCAGCTCAGGCCATGCATCGTCAACCATGGTGTCATGCATTCTGCCAAGAGCGCCCGCCATATCACTAAAGAAGCCCTCTTTGACTCCTGTCTGTGCATAGCGTTTTAGGAAAGGGTGCTCGGTTTTCTGCTTGAGTTTCTCGTAGAGTTCATGCTGGTCATTGGGCTTAGCCATCAGTGCTTCGAAAAGTCGCGGTTTCAAAGTTATCACTTCTCCACTTCGATAAAGATCAGGTCGTTGTCTGCGGTTGCAGATTGGAGAGCGGTTCCGAGTTTGCGGTTGTAGTATACGGTGTAGGTTGCTGCTCCGCTTTCATCGACGGGTTGGTCTACTAGCTGCGTTACCTTGTTACCGCCTGCACTACATACGCCATAACCTCGGGTTATGGGGCCATTAGCTGTGACTTTGACTCTGCCCTTTTTGAGCACAGAACACATATCGCCAATTGCCACTGTTTTTGTTGCTACACCGATGGCCATGTCTCCGCCTGGGCTAGGCGAGACCTTGTCATCAGAGCTCAGGTAGACGGGTGAGCCTTTGGTGATTGCGGCTTCAGCTTCAAAGGATTCTATGATAGCGTCGGCGTCGTCGGTTTCTCCTATAGCCATCCAGCTTTTGCCAGTTTTATCAGCCATAAAGTGTCAAATCAGTTTTTGTTGAATTTCCCAAAGTTCGTCCTTTGGTACTCTTCCTCATAGAAATGAGCATAAACACAGCTAGCTGCCTCCAGCTTTCTGCTCTAGCCGTTGGACTACTCTTCGTACTTCTTGGCACATTCTTTGCGGTCCAAGGCTCCAGCTTCTCTGAACCATATTTGAAGGCAAAACTGATTCGATAAGTTTGGCAGCTTCGGAGACCGCTATCATTTTTGGCGGACTCTTTAGCAAGCCGCCACCCGGGACTTGTTTGCGTAGGTCCTCGATGGTTTTTTCTGCCTCAGTCAGTTTGTCCTCTGTTTGAGTTAACTTTTCCATAACTTGCACGTTAGTCTCGGGAATACCCGGCACCGCCACAAGACTTAACTCGGCATTATGCAAGCCATGGGGAACCTTGCCATCCACAAGATCAACCGCTTCATAGTCGGCTCCTACGCTGACGTGCTGGATTAAGCCATTGCGGATTTTTTCAGCGGTTGGCTCATCGTAGATTTCTGCTTCATACCAAAGGTTGTGTCCATCCCAATCGGACTTTGTAACCTTGCCAATGGCGTTAGGAACAGCAACATGCTCGATATAGACTGGCGCATTAGTCAGCTTGCTTGTGAAGGCTTGCAATTCTTCAGAAGTGTAGATGTTGTGGTTTCGGCTCATGCCACTGCACATAGCTACCCCCCGAATACACAAGGGCTTACCAGACAAAGCCTCAAGAAGAGTAAAAGGCAAGAGGGAAGCTACATGTTCCCTAACACGCTTACAATCCTTACAGCCAACGCCATCCTGAGACATAGCTAAATCGCAAAAACAAGCCGCAACAACAGATTAATGGCTTGAGAGCCTAAACACGATAATATCGCAAAAATGACAACAGAACAAAGGCTAAAGCAATGAAGCAGCTGGGGCTCGGGAACGAATTTTTCGTTTGGTTTATGCTAGTCGTCAGCAACAAATGATAGGTTTATGTAAAAAAATCATAAATGGAGTATAGGACAACCAATTTTCTATCTGGAAAATTGCTTTTGTCGAACGCTGTAAGTTATCCCCCGAAATATTGAAAAATAATATAAAGCAACATTGTCCTAAAGTTGGTAACGAGGGAGCATTGAAAATGGTCACACGTTCGAGAACCAAATTTCTAGTAACAGTTATTATCGCTCTGTTGATAATTTCAAGTGCATATACGTTTGTTATTCCAAGCGTATATGCCGCAGAGTTAACGACGGAACAGAAAGGGTTGAGTGCTTTAACCAATGTAGTAGGTCTTGATTTAACAAAATACGATGTTAAAACTCAAGGGAGCAATCAGTCCTTGCCATTTCTTGATGGAATTCTGCAGGAGAATGTTTTGTTCAACCTGACGTCTGAGAATAGTAAATTGAGCATATTTTACACTTATACAAACGGTAATCTGCAAGGTCTATATGTGCTTGAAAACGAGGGTACACCTGTCTTAACTAAATCAACAGTGAGTATTAATGCTGTTGAAAGTGCCAAAGACTTCTTAACAAACTACCAAACGTATTCCAATAAACAAGTTTTCGGAGAACTACAATCGACCCTTACCAATGTGGATGCTAGCAAAAACATTACAAAGACTATTGGCAACACAGTGCTCGAACAAACCGTTTACAATGACAGCCAAACGTATTTCAAATGGTACTACACCGCAAACGGTGCCATAGCCCCCTATACCAAGACTATTGCTATGGGTTTCAAGAATGGGTTCTTAACTTCATTTATCGATAATTGGGAACTCTATCCTGTTGGTAGCACTAACGTCAATCTCTCTAAGGATCAAGCCGTGGCACTAGCACTCGATATTGCGAAAAATCACAATTGGACTATGCAGCTTGACCAAGATACCCTTGATCCTATTAATTTTAATAAGGATAAAAGCGTCTCATGGATAACACTATCTTTTGATAATTCGATAGATGCAGATACTACTCGTAGTAAAAATTCTCTAGAGCTCTATCCAGTTTGGAAAGTTGGGATTGTTCTCAATAAAGTCTACGGCGAACTATACGGATTAGAGGTAGACATTTGGGCAGACACCAAAGAACTAAGAAGTGTAGATGAACAGTACTCGCAATTAGCCGCCCAGTGGCTACAGAATGTTACTGTGAGCGCCGATGCAAGCACAAAAAACAATCAAACACTCACTAATGGAATGCAAGTAAACTTGGCATTGATCGCATCAATAGCAGTCGCCATGACAGTTACAGGCCTTTGTACGGTTGCAATACTTAGGAAAAAGAGTCTAAAAATTAGCCACCAACTAAAATCTCGCTCCCCAAGAGTATTGGGGCTCATTCTATGTTTTCTGACATTGTTGGTCATTTTCTTGCCTCTTGTGGAGAGTGCTAGTGCAAGTAACGCTGGTATAATTTGGGGCTCAAGAAGCTCTGGTGCATCAAACAGTCCAGTTAGTTATATTTGGCGTAAAACAGATGGTGAAATTAACAGGCAATCCTATGTTACAAGTTATATTGCAAGCAATTTCTTCACTGCTGCTAACGGTTATACTGGCTATAGTAATCATGGGGTAAATAAAGATGTCATTCTTTATCAGGCAGGCTACTTACGCGACAATTTTGACTATATGGCGGTCCTTGATTGGAATCACGGAGTCGGCGGCCGCCCACCACAGGCACCCAACGAAGACCATTACATGTTTGAAGACGATTGTGGTACAAAAATAGGTTCACCAAGCAACTTCTATACAGATCTTAGCCATGGAGTATACGATATGGAAATACATAACGTTATTCCACCAGCCAAAGCCCACTTTGTCTTTATCGATGCATGCCAATCAGCAAATCTTGACCGATTGGGTGAGGGATACCTCCCAAGCGGTAATGCAGTTGGGTTACCCTTTGCTTTTACCCACCGTATAGTCACTTACCTTCCAACAGGTACTCAGATGAGCGCAGATGGATACAGCTTTCCAGACGCTTTTCCACAATGCTACATAGGTTTCCCAATGGGTTCAGCCGCTTTAGACCAACATGTAGACTACAATCAAGATACAGAGAACTATGGAACGGGACCGTACTGGTATAACTGGATTCTTTTCTTCTACTACTTTGCGTTGGATTATGACATATCGGTGAAAGATGCTCTGGATTTGGCTTCATACCAAACATGGCAGTGCAATAATTTTGCGTCAAGTCCATTAAGAGGTGCTGGATTTACAGCTGTATGGCCAATGTATGGATATAATTCTACATCACAGCGCTGGGAATGGATGGATACTGTAGGGTCTCAAAGTACTCTAGCGGTATATGGTAACGCTAACATTCATTTGAGAAACTTCTCCCCATCTGACATGCTAATTGGGCCAGATTTAAGCGGTCCAATACAAGGCGACCCGTACCAATCATACACTTTTAGTGCGAAAGCAATTGATTCACATGGCCACCGAATCAAATATCTGTTTGACTGGGGGGATGGCACACAATCATGGACAGATGATTATACTGCTAATGGCGTAATTGCCTCAAAATCTCACACATGGAATTCGGGAGGTACATATAGCGTTAAAGTTAAGGCACAATGCGAAAACGGTCAATGGAGCGGTTGGTCTAATACAATCAACATTGCAATAGGCACTTATTATTGGCTTACGGTAGATGCATACGATCAATATGGGCAATTCTTCACTGGTGTGCGTATAGATGGCAATTACTATGGAACGCCTGTGTCAGTGTTGGTAAGTCCAGGTTCCCACAGTGTCTGGGCAGAGCCCTATCCAGGCTACTCATACCTAACAGGATTCAGTGATGGCCTTGGCAACGGAGACTACAGACAAATCTACTCTGACACTCAAATAACCGCATACTATCAATCCTTCTGGTAAGAACTAAATAAGATGGACACGATAAGTGAGCTGAAAAAATGAAGAAACAACTACTCTCACTTTTTATTCTAATTACCATCTTAACCACAACTGTACCTACTCTTGCCCAAACCACCAATACAGTAGAGGATTCTTGGAATACCAAGGCGTCAATGCAGCAGGCAAGGAGCGGCTTAGGCGTTATTGCAGTGGACAACAAAATCTACGCTATAGGCGGTGCTTTATCTGGTTTCAAGATTGTTGCGGGAACTAACGAGCAATATGATCCTGCTACAGATACTTGGGTTTACAAAGCTTCAATGCCTACGCCAAGAGCCTATTTCGCTATAGCAGCATATCAAAATAAAATATACTGCTTTGGAGGGGTGACCGGCGAGAGACTTGTCGATGAAAAGAGCGGATTCTACACTGCCATATATTCGAATGCATTTGAGGTTTACGATACAGTCACAGATACTTGGACAACCAAGCCACCTATGCCTAAAGGCGGCGGAATGCATATTTCCGCCCAAGAAGTTAACGGAAAAATATACGTTATTAATCCACCTGACATTTACATTTACGATCTATCTAATGATAATTGGACAGAAAGAAAAAACCTGTCTCTGCCAGAATACTCATCAGTTATCGGTAACAAAATCGTCGTAGCTGGAACCCATGATATTGGCTATTCACCCAGTAGCCCATACTTTGGCGGCATTCAATCGGTAGAGCAGGTCATAGTCTATGACCCTGAGGGTAACAATTTAACTCAAGGTGCTGATGCCTCAATAGGTGTAGACGCAGGAGCAATCGGTGCAACTGTTGGCATTAATGCACCTCAACGGGTTTATATAATGGGCGTGAAATCCGAAAAATCCCCCCCTATACCAGTCAATCTAGTCTATGATCTAAAAACTAATAATTGGACGACAGCCACAGCCATGCCATCAGTAAGAATCAATTTCGGCATTGCAATCGTAAATGATACTTTGTATGTTATAGGCGGGACGTTGTTGCCTTATTCTTATGACGAGACAGGAAAATACGTTGAATATGGCACCTCAAGCGTTACAAATACCAATGAGCAATACATACCCATTGGATTCGGAACTATTTTACCAAGCCCAACTGCAAATCCATCAGCGCCTTCCGATTCTGTGGACCAGTTTATTTCGACGGAATTCATTGCGATAATTGCAGCCATAGCGATAATTCTGTTGATAGTGACGCTCTTCATCTATAAAATGAAGAAAAACAATCAATTAGCCAAAATGCGTATGAACGGCTATCGGGTCGATATATTACAATTGATAAATAAGTGTAATCTTATGCTAAATTACCTTGGCCGCTGGGATTTGAGCCCATTGACAAACTCTAAATCAGCCTTTGCTCGCTCGATTTTCTTTAAAGCGTTCTTTCTTGAACGGGTTACGTTTGGCGTCTCCATCCTTAACTGTTTAGCTATTCGGTAGTCACTCAAACCCTCCTTATGCAACCGTAAAATCTGCCGTTCACGCTCAGTCAACGCCAAAGTTAGGTCTCCTCTTCAGAAACACTATGTACTGTCACGCCTTCGACTAGCAAATCCTTCTTCGATGCTTTGTAGGCGTCTACGCCGAAGCTGGTCATAGCCCAGCACCAACCCCGCCGCTCAACAACCGCCGAATCCAACTCTTTAGCCAGACGCTTATTCATGCGAACAATCCGTCGGGTCACTTGATGGCGGACAATCTTGAATTCAGCCAGCTTGGCGGCTATGTCTTTAGGCAGTAGCCCGGGAGCGCCGGCTTCAAACAGCAGCTGAAGGATTGCCTTGTCGATCTCATCTTCGCAAGCTGCCTCTTCGATAAGCGACTTCTCAAAGTGCAGTGAGTCTTTTAGGCCAGCAAAGATAACGCGGAGTAGCAGTTTGATTTCGGCTACGTCTCGGTCGAGTTTCTTGTCCTTGGCAAGTAGGTACTTGAGTTTTCCAACCTTGTCAGCTTGGCTACGCTTCTTTTTCTCTGATTTTTGGGCTGAAAACGCCGTGTTTTGAACAGGTTCATCGCTTGTTTCCATGTCAAAGTGCACACTCCAAGGTTTTCGTTCCATCAAAACAGGGTGAAATTGATACTTGGTAATCAGGACTAACTAACCGTAGAAAATTGACTTGTAAAAAGCATGGACTTTTCCCATGCCCTCGGCATACTGCTAAGATAGCTTTTGAACAGGTTTTCACTGCCAAAATCGGGCTAACGAACATAGCTTTTGCCTCCATCCCCAAACTTAACCGCTTCTTTACCTGCATCATTGCCTTTTGCTAAACCCAAAGCTTCAGAGAGCAATCCTACAAGACGTTCGTTAAGAGTCACCAGCCCACTGACCGTTTGAATAAGAACATTAACTTTTTCAGCTAACTCTACAAAAAGCTCTGGACTGCGAACAGCAGCAACCGCCAATTCTTTTCGGTTGTACTCAAAATGCCTTTGACGGTCCGGTGGGCTGTTATCTAAACCGCCCATGGCGCCGTCCTTTAGGTGAACCTTGAAGGTGCCAACGCCGTCCAATTCTTTGGCTTCTTCAGTGAAAACCTCCCAAACGGGAGCATGCAACGGCACACCTTCCTCGCTAAGAACCATGCCAAACCGAACCATCAACTCCAACCGCGCACGGCCAACAATCTGACCAGCAGTCACCAAAAGCGCATCCGCATCAAAATCCCGCAATTTACCAGGATGAATAATGATGCTCCGACTAGTCTTAACTACGCGAACGTTTCCCAGCTTAAAGCCCCACTTAACCCAGTTCCGAGGCTCCCCAAGCTTTCTCCAATCGATAGGATGCTGCTTATCCTCTTCTTTGAGAATCTCAAACTTAACCGCATGATCCTCCAACACATGCACGCAACCAAAGTCTCCCTCACCCGTAGTGAAGTTTTTTGAACGCTCAAGGATTTTCTTTCCAAGAGGCGTTAACTCGTAGTATTTGACTATGCCATCGGCTAGCAGGCGCAGGCAGTCGGTCTTTAGGGCATGGTTTTTCCAGTGGGAAACTAGGCTTTTGGAGCAGCCTACGAGTTTGGCGGCGTCGCTTGCTGTGCAGTCAGGCGTACCTAAAACTCGCAGTATCCGTAAGCCGCGCTGTGAGAACCCTAAGAGTTCAATTTTGCCCTTGAACTGTTGAACTGGTTTACGGGAAACGGGTTCAACGGTTCGGTCAGTGTCAACCAAAAAAATCACCTCAGCCTAGGGAGAACGCTCTCCCTGATGTCTTGTCTTATGCCCTCGATTAAGTAGTCAAGTTCGGCTGGGCTTAGCAGTTGTATGGCGAAGTATTCGGCTATTGCTGCGTTTAGGGATTCGCGGTTTTCAGCGGTGTCTTTTATGCGAAAGAAAGCAGAGATACTATTAGGGAGGACTGGTGCCACCATGACTTCGAACTCTGCGTTTTTGGGTGTTCCTGGCGAAAAATACCAGTGCTCCATATACTGCCCAAAGCCGCAGTTAATGCTAAAGACAATCCATCGCTCATCAGTAAGCCAGTCAACCGCATCCACCCTGCTAAAACCCAGCTCTATCTTACGCTTTTGAAAAGCGTCGGTTGGCTCGTATTTTCTCAAACGTGAGCCTCCCTAGTATGCCCTCTGGGATGGAACTTAGAGCAGGCATCGCTTGAAGCTATCCGGTTGATTGATTTCTTGCCCTTCAAGGTAGGCTCGGAGCAGCGTCCACACCAAAAAGTGCAATCCATGCACTGAGGGACTTTAGGCGTTGGTTTTTTAGCGCCTAACGTAGGACCTTCTGTATGCTCAAAAAAAGAAAGGGGAGAACAGGATAAATTCGTGACAGATATGGCGGGCCCGGTGGGATTTGAACCCACGATCTCCGGCTCCGAAGGCCGACACCTTAATCCGTGCTAGGCTACGACCCACGT
>JBLNCY010000050.1:0-3393 GCA_050261115.1 Methanocella sp.
TAACCTAAATGCCGCTAAACCGTAAAGGTATTGTCATATTAGCATTAATTATCACGGTTGCATGCAGTGCATTCTTTTGTGGCTGGCAATATCAAGCCAGCACCCGTCCCGCTACTACGCAAGTGGATACGGTGTTTCAATTAGGCGCTTTCAACACCTTCTCGACGGGAAAGTATTCAGGCGTAATGTCTTATAGTGAGCTGGAGCAGTATGGCAATTTTGGCATCGGAACCTTCGATGGATTAAACGGTGAAATGATTGCATTCGACGGCGTCTTCTATCAGATTCCAAGCAACGGAACACCCCAAATCGCCGAGTCTACGCAGACTTCACCGCACGCAACCGTTACCTACTTCAACCCAGACTTAACCTATTCAATAAGCGACCTAAACTATACAGGTCTGCAACATTATCTTGATAGCAAACTAAGCGCTACCCAGGATGCTATTTATGCGATAAAAATTGTGGGTAATTTTAGTTTTATTCAGGCACGCAGCCCAATGGTGCAAAGTGAGCCCTACCCCGACCTTAACGAGGCATTAAAAACACAAGGAATTTTTAACTTTTCAGATGTGGCGGCGACGGCTGTGGGTTACTGGTTCCCCAGCAGTATGAACGGCATAGCCCCCGCAGGGTACCATCTACACATAATCACCCAGGACAGAACTGCAGGCGGACACTTACTAGAATGCAACATAACCAGCGCTACTGTTGAGGTTGACGTTGCCAAAAGCTACTATCTAAAGCTCCCCTGAGTTTGCCTGGCTTGCAGTGCTAGATTCGCTTGCGGTTAGGGAACGGTTTTATGGGCCGAACCCCACGATTAAGGCGGCGTCAATGAAGACAATTGCACGTAAAAACTGAACAAGGTTTCAGAGTGACTGGATATGCATTAGTGTACTGAGCCGCCACACAAGATAAATAAAACAAAAAAGATTACGCTAATCAGATAATTATGCCAAAGAACCCTACAGGCCCATTCTGGTTTATCAGAGAAGGCGACAAACTCATTCAATGCAGCAAAGCCGCATTTGACAAAGCCATAACCGAAGGCAAAAGCGTAAGATACAACGGGTACCCTGACAAGCGCACAGAAAAAATCGCAGAAGCCCTAGAAGCATCCCGTATGCTGTTTCTGTCAAAGCCGGATCTGCCGCCGAGGTTCAGGGCCGCCCTAACTAACCCCGCAAACGTAACCCAAGTGCAAATCATCGACGTAGATGACCCAGAATTCTGGATTAAGGAATCCAAGAAACCCAAATATCACCAGTAAACAGCCACTTAAACCTCTAATCTATGGCATTTATGATGCACGCTACTTTATGACGTCCTATCCTAGTCGATTATCCGCATGCCTTATGTTGTTGTGGTTGCTTCTTTGGAGAGAAATTCTTCCCACTTCTTACGTTCACTCTCGATTTCCAGAGGGCAAATAACTTTCGCTATCCCGTCTACTACGCCTTCGTTGCTCCCGTATCTGCAAACCAAGTGACCGCCATCGTTGATGTGTACGTCACAGACTTTACCGTCAAAACAGAGGCATTCAATTTCCATCGTAGGCTTGGGTAACAAGCATAGTGTTTCCATTCATTATCCAACCTACTGCAAGTGGAGTTCTGTTAATTTTGTTTATAAGACTTTGTTAGAATACACCTGATACAATACAAAGTTGCCCTGATTTTAAATCAATGGCTAACTTGCATGCTCCAATTGTTGCAAATATGGGCTGCTATAGTGACGTTTTGCCCATCCGCCGCAAAATCAAATTCGAAACAGCCCAAACTATCAAATCAGCAACAAGCATAATCCACAAATTAATTATCCCAACAAATGTCAACAAAAAAAAGACCGTAATGAGCACAATCGCTATAGCACCGACGAGTCTACGCTTATTTCGGAAATTCTGGGCGTCAGCCATACTAGACACAGATAAGCTTGAATACATACTGCCTAAAAAGTATTCCAACCAAAACAGAAACAACAACCCAGCCAAATGGAACATTCGAACCAATAATCCAAATTATCAATTCAGAAACCATATTATACTAAACAACAAAAGAGGCGCCGATACCTATGCAAGTTCCAAAGGCAAAACCCCACAAAACCCCAAGCACAAAGACAACCCAGTGAACGCCTCTTTATTTGCCCTTTATGCACCTGCTGATTCACCAGCCAATCCATGCTACAGTTATACCAACAAAAATATTGCCACCGCAAAGACAGCGCTCAAAAACCTCTAACTATCAAGCTAACATAGCCCCGTTATTTTTACAGGATACTCTGCCCTAAAATACCACAATTAAGCGTATGCTTATATTTGCCAGTTGAGGTTGTTAGAAGCTACAAAGAGATGTTACGCTATGTCAATATTTGCAAAACCCGGAGCATATGACCATACAAACACTGTCTTTTCCCCCGACGGAAGACTATTTCAGGTCGAATACGCAATGGAGCTCGTTAACCGGGGCGCCACTATCCTAGGAATCCAATGTGCTGAAGGCGTCGTATTGGGGTCAGAGGAGAACCTTGAAGAACTCGAAGAAGCAGGCGCATCTTGGAAGATTTTCAGAATCGACGACCACATCGCGGCAGCTATTGTGGGTTTAAGCTCGGATGCACGTGTCTTAATCGATCAAGCACGCATTGATGCTCAGCGTAACAAATTGACTTTAGATGAACCCATCGATGTTGAGGTTGTCACTGAGAAAGTATGTGATACCATGCATACCTATACTCAGCATGGCGGCGGAAGACCATTTGGTGTTTCCATACTCTTTGGAGGCGTTGATAAGGTGGGTCCTCATCTGATAGTTACGCATCCAAGCGGAACCTATCGGGGATATAAGGCTACGGCGTTGGGTGCAGGAAGAGAAACCGTTTTAGCTATACTTAAAGAGCATTACCGGGAGGATTTATCGCTTGAAGAATGCACCGGTTTGGCTGTTAAATGCTTGTTGGACGCTTTACAGGCAAGGCAGTTGCCTACGAGAATTAAAATTGCGGTTATCCCGACTGCAACTAAACGGTTGGAGATGCTCTCGGATGTAGATATAGCCAAACATGTCGCGGCTGTATCATCTTAATCGTACTGTAATAAAGTATGTGGGGCAACTTTTTGTGCCCCTTTGTTTTTTAGGCTTCTTTTGCCCAGTAGAATCTTTCTGCTCTATAACAGTCGAAGCATAGTTTTCGTTCGTCTAGAGCATATTCAGGATGTTTTTCGCCGCAGTTTGCACATTCATCCACATGATCCACCCCCGAGCACACATTTAAAGTATATCTTAACTTCTCTACGCGATTGAAAAGCATTTCTGACCACAAACTATACAAATGGCAAACCTGCTCGCAAATAGTCTCATTGTTTGTCCAAAATCGGCACTCTGAAAAATGCCA
>JBLNCY010000051.1:0-57178 GCA_050261115.1 Methanocella sp.
GCAGAAAGGCCCAATGATGCCGGGTGGGGCCAGTTGGGCTGCTTTTTTATGAACATTTTCGCCCATGCGCATAACTTCGGGGAGCAGAGATTCTCGGAGTACGATTGGGAAGTTACCCACAACCGTGTAGGTTGGCGCTATATCGATTTCGAGTTGTTCTCGGGCGGGGATTTTTCCGATGCTGTCTACAGCTGATTCATAGCGGCGGTCCATGGCGAGGAGTTCTACGTCGTCGTTTATGATGCTGCTGAAGTAGCTGGGGTAAACGTTAACACCCAAGGCGTATTCTTGTATGTGGACTTCTTCGAGGTCTCCTCTGGTAACTAGGCCGCGTTTTATCATTTCTTCTGCTTTCTGGTAGAAGCCTTGTGGTGAGTTTACGAGGAAGTAGCCTCTGCCGCCTTTTGCGCCCTGCAACTTGATGATGACTAGGCGGTCGATGTCGTCGGGGGTTGCAAATGTTGCTGGGAGGCGGAGTCCGGCTTGTCGTAGCCATTCTTCTTGGCTTTTGCGGTTTGCTTCCCAGTGGAGTAGTTGACGGTTTCCCATCATGGGTACCTGTAGGTTGTTGGTTAGTTGCTCGGTGCTTAGGTATGCGGTGAAGGAGCCATGCGGAATTAGAACGGTGTTTAGTTTGCGTAGGCGTTCTTGTAGTTCTTCTTTTAGGAGTTCTGTGAAGTCTCGAACGATGATTAACTCGTCTGCTAAGGCGTATTTTTGGTACATGATGGCGTCTTTTTCTTTGCAAATGCAGACAGTTCGGAATCCCTCTTCTTTTGCTCCTTTAAAGATGTTAAGGGAGCTGTGGCTGCCGAGGGTGCCGATAGAGAGTTTGGTTTGGTCGTATTTCGCGAGGATTTTGCTGACTGCATTTGAATCTATCATTTAGGTTACCACTTCGGCGAGTCTACGTTTTCTGATGGCGCGCTTGATTTCCATAGCGACTCTTTTGCCGGGGCCGACTTCTGTGCCGTATTTGTACTTCATATAGGGCGAGGTGGGTTCAACACAGGGACATCCGGGGACACGTGGGCTGACATCAAAGATTTTAAATTGGAGGTCTTTGGTGATTGCGCCTTGAAGTGCAAAGAGGCCAATCATGCCTGGCGGGAACTCTCTTCGGCATACATTCACCCATTTCTCTGCGGACTCAAACACTTTTTCGAGTTGGCTTTCACGCATGGTGGCGCCCATGTGCCCGATTTCTATGTTTTGGGTTGCGACGTTTAATTCGAGTTGTTCCCTGGCGGGTAAATCAAGTACTCCGTCAAGGTCGGTTTGGATGCGTCTATCAAACCCCAGCAGGTCTATGTCGTCGGTTAGGGGTGAGTAGAAGTAGTTGGCGTTGAATTTTGCGCCAAGCACGTATTCTTCTATGACTGATTCCTCTAGGGCTTCGCGGGTGATAATGCCCGCTTTGATGCGTTTTTCAGCTTCCCGCTCGTACTCCTCGGGGCTTGAAGCATAGAAGAAGGCGCGTTCGATGGTTCGACCTTTCTCGGCGACTTTGACTATTGCGGGGCGATCGATGTCTTTAGGTGACTTGAACGCTACTGGTAGTTGGATGCCGGCTTCTTTTAGTAGCCAAAGCTGATTTTTAGGTGCGGTTCGCTCTTCGGTTTTGAGCAGCCAGCGGTTGCCCATCAGGGGGACATCAAATTTGTTCTCTATGGCGTCATAGCCTGCGTAGACGCTAAAGCTTCGGTTGGGAACAAAGATGGTGTTGAGTTCTTGGAGTTCCTTTACAGTTTGGGGGGTTGTTATGTCTGCGAATTGATCCAGGAAGATGAATTTGTCAAAGATGTTTCGGTAATAGCGGGCGTAGGTTTTTTCGCGTCCATTTTGGCAGACGACGACGGTCTCAAAGCCCTCCTGTTTGGCTCCAGACGCGATTTCTAGCGCGGAGTGAGATCCCAATACGCCTATGCGTATTTTTTCGGGGTCATAGTCCGTTAGTACTTGTTTGATTTTTTCTTCCATTTTCATGCTTTTTCACCCATAAACGCTTTATAATCCTCGATAACCTGCGGCAGTTTAGGCGTATCAAAGAATGTTTTGCCGCTCATCTCATTAGCTACTGACATGTACATTTGGCTGATTATGGTTTTTAGCTTAGGGGGGAGCTTAGGAGGTTGGGATTTGCAGAGTGCTTTCCAGTCCTGTATGCCTTTGGTCTCCATTTCTTTCTTGGCTGCCTCAACATCATTGTACCAGATAGTTTGCTTGTAGAATTGTCGGGCAACCTCTTTACTGACATGCACACCCTCAAAAGTGAACCTGCACTCGTCGAGGGTGCCAAGTACATCGACGGTCATGAGTTGCCGTTTGTTGTCGAAGGCTAACTCGATTTTGCCGTCCTCGTTTTTGAGGCATGAGTTGGCGGCGGCTTTGGTGATGGTTTCGTCGGCTTTTAGCAGTAGGGCTTTAACGTCGGTTAATTCTTGGTCTGTTAACCCTGCGATTTTTTGTGCTTCAGTCCATGTTATGTATCGGTCGGTTTCTTCTAGTTTAGTGGATACGTCAAAAATGGGTTTAGATAGGGTTTCTCCGGGTTGGGGTTGGTGGTCTAAGCCTAGGTCTGCTAATGTGACCCTGCCCTGTGATAGACGCTTGAAGACTGAGGAACCCTCCGGTAAACCGTTGCGGTAAATGATTTCTAATGGTATGAGGCAGTTTTTGAGGCTGGGGATGTAGATACTGTAATCGTACACGATTTTGCCGTTAACTACATTTGGGGTTGGTTTGTACACGTTAACTAGGGCGACTTCCATGATGCTTGAGGGCTCCTTTAGCTCGCTTAAGCGGACGGCTTTTCCTTTGGCGTCTACTAGCCCTCGGTAGTGGGTCTTTAAGCCAAGTTTCTCCAGTTCCTCAAAGCAGTATGCGCCCATCAGGCATAGGGCAGCGCCTTTGCCTTCGATGTGATCGGGCATTTCGCCCCAATCGAAAACGCTGTATCGGTCTGAAAAGTGGAATCTGCCTGTTCCCATAGCTGTCTGGGTTGGCTTTGTTAATACTTCTAGGTCTTTTACGCTGCCCATCACTGGTTGCCTCTTGCTGTGAATATTTCTTTTTGTGCTTATATCGCTTTATGCCTCCTGTAATAGAAAATTCACCTTTAACGCATTGCTTTTAGCAAAAGTTATTTATGTTGCATTAAAGCGCATGACCTAAATAGGCACGGGGAAAATGGGGCAGGAGCGTATGGAGCAGGATCAAACTCAGACTTCACAGACAAGGTTTTCTAATTCGGCATCTTCATTGGAGATGTTACCCAAACGATGGTTCTGTGCATGGTTAGAGGCCTCTGGAAAGACAAGTCGTCTAGAGGCTGAGACGCCGGCCAATTTTATGGATATACTTAACCGTTCAGTCATCACATGGGTTGACTACATAACCGATGACCCAATGAAAGACCTGCCCGTCGTTGCTGCCCAGATGGGGTTTAGTGAAACTTTTATCTCAACTTTATCTTCAAGTGACCAGCTTAACTATTCCGATTTTGATACTGAAATGTGGTTTACTTTCCCCACTATTCAAATACGAGGCAACGATGTACGCGCACACTCATTGGTTTTTCTCATTCGACAGAAATTGATAGTGACTTTTCATGTCCGAACAGTCGATAAACGCTTCTTGAGACTCCGCCGCTATTCTGAGACTATTTTAAGAAAAATCCCCCTAGACATGAAAGGTGAAGATAAACTAACTATTCTTTTATCTCGTATCTTAGAAGCCAACAATGACAGCAACTTTAGGCATCTGCGTATCATCGAAGAGTTTGGAGACGAACTTAATAGAGACTTAATGGATCGAGATGTTGACAAATCCACTCTGGGCCCCAAGATCTATGAGATGAAGCACGCCCTGATCGTCTACCTCAACGCGCTTTGGGAGAGCGTCGATGTACTTCAAGGAATCCGATATGGAGACGCAGAACTGCTCACAGATGACCCTAAACTGGTGAACTTGTTTGCTGCAATGGTGGAGCAAGTAAAGAGCCAAATCGGCTTATCTGAACATATGTCTGAGGTGCTTGCCTCCGGCATAGAAGCAACCCAGGCCATTTACAACAACCAATTAACCATCGCAAACAACCAATTAACCATCTCCAACAATAAGTTAACCCTACGTAACAACAGCCTATCAAAACTCGTTGCTTACCTCACCATTGTAGGCACTGCTATATTGATTCCCAACACAATAGCCACGGTTTTAAGCAACTCTGTATGGGACATCGGCCCTGAATTCCTCGGCACTTATTTGCTATTGATGACCCTAGCCACAGCGGTAGGTAGCTTCTTGATGTGGGTCTGGATAAAGAGGGCAGGCTTAATCGGAGACGACCAAGACATCAAAGCAACGGTTGCTGAATGTAAAACCTTACAGGCAAAAGAGGCAACCACCCCCTCTTCCTAGTTTTCTTAAAAGGCTTATGGATGGCTGTTTATCCCAAACTATATATGAAATTGGGTTAATCGGCTACTCAAAGTGTGTAGCATGAAGAAAGCCTTCTCCGTCCTCTTGTTGTCCGCTTTTGCTGCAGGGTTACTTCTAGGGCTAAATACGAATGATGTGTCTGCGGGGGCTCCAACTGAGGTCAGGGGGGTAATCAGCCTAGATACCACATGGACAGCCCAGAACAGTCCTTACCTATTTACCGGAGCCGTCGGTATCGCAGAAGGCATAACGCTAACCATCGAGGCGGGGGTAACTGTTAACGTCAACTCCCACTACATGCAGGTCAATGGTTCTCTAAAGGTGGCGGGAACACCTTCACAAAAGGTAGTCTTTACCGCTGACATAAGCCCGGCTGATGGCGCCTTTATCAGTTGGGAAGATGCATACCCCATAGCCAGCGGTCAAAACAACATCGTAGCAATATATGGTAACCCAACGATAAACATCCATAACGTCTTACTTAATAACACCTCAATTTTCGCACAAGGCCTATTCAGTAATGCCACAGTTACCATAACCGACTGTACTCTACTTGAGTCTTCAATTAATGTCTGGGGAGACACCGCAGTTGCCAATAGTTATGTAGCCGGCTCTGTTAGGACACGAGGCACCTCTACCCTTACAGGAAATACTATCCTAGATGGAATTACCGTCATAAGCGATGGAGCACGGACGTTTACGGTTTTAAGCAATAACATTACAAGCAACAATGAAGCTGCGATAATAGCTTCTGGCAGGGGAACCATCCAAAATAACTTCATCTACAACGTTAGCAAAGGCCTAACCCAAGAGGACAAAACAACCCTATCTGCCACCATCCAACAAAACCTCATCAAAAACAACGATTACGGTATCTACCTAAGAGACAACACCAACAACGCAACAATCCTCGACAACACCTTCACCGCTAACAGGGTCGGAATTTTCAACCCAAGCTACCAGTTGACAGTTACGGGTAACAGTTTTGTAGATAACACAAAATATGACATCTGGGCTGGCTCCAGTGCCGTAAGCGCCAAAAGTAACTGGTGGGGAACAACTGATCGATCGGCGATTGACCAAAAAATCTATGACTCCAAAGATGACTTTAGTCTCGGCACCGTCGTTTATGTTCCATTTTTGGCAGCGGCTAATGCTAACGCTCCCAGCCCAGAGATGTGTACGGTAACGCAAGCAACCTCTACTCCTACAACTGCACCGCTGGGTTCTATTAGTTACCAAGCAGGTGGCAAAATCAACACATCGATTAACAGCATAGAAATCGGGTTAATGGCAACCGTCGTGGTCATCTGCGGGTTGTTAGCTGCCTTAGCAGTAAAGACGCATAGACGCAACCATCGATAAGTAGCTAACACACAGGAAAACTGACTAGCAACTTGCTACTGGAAGAAAAACCACAGTAGAGCACCACAACGCCTCCTCAACAAGCGCGTGCATAGACCAGTGAAAGAGGGCAAGCGCCTACTTTCACCAAAGAAGCATCTGCGGGCTTTGAGTCTATATATAAGGGAGGGGTAGGTCGGCAGAGAAGCAGGTGCCTTAACACAGAACCAACCAATACTCCTAAATCCGTTTTTGTCATGGACGATTCAACTTTAATTCTGCTTAATCTTTATCTATTTGACACAAGCCTTTCAAGCATATTCACATGGTGCCCCCTTCATCTTGGTGAATCATTTGACTCAAGAAGCCTTGCCCCAAAGTAAAGAAACTATCAAAGCCAAAGAGTTCTACCCAAAATGGAAGTACGAGCTCCAAAAGCAACCCGGCGGCGAAAAAATCTTGGCATGCTTCCAATGTGGCACCTGCACCAGCGATTGCCCGGTAGCAAGATTCACCGATAACTACCGCCCACGCACCCTCATCCACATGGCGCAACTCGGATTAAAAGACCGAGTGCTCAACAGTGACACACTCTGGCTCTGTGCTGCATGCTTCACCTGTACCGACCGCTGTCCTCAGGGTGTGGAAGTTGCAAGCGTCATCCGCGTCTTCCGCAACCTAGCGGCCGAAAAAGGCTGTGTCCCCCAAGTCTTCAAAGACCAAGCAGAAAGTTTAACCCAAACAGGCTATGCCTTCAAGATCCCAGAGTTACGCATCAAAAAACGCGAAAGCCAAGGCTTACCTCCATTACCCCAAGGTAACCCCGAAGCTGTTCGCAAGGTACTCAAAGGCGTAAAATTCTTCGACCCCAAGGAGACGACCCAAAATGGCCAATAGCAAATTCCTCATCTTTCTGGGCTGCTCAACGCCTTATAGGGTTTCATCGTATGAGATATCAAGTCGCAAAGTCCTCGCAAAACTCGGCGTGGACTTGGTGGAGATGCCTGAATTCAACTGCTGCGGCTTACCCTTCGATCCAGTTAGCCATGAAACTATGCTTATACTTGCCGCCAAAAACCTAGCGGTTGCAGAGCAGCAAGGCCTAAACATACTCACCCTCTGTCCAGGCTGCGCAGGCACCCTAAAAAAAGTCAACAAAATCCTAAAAAACGACAAAACCCAACGCGACCAGGTCAACGCTCACCTCAAAGAGGCTGGGCTTGAATTCAAAGGCACAATCGAAACCAAGCATCTATTACAACTGCTAAAAGAAGACGTCGGCATAGACAAAATCAAAGCTACCGTCACCCGTCCTTTAACGGGGCTTAAGGTTGCGGAACACAACGGCTGCCATATCCTGCGACCAAAAGAATACTTCGACTTTGACGATCCCGAAGACCCGCAAACGCTTAAGACGCTCATAGAAGCCACAGGGGCAACCTGCCTGGACTACATAGATGAGACCGAATGCTGCGGCGCACCCTCGGTTGGCGTCTCAGACAAAGTCGCCCTACAATTGGCGCGTGACAAGCTAAATCATATCAAGCAGGTTGGGGCGCAGGCACTTATTACCGTGTGTCCGTTTTGCCATATTATGTACGATACAAATGAGCTTCGCATAGAGAAAACTTTTAACGAAGTCTATGGCATTCCAATTCTCCATTATCCCCAACTACTCGGACTAGCCATGGGTTTAACTCCAGAACAGTTGGCTTTCGGTGAACTTCGAGTAAATCCAGAAAAAATAACATCCCTCTTCGATGGAGCAAACAAACCATGAGTAAAAGCAAGCTAAAAATAGCCTTTTACTGGGCTGCAAGCTGTGGCGGCTGCGAAATCGCCGTCCTAGACTTAAACGAGAAAATCCTCGACGTAGTGCAACTGGCAGACATCGTGTTTTGGCCAGTGGCTATGGACGTCAAATACAAAGACGTTGAAGCCCTGCCCGACAACCACATCGACATAACCTTCTTCAATGGATCCATACGTAACAGCGAACAGGAACACATGGCCAAGTTGCTACGGAAAAAATCCAAGACGCTTGTCGCCTTTGGATCATGCGCCCATGAAGGAAGCGTTCCAGGCTTAGCTAACCTCCACGACAAAGAGGAGATATTTAGCCAAGTCTACGTTAAAGACAAATCAAACGTCAACCCACAAGCAGTCACACCTAAAGCTGAAAGCCAAGTTAAAGAGGGCACACTCAAAATCCCTGAATTCTACGACACCGTTAAAACCCTCAGCCAAACCGTCGACGTCGACTATACACTGCCCGGTTGCCCGCCTCCAGTTAAATTGGTCGCGGCAGCCATCGACGCCATCGCAAGCGGCAAACTCCCCCCCAAAGGCTCCATATTGGCGCCTCCAAAAGCGCTCTGCGACGAATGCCCACGCAAACGTGACAACAAACGTATCGATAAAATCTACCGCGTATACGAAAAAGAGCCTGAACCAGAAAAGTGTCTCCTAGAGCAAGGAATCCTCTGCATGGGCCCCGCGACCCGAAGCGGCTGTGGTGCACAATGTATAAACGTCGATATGCCATGTACTGGTTGTGGCGGTAAAGCGCCCAATGTGCCTGAGCAGGGTGCAGCAATGATTTCTGCCTTAGCATCAATTCTAGGCTATGACGGTGTTGAAGGTAAAAGCACCTATACAAAGAAAGAAATCGAAGACTTAATCAACCAAATCAAAGACCCGACCGGTACATTCTACATGTATAGTTTACCCTCATCTATCCTCAAACGTAAGGTGGTTAAGAAATGAAGGAAATCCTAATTGACCCAATAACGAGGCTCGAAGGACACGGCAACATATCCATATTCTTAAACGACAAAGGCGAAGTCGACAACGCATACATAAAAATCCCGGAGTTACGCGGATTTGAAAAGTTCTGCGTCGGCAGAAGAGCTGAACTCATGCCCCAACTCACCAGTCGCATCTGCGGTGTATGCCCAGTCGCACATCACTTTGCAGCAACCAAAGCCCTCGATGTAGCCTTCCACGTAGAGCCAACTTCTGCAGCAAAAAAGCTTCGAGAACTCATGTATATGGGTTACTTAATCTATGACCACACACTCCACTTCTACTATCTAGGCGGACCCGACTTTATAGTTGGGATCGATGCACCCCCTGAGAAACGCAACATCTTAGGTGTCATCGAAAAAGCAGGCTTAGACGTAGCTAAAACAGTGATAAAACACCGGGCTTACGGTCAACGCATTACTGAGATCATCGGCGGAAAAGCAACCCATCCAGTCTGTGGCTTACCTGGTGGCATGTCTAAACCCCTAAGCGAAACTAACCGCCATGAGATCGAAGCCATGACGTCATCCTGCATAGACTTTGCCCAGTTTACGCTAAAACTCTTCCATGATTTCGTCTTAAACAACGCTAAATACGTCGGCTTAATCAAAAGCCAAACCTACAGCATGCCAACCTACTACATGGGCATGGTTGACGAGAACAACAAAGTCAACTTTTACGACGGCAAGATCCGCGTAGTTGACCCCAAAGGCCAAGAACAATTCAAATTTGACGCCCAAAACTATCTCGACGTAATAGGCGAACATGTTGAGGAGTGGACTTACAGCAAGTTCCCTTACCTTAAAGCAGTAGGCTGGAATGGTTTCACTGTAGGTCAAGATAGCGGCGTTTACCGTGTCGGTCCACTTGGCAGACTCAACGCATCTGATGGCATGGCAACTCCGCTTGCACAGGCCGAGTACGAGCAGATGTACCGGACATTCGGCGGCAAACCAGTCCACAGCACACTCGCATTCCACTGGGCAAGACTGATAGAGCTCCTATACGCAACCGAACGCGCCATGGAATTAGTCAAAGACCCCGAAATCACCAGCACAAACATACGAAACAAACCCGGTCAACCCGGCGAAGGCGTAGGAATCGTTGAAGCAGCACGCGGCACACTCATCCACCACTACTCACTTGACCAAGACGCCTTAATCAAAGACGTAAACCTAATCGTCGCCACAACCAACAACTACCCCGCAATCTGCATGAGCATCCGCGACGCAGCCAAAGGCTTAATCCACAACGGAAAATTTGACCAAGGCATCCTTAACATGGTTGAAATGGCCTTCCGCGCCTACGACCCCTGCTTTGGATGCTCTACCCACACGGCGGTCGGTCAAATGCCCCTAACCGTATCGGTTTACAATGCGGATAAGCAGTTGATTCAAAAAATAAGCCGCTAAACCTCCCACCCCTTTTGGGGTCTGTTTATTATAACGTTTAAACCTCTGTTTGTCCCTGTTTTTGGTTGATTTTGATGGCTGATTCACTCCAAAAAGACCTCGCCGACTGGCTAAAAGGTAAAGGTCGAGTGGTTATTGTTGGCGTTGGGAACCCCATACGGCAAGACGACAACATCGGCTTAGCAGTAGTTGCTGGCCTGCAGGGGAAAGTCTCTGCGGATGTTTGTCTTTTGGAGTGCGAGATGGTCCCGGAAGGATATCTACTTGATATCGAAGAGTTCAAGCCATCCCATGTACTGTTAATTGATGCTGCCGTGTTAGGGCGCAAACCTGGCGACGCCGATTTGGTAAAGGTTAATGAGGTGGCGGCGTTCTCTGCGGTTTCTTCGCACGTGTTGCCGCTTCGGCTCTTCTGTGAGTACATAGAGAAAACCACAGGCGCCAAAATCCGCTTGCTACTGATAGAACCCAAGACGATGACGTTTGGTGAGACAATGAGCCCCGAATTGCAAGGCGCCGCTAAAAAGGTTACCGAGTTACTGCTTTGCTTGCTTGGGTAGCTTCTTTTCGCTTGAAAACATAATCGGTTTGAAGCACTGGTTTTCCTAGTCTGTAGTTGGTTTCTCTTAGTTCGATTTGGTCGTTGTTTACCCATTTGACGGTGATGCGTTTCTGGTGATCTTGGTCCTCGAAGGTTCCATGCCACTCCAATTCAAGCGTGGCTGGATCTTTCCATTTTCCGACGAAGTCCTGTTTGTCTCCCTCAGAGTTTATCATGTATAGCCGTACTTCGTCTTTGGCTGGGTCGTAGCTCCAGATGTCGTTTTCATAGTACTCTTCATAGCCTTCGATTTGAGTGTTGATTTCGCCGTTTATGACGGCGTCTGTTTCAACTGCTGTCATGTCACCGCAACCTGCGACGACTTGGTCGGGGCCTGTTTTCACGGCGATACCGACATGCCATTCTCCTATTAGTTGTCTTAGTAGGTTTTCTTTATTTGTCTGCTGTTGCTGTGTCATAGAAATCAAGCAGAGACAATCAAGGAATAATAATAAATGAATGTGGTTGTTAGCAGGTTACAACTCTCTTTGGTTATATTAATTAGCATGTGCGACTTAGCTGTATGATGTGAGCGGTTATGGCTGGCAAGGTAATAATTGTTATGGGTTCCGACCGAGACCTCGATTTCTCCCGAGAAATTGCAAATCACCTAAAGAAGCTGAGTGTAGAATATGGGTTCCGTGTTGCGTCAGCGCACAAGTCGCCTTTGACAGTGCTTGACATCATTAAAGAGCACGAGGACAAAAAAGTTGTGTATATCACCGTTGCAGGGCGCTCTAATGCCCTTAGCGCTTTTATGGACGGCAACTGCAGCAAACCCGTCATCGCCTGCCCACCTTACAGCGAAAAGTTCGGCGGCGCAGACATATACTCGTCGCTGCGTGTCCCAAGCGGTATAGGTTCCGTCACAACTATCGAGCCCGAAGGCGCCGCGATTGCAGCTGCAAAAATCCTGGCGATAGAAGACCCCCAAATCCTAGCTAACGTCCGAAACTACCAGGAAGCCAAACGCAGGGACCTAGAGAAAGCCGACCAATCGGTGAAGCAACTAAAATAGCAACATAATCTGCAGTTGGCGGCCGGTAGCTGCCTCCTCCTTTGCTGAGGGAACCCCATCCCTTATCTAGCGTCAATAATGGGTTCAACTTTCGCTTGCGAGTGGCTAACGTTTACCTCTCTTACATAAGGAAACCTATTGATGCTGTTATATGAAGCTAAAAGTGGGGTTAGGTGGTTGCTGGTATTAGGCTGTAGGGGCTTTTGTGTTCTTTTAGGCGGTGTTCCCGTAGTTTTTCTGGGTTGGAAAGGAGTACTCTACATATGGGGCATTTTACTATGAGATGTTCCATGCTATTCACTTTCAAAAGATGAATCCGCTGGGCATATAGAGGTTTGTGGCTTCAGGACAAATGCAACGCGTAGCATTACCCAGCGCAGTATGGGTTGGGAGGTTGTTTGCTGAGCCCGGTGGAGAAGAAAAGTGCGGAAAACCAGTTTTCTTGTTGTGAATATTATCCGAGCTTTTCAGCCGATCTCCCATTAACTGTATTATTCTATAGGTATTTAGGGCTGTGTTGGTGGCATTTGCGACCACAGTTTTATGATAAACGCCTAGTGTTTGGCATATTTGCTGGGGGTGTTTTGGTGTGTGCTGAGGGTCTGGGGACCAATTTAGGAGAAGAGAAAAATGAAAACCGTTTGTGGTAAGTTTTACCCCAGAACCTTTTCAGCCATTTATAAACAAAGTATCGTTATGAAGTGTTTGCTATTTGAGGTTATGTTGGCGACGCCAGCCGACAACTGTAGACAACTTGGTTATCCCTATAAGGGGCACTGTGGGTGCAAAGATTTGTTTTGCCGATGGAGTTAAACAGTGCTCTTTTACCCGACAATGTGCAAAGTGTTATATACACATATTGTCTACCTCAAATTTACCGCAAATAGGAGAATAAAAAAATGCAAATTTTAAAAAATAAGCTATTTGCCATCGCAATTATAGCACTTTTAGCAACATCCGTGACAGCCACAATATCACTAGCAGAAGCCCACACCCCACCCTGGAGCTTTGAAACCTACGCATTCATCGTAGTCTCACCCAACCCCATCGGCGTCGGCCAAACCGTCAACGTCAACTTCTGGTTAGGAAGCCCACCACCAACAGCAAGCGCCCAATACGGGGACAGATGGACAAACATGACCCTTAAAATCACCCATCCCGACGGCACCGTAGAAACCAAAGGCCCATTTGAATCAGACGCTAGCGGCGGCGCAGTCACAAGGTACACACCAGACAAAGTAGGCAACTATACCTTCCAATTCCTATTCCTCGGACAAAAACTTGAAGGCAAGAATCCTGCCCCCGGCACGCAACCCAGCCAATTCTTAAACGACACTTACTTGCCAAGCCAAAGCAAAGAATTCGTCCTACGCGTCCAAGAGGAACCAGTCGGCTACGCACCCTTAGCTCCCATGCCAACAGAGTACTGGACACGCCCGATCTATGCTGAAAACACCAACTGGTACAGTATCGCTGGTAACTGGCTTGGTCTTGCAGCATCCACCTTCGCCACCACCGGCATGCGAACAATAAACGGCAACTATAACCCCTACACTGAAGCACCCAACACCGCCCATCTCCTCTGGACCAAACCGATAGCCTTCGGCGGCACCATAGGCGGAGAATATGGCGGCGAGCAAACAGGCAACTATTACTCTACAAGCCAATATGAACCCAAATTTGCCCCCATCATCATGAACGGCATCCTCTACTACACCAACTACCCCGGAAGCTCAAGCCACTACGCAGGCTGGACCGCAGTTAACCTAAAAACAGGTGATACCATCTGGACCAAAAACACCACTGACTTGCTTAGATGCGGCCAAATCATCAACATGATTACCCCCAACCAGTACGGTGGTCTAGCTTACCTTTGGGCTGTTCCATCCTCTGGCGGCGGATTCATGGCTGCGCAATCTACCTACAAGATGTTTGACGCCTTTACCGGCAACTGGATCCTAAGCATTGTTAACGCCACCTCAATGCAGCTAACCTCTGATGACAACGGCGACTTAGTCGGCTACTTTGTTAGCTCAAACTCTACTGGGCGCTACCTTAACATGTGGAACTCCACCCGATGCATTAACATCGGCCAAGGAGGATCCTACTACGGCGGCGGCCAAGCACCGGCAGACAACTGGATGTGGCGACCCGCAGAAGGCTCAATCATCGACTTCAAATGGGGCATCCAGTGGACAGCACCCATCAACACCACCTTCAATGGCAACCCAATCACCTTAGGGATCTCAGCCATTGCAGACAACACCATCCTAACGAGCTACTCTAGCAGTGCAGGCAGCAGCTACTTCCAAGGCGGCTGGATCATACAAGCAGGCTACAGCAGAGAAGACGGTCATCTACTCTGGGGACCACTAAACCGCACTGAAGTCGTCAACTCACGTGTCCTCTACGGTTCAACCACCGCAGGAGACGGCGTCTGGGTTGAATTAGACTCAAGCGCACTCACAGCTACAGGCTACAGCTTAACAACTGGCAACAAAGTCTGGGGCCCAATTGAACTACCAAACGTTAGCCCCTACGCATCACTAGGCGAGAACTATCAAGTCGCAAACGACACCCTCTACGTATGGACATACGGAGGCGACGTATACGCAATCACACTCAAAACAGGCGCAATCAAGTGGGAATACCACACTCCACCCGCAGGCTACGAGTCACCCTACGGCGCAAACTCCCTTTGGACTTTCACAGTAGGCACCGTCGCTGACGGCAAACTCTACGTGCCTGAAGGACACATGTACAGCCCACCGCTATTCCACCAAGCTCATCAACTCTGCCTTAACGCAACAACCGGCGAACTCATCTGGCAAATCGAAGCCTTCGACGTAACCAGCGCACCCGCCATTGCAGACGGCGTCATGGTTACCCTCAACGCTTATGACAACCAACTCTACGCATGGGGCAAGAGCGCTACTAAACTAACCGTCAGTGCACCCGCAGTCGGCGTAACCACAGCCACGCCTGTTACAATCAGTGGCTCAATCTATGATTTAGCTTCGGGTTCAAAGCAGGAAGCAGTCGCAGCCAGATTCCCCCACGGATTACCCTGTGTCTCTGACGAAAGCATGACTGCCTACATGGAATACGTCTACATGCAACAAGAGAAACCCACCAACACCACCGGTGTACCCATCGTTGTTAACGTCGTGGACTCAAACGGCAACTACCGAACCATCGGCACCACAACAAGCGACGCCAGCGGCAAATGGGGCCTAACTTGGACCCCCGACATCGAAGGCGACTACACCGTCATTGCAAACTTTGCAGGCTCACAATCCTACTATGGCTCCAGCGATGTAGCATTCTTCACAGCAGCCGCGCCACCAGCAACACCCACACCGCAGCCGCAAATGAACTTTGACTCCGTCCAGAACTACGTTTTAGCGATTGGTGTAGCCATAATCGTAGTCATAGTTATCGTTGGCGCCTTGATTATGGTGACACTTAGAAAGCGACCCTAAACATGCAATCCCTAAACCCTCTCTTCCCCTTTTATTTTTTTTAATATTCACGCTCTATATTCTATTTTGATGTAAGAACCCTTGTGACCAAGCGTTATGGATATCACTAACGTCCATTAACTATGCATCCACAGGTTCTTGCAGTAATTGTTTTGATCGCTCAGAACCCACTTAGAGAATTTGCCATTCCATTATAGTGCCTAAAAAAGAGGGGGGGAAGAGGTTTCTATTTAAGTTCTCCTTGCATCCGTTTTGCCAGAGCATAAACTACCGGTATCAAAACGATTGCTAGTGCTATTGCGAAGCCCCAAGCGATTGTGCTGATTATGCTTGTTACGCCGGTAAAGCTGGAGAATATTGCGCCTGCGCCGATGAGTAGGAAGATGCTGTATAGGATGAATTTAGCGTAGCCGGCTATTCCTTGGAATTCTTGGTGGTCGTCTGTTATGGATTTGATTAAGCCGTCGGTTAGGATGATGCCTGCGCCGATAATGACAAACCCGATGATTAAGGAGTATACTAAGCCGCCTGCGGTGAACAGCAGTAGGTCAAAGGCGATGTTTAGTATGATTGCAACTAAGCCGATGAATAAGAGGTTCTTGAGCATGTCTGCGATTTCTGTCTTGGTTGGGCCAAACATGGGTTTTATTATCTGACCCACGAGCTGCGCCAAGAAATCAACGAGCACAATGCCGAGAACGATGACTAGTATGCCGCCTAAGAGTCTGGGTAAGTAAGCTGCGATTTGAGCCATGAATTCGCCTGCGGTTCCAGGTATGTTTAGTAGTCCAATAGCCACAGTTATGGAGACGATTATGATGAAGGCCATCAGTAAGCCGCCGACAAAATTGGAGAGATCAAAGCCTGAGTTTCTCAGGATTCGTCCAACTTGGCTTTTATCAAAGTTTTTCTCAACGGTTCGGTCGATTATTCTGTTAGCTACTTTGCCTACGAACCAGCCGATGATGACGCCGATAACGATTACTATGATTGCTCCGATTACGCCAGGTAACGCTATAGCGATAGAATTTAAGAAATTGTTGAAAACCTCCTCTAGAGTCACGTAAGCCACTGGTAAAAAATGCATCAAAAGCACCATTAACCATCTAACTATCGGCAAATAAAAAGCTTTTCAACCTCTAAATTCCAAACACGGCTTATTAATCAAGCGCTTATACGTTTAAAGCAGAATTAATGGTTAAAAAAACACTGCTGCTGCACAGGTGCAGTCACGTAGTTTTTAATGCCGAACACCACGCATTACTGCTGCCTTTAGAGCAGAACTTTTTGGAGGTGAATTATGTGGAAGTTAAAGACTTTGACAAGGGTGATCTAAAAAACGACCTCAAGAACGCCGGGTTTGAAGACTGCATCGCTGACGACATCGCCGACCGCGTCAACGACCGAAAAACCGACAACTGGAATGCCGACATGGGCCGCACTGAAGCCCTCAAAGAGATCGAAATGCTAATCAACCGAACACGCCAAGCCTACGACAACTTTAGGCAACGAAACGCCCTAGGCACCTCAGGCAGCACCTGGCCAAGCAGCATCGCAACACGCTCTGACGTACTATAAGCCTTATCACCTTATTTATCAACCGAGTGTTTTTATTTGATCCCAAATTTTATCGCTCACAAAATGCAGGGTCTTTACAATCGGACCCTTTTTTGTGGCTTTGGCAGTGGCGGAATCCATCAAAGCCTCCCCGATTGCTAGGGCTTTTCCATGCTTCATATCCACCACAAGAACGATGTCGCCTGCTGCAAACTCGCCTTCGTAGCGTACGATTCCTGGAGCCATAACAGTGGCGCCCTTACAAACATAGGGAACTGCACCCATATCCACGACTACTTTGGGGGCTTTGGCGATGAACTCGCTAAATAGCAGCGTGGGTAGAATGCGCTTTTCTGCCTTAAACAGTAAGGGTTTGCCGCCGATGAGATAGATTTCTCCCCTGTCGGTTTCAACAACTTCTATGCCGATGTCTTTTTCAAGGTTAAGTTTGAGAGTTTGGTTGATTTGGTCGATTATCTGTTTGGCTTCTTTGGCTTTTAGGGAATATCGGCGTTGGGTGGGCATGTTATTTCTTCTTCGTCTGTATTGCGTTCTTGGCTGGGCTTATATTTGTTTGCTTGAGTGAAGCGGTGGAATTTTCTTTTGTATTTCCTATACAGTTTATCCATGTCTACCTTTAGCAAAACAATAGTGATGACCACTGTTAGCATAATCGAGACCGTTATAGACAAGATAAACGTGGCTGTTTGGTCCAGCCCTAACCAGTCTTCTGCCAAGTTGCCTGCAAAGCTCCCTAAAAAGACACCTCCAAGAGCTATGGCAAGCTTGCCTAGGAAGTAGGATAAGAAAAACTTGGGGGGACTATACTTCATCAATCCCAGCGGAACAACAATAGGTTCATCAGGAATAGGCGAAGCTGCCGCTATAAATAGGAGCGCAAAAGCCCAACGTCTAATTTTGTCTGCGCTTGCTTGAAGCCTTGCTTGACGTTTCTGGCTAAGGTGCCCGCTGACAAAGAAGGTCACCATGTAATGTATTCCTTTAGCAAGCGCTGCCGCTAAAGCAATAATGACGGCAACAATAACTTTTGTTGCGGGGTCGGAGCTTCCTAGACCGATGGCGGCGGTAATCGCGATAAGAAAGTTTGATGGTCCACCGAATGGGATAATGTTAAATCCGAAGGCGGTTGCAAAGATAATCAGAAACTCTGTCGGTGTTGCCATACTTCGCTGCCACTTGTCTCACAGATTTACGTACAGGGGCGCTTATAAGTGCAATCTATATTCCCAACGTCTTTATCTGACCAAAATAGAGCTGGCAGTTTATAATTTACTACTTAAGCTACTTGGTGCGCGCCATCACAAGCTTGGCTAATTCACTTTTGCCGATTGAGCTTAAATTGATGGCCTGCTAGTTATTGAGTGTTTCAAATAGTCCCGCTGAAGATAACGGTTTGTGCACAACTAAAAGTATGCACGGAATTACGGTTTATGGTCTGAAGATTTGGCGTCTGGTGGCAGTTATCCTTATGTAGGCCTACCCTTTTCTTTTATTCTTAAAAGTGGCCTCTTGACTGATTGAAATAAGTAGTCCTTGAGATAGGTTTAAATGGAGAGAGGCAAAGTATAGAAAGGATAAAGATACTTGAGGATTCCATATGAGCGAAATGACAACCGAAATCCTTGAGCAGAACCTCGGCAAAATTGTGCTAGTCCGCCTAAAGGGTGGAAAAAGCCTCAGAGGTCGGCTAAAGGGATTCGATCAACACTTAAACCTGGTCTTAGAAGAGACAGAAGACACTACCGTCGTTGAAAACCAAAAAAAATTAGGGCTAATAATCGTCCGAGGCGACAACGTAGTCCTTATTTCACCCCCACCAAGGTGAGTTAAATGGGAAAAGGTACTCCATCAATGGGCAAACGCGCAGGCCGCGTTGTCCACATTATGTGCAGACGCTGCGGTAGACGCGCATACCATGTACGTGAACACCGCTGTGCAGCCTGTGGTTTCGGCGAAACCAAAACCATGCGGCGATACAATTGGCGAACCAAGACTCTTCAGAGGCAAAGAGTCTGCTAAATCGCCAGAACAAACTTTCCTTTTAATTTAACAATTTTTTAGTTTTTGACTGCCTTTAATTTTACTATACCTAGTTTACGTTACGTATTCGTTGCTTGCAACTACTTTTGCGCCACTAACTGATGATTTCTTCGGTTGTGGCTGGATTTTGAGCTTATTTGACAGGTAAACCCAGAAGACGAAACCGATGGTGTTGGCGCCAATCATGGAGAATGCGATGGTGTCCACGATATGGACTGCTTGGGTTGAGGGTACCAGAAGCAGGATCATGCCCATAGCCATCGATTCTAGTAAGAAACCCGTAATGGCTGCTTTCACTAAGTACCATTTACCCGAAATCCTCGTTGAAACAACTCCTGCGATGATGCCGATGAGTATAGTGGAGACTGCGCATGGAACCGCTGTTGTGCCACCATAGCTGTAGCGGTGCAGTCCGCCGATTAAGCCTGCGATAGTGCCCGCGATTGGACCTCCAGCGGCTCCAGCAATCATAGAGGCAAGTTCCCGTACGTTTATGACAGTGCCGTCAGCTAGTTTCATACCCCAAAGAGTACCGAAAATCGCAAGAAAACCCAGAACAATACCAACGATAACTCTAGCTGCAGTCGCCCTTTTAGGTCCTTTCAGTTTTGAGAAAGTAAATTCTGCAGTGGTGAGTCCAATTACAATCATGAAGCAGGCGGTGCCTAAGAGACCCAACATGCTTGACAGGTTTTCGATTAACGTAATCATGCTTGGTCACGTTTTACTATTCTTGGTTTGAATAAAAAATTATGGGTTACGCGCAAACAACCAACCGCCACCCCGTCCCATAGATACCCACCGTAACCCAATATGCCTCTTTAGCGACAACTTGGTTTTGGGTTTGATCAAGATTTTTCACATAGTACTGGTAGGTGCCGTAACCTGACTGTGCCGCGGCGACTTGGCGGGTGAAGGCTTGAACTTCGGGATAATCTTCGTAAATGGGGTCGGTGAGAAGGTTTTTACCTTGCTGGGCTGGGTCGGGGTCATAGATGAGAGTGCCGTTTTTCTGCATAGCCCACATCAAAAACACCGTTGCGCCGTCGCCTGACGCGATGGATTGGTTAATGAGTGCGCTGGGTTGAATAACAAAACTTAATACCCCGATGAATTGGTCTTGGGCGTTGAAAATTGGGGCAGCCATGACTACGCCCGGAAAGCCCTGAACCAACATAATCACATCGCTCATGGCTGGCTGAAGAGTTTGACGCACTTGCATCTGTTGCGCTTGGGCGCCGATGTAGTCTCCGATTATGTAGCTATAGTTATCAGGTTTGACCGCTACCAGAATATCTGCCTTGTCTGAGGTGGCGGCGCTGACGATTAAGGGGCTGCTTGCGGCGGCCTCACTTAATACGGTGTTGGCTTGGGTGCCGGTGATTCCCACTTCGCTGAGGCGTTGGCATGCCGATTGTAGGGTTGCGTCGAGTTGCGCTAGCTCTATGTTTACGTTGTTTTGGGTATGCATAAGTTGACTCACCATCTCTTGTCGTGTGGCAATGCCGCTTACTTTTTTTTAAAAAAAGGGAATTGGGGAGAGTTTAACTGAGGGTTTCAGCGATGACTAGGCGCCAGTCGGTGTTGTAGATGCCGATTGTTGTCCAGTACGCATCCTTACTAACTAGCGGTCTACCTTGGGCTAAGTCGTCGTAGTAGCTATAAGTGCCATACCCTGACTGAGAATCCACTACTTGGTGAATGAAAGTTTGCAGTGAATCATAACCCTGATAGTCTGCATCAGTAAAGATGTTCTTGCCCTGTTCGGCGCCTGCATCATAAATCAAGGTTCCATTACTCTGGAGCGCGTAGATGGTATAGATTCCTTGGGATGAATCAACAACTATGGGATGAATGAGTTCGTAGGGTAGGAAAACGATGCTTAGGGCACCAATGAATTGGCCGTTGGTGTTAAAGATGGGTGCTACCATAACGATGCCTGGAAAACCCTCGACAAGTCCAATGAGGTTACTAAGTGCTGGGCGCATGGTTTTGTGCATCTCTATGTTTTGTTCCTGGTTAGCTATGTCTTCGCCGATGATACTGCTGTAGTTGCTTGGTTGGACGGCGACGAGGATGTCGTTTTTATCTGAGGTGGCTGCGTTGACGATGATGTTTGAGTTCTGGGTATACAGGTCGATTAGGACTTGGTCTGCGGCGGCGCCTGTTAAACCTGTAGTGGAGAGTTTTTGGCATGCATCGGATACTAATCTGTCGAGGCGTCGTAGTTCTTGGTTGATTTCGGCTGCGTCATGAATCAGCAACATGCCCATCTGCTCCTTCTTAGATTGGCTGCTTGATGAGAGGTTGTTGTTCCATTGGTAAACGTTTGCCGCCAAGGATGCTATCATGATAACTGCGAGAATTATGACTAAGAGTTTAACTTTGGTCATTTCAATCGGTGAATGTTTGGCGGGTTTGGGTTTTAAGCCTTATGTTGCCTGCTAGTCAACCATCCAAACAAAAAGGGTCTATGGGGTTAGGTATTGAACCGTGGGTGTAACGGATTTGACGGTGACCGTGGCGTTCTGTTCGATAACAAATTCGCTTAAGCCCATATGTGTCTTGGAGTCTCCCCAGTCATAGGTGTAGCCGAGTCGGGTCCACGGGTAAGCCATAGGATAGTAGCTTTCGATTATGTTGGCGTTAAACCATTCTTTGTAGCTGGCGGTGGTGTTGGCGGGGAAGTTTAACTGTGCGGTGGTGTCAGTGACTTCATTGTCGGGGGTGGGTCGGAAGAGGTCTTGAGGTTTTACCCACAGCTCGACAAAATAAGTGTTGCTGGTGTTTGCTGGTAACCCTAAGAGTTGCGCCGCTCGGATGGTATAGTTGGCGTCTTTTGCGACGTTTGAGGCAAAGAACTCTTGGATCTCTGGCGCTGCGGTCACCCAGGTTTTGCCCCACTGCGTCGTGATATTTTGGTCTACTGGGTAACTGCTGACGTACTTGGTCCATGTAACTACTAGTACAGTGGCGTTTTCGCCTTCACCCTGCCAAACCAAATTGCTGTTATCCATGGTTATGGGTGTAAGGTTGGTTGAGATTTCACTTTGGTCAGCAACCATTGCATTCTTAATTGCCTCAGTGTAGCGTTCATCAAGGGTTGGCGACGGAGTAAACGCAGGCACAATAACCGCAGTATAAAGCGTCGAAACACCCAACGTTGCAACTATGCCTACAGCCAAAAACAAAACAAGTAACGTTTTATCCTTCATACTGCCCCTCTCTGTATGTACAGTTAGGGCTTAATGGTTAATAAAAAAGCCGCATACCCAAATGCACAGACAAAAATTAAAAGAGGTAACTTGGGATTATTCGACTGCTGTATCGTAGTAGCCCTTATCCACTTTCACAAATATTAACGGGCCATTGCTCTGCGCCATCTCGCGAGCTTTACGCAAAGTATTGTTTAGGGTCGTGAAGACTCGCTCCTTTTCGTCTTTTATACTCTGGATATTTTTCTCGCCTAGCTCCATTTTTAGCAGGTTCTCAGCTAGGATATCGGTGCCGCAGATTTCGCCGTTTTTGATAAGTGTGGCGACAACCACTTCTTGGAGTTCCATCTTATGCTCAAGTTTGTGCCAAAGCGGTTCAGCATCTACTATGTTCTTAGTGATTTTGCTCCATTTGCTAGCGTTTTGGTTACCGATAAGTATCTTAACGCGTTGTTTCCACTTCTTAAACCACATGTTGACCCAGATTGCCAAGAACGTGTCTAATTCGTCTGTGTTTTTCCTAAATAGGGTCTCTAATTTTTCGACAACTTCGCAATTGCTTGCCTCTTTTCCGACAAGCCCCCAATGGAACTTTAAATAGTTAGTGAAGTCTTGGTAAGCAACTTGGAGCACTTTTCGATCCGAACCCACGACATCCAAAGCTGGGTCGGCGTCTGCCAGTTTCTCCCCGATCATCATTTCTACGAAATTCATTATGATTCCCGCTGAAGCCCTCTCCATATTCATGTAACTTTAAGGTTACAGTTAAACTTTATTTTTAAAAAGCAATAGAATGGCTGTGAAAAAACGCAATATATTACGCACTCTGATATATCAAACAAGCACTTTTAGCAGAGCACTTAAATCAGAAAGTACCAAGTCTGGTTGCTCTTGCTCTAGTTCCTCTCGGGTATAGAGCCCCGAAAGCAGACCTATCGTCCTAACGCCAGCTGCTTTCCCCGCCCGCAAGTCATTCACAGAGTCACCAGCCATTATACAATCACAAATGTCCACGTTAAGGGCGTCAATACAAAGCAGTAAGCCTTCTGGGGAAGGTTTCGGCTTATCCGTATCTAGCGCAGTAACGATGTGAGTAAAGTACTTAGCGATGCCATGCGTGTCAAGCTCCTTCTGCAGATACTCGCTTGGAACATGACGCATTGTAAATAGCCCCAACTTACACTTAGCCGATAAAACCGCCAGCGTAGCCTCAACATTGGGCAATAGCCTAGTCTCACGTTCGGTAATCGAATGGTATGCATCAAAATATACGGGTAAGAATTCGTCGGTGGTGCCGCCTGTGATGTCCTCGACGGGTCGACCTTGTTCAATTCGCTTGGGCAAGTCAAGCATAACTTCATCGGTGGGTATGGGTTTGCCTACGGCGCGGAAAGCTATTTTGGCTGCCTGCAGATATGCCGATGTGGAATCGACTATGGTGCCGTCGAGGTCTAGGAATATGCCTTTTGCTTTTAGTTTTGGTTGCTGCATTGATGTCTGTTTGTTGAGGTGGCTTTTGTTTCTTAAATGTTCCTCTGGTTTTTGGTCTTTTTTAGTAGATGGAATTAATTTCTGGGGTGTTTTGATTGTGCTAAAAGCGTATTTTTTCAGGCGGTGCCTAACGGTTGCAACCCATTGAGGGTTTGTTAGGGGTTAAAAAAGGAAAAGGGTTTTGCATTACCCTTTCTCTTCTCCTAAATTGTGTTCCAGAGCCTCAACAACTCAAACTATTCAGGGATTGGTTATTAAGGTTTGTCTATGAACACCCGACCGGGTCTCTATACTCATAAATGGTATAGCCCGGTCATGCGGTATTCTTTTCAAGCCCAAGTTCAACCCAAGGTTGACTCTATATATAGGGGAGGAGGTTTCAGTGAGAGTAACAGAACCTTCCAAGCCACAAGAGTAGGCAACACCTCCCCCTCTATATGCCCTTTTAAACGCCCCTATACTATACAATGGTATGCCAAAGCTGTATCTATTGGGCGGGGAAAACGTTTCTCAAAAAAGCGCCAGAACCGTTAATGCAGCAGCGTTTGAGGATGCAGGCGGCAGACCACGCGTTGTCATTTTTACATGGGCAAGGCCATCTTTTGATAAGGCTTACAGTAAACGCAGGCTCTTAGAGGATTATTTTAGGCGTCTGGGCGCCGAATCCGTGGAATACGCAGACTACAACCAAGCGGGCTTAACCCAAAAGATAGCCGAGGCGGATGTGGTTTATTTTACTGGCGGCCAAGCAAGCATACTCATCGAGCGCGCCAAAAACCTGCACCTAGAGAAGTATCTGCGGGGCTTTATCGGGATTATTGTTGGGCGAAGCGCGGGTGCGCTGGCACTGTGCAGTAGATGCGTAACTACCCAACGCTACAGCGGCAAAGTTAGGGTTATAGAGGGATTGGGGCTGGTAGATATCACGTTAAAAACGCATTATATCGAGCGGGACGATGGGAATCTGGAGCGTTTCTCGTTCAGTAAGCCGGTTTATGCAGTTCCCAAGGATTCCGCGCTAATCTACGACAACGGTAGCCTCACGGCATTAGGCGAGGTGTACTTGTTTAATGGCGGCAAACGCCAATTGTTTATTCAAACGTGCCTATGAGAGGTATCGGTGGACATAGATTTTTGATTTAACAATATAGGAACTCAATACCACTGTGAGCACAGTTCCTAAGGTTGCAAGCACTATTATGTCTCCGAAGACCCATCCGAAAAAGACGCCTTGAAAAGCCTCCCAGGGAATCATACCAAAAGCGGCCATCGCACCCACTCCAAAAGCTCCCGAGACCACACTGGCAAGCAACACCCCGATTGGCAGCCATGTAAGCCAGGTCTTGCGGTCCTCAATTAAGGCCTGAACAAGCACCAACACAATACTAAGAACAAACGTAACAATAAACAGGGTTGCATAAGAGTAGACTAGGAAAAATGCCGAGGAAACCAAAACCGCCAACAATAATCCATTAAGAGCATAAGTTGCTTTAGGCTGCTTGAGCTTAAGGGTGGGCTTTATTCTAAGTGAGCGATAAATTAAAAGTGGCACCAACCCCTCAAAGAGGTCAGCTAGTGACCAAACCAGAATAAACTCTAAGGTGTAGCCGGGGACTCCTAAACTGCCCAGATATAGCCCCATAAAAACGCAGCTAACATAACCAGCCATTACTCCCCAGAGGCCAAACCAAAGCGCCAACGGCACATAAACCGCTGCAGCTAAATACAGCCCTGAAACGCCAGTCGCAGCTCCAGCAGCAGAATCAACTGGCGCTGACACAACTGCATAAATCGCCAAGACCGTACATACTATGGTTGCCACTACAAAGACGAGCGGTTGCCGCCAAGTAATGCCCCTAGCCTTGGTGGATTTAGCCATAAAACGCTAATTAGCGCTAAAGAGAAATAAACTTTAAGTCAAAACCGTTTGCGAATTTATAGTCGTTCTTTAACTTTCTCGGTTAGTACTTTGATTATTTCTTCCTTGTTATTTTCTATAAAGTTCCAGACTTCTTTGACTTCTTTATCTATGCCTGCATCGGCTTTGTAGTTATTTTTTATCCGCCAAAGACTCTTGTTCTCTACCAGTAACTGCTCAAGCAAATCGTAGGTTTCATTATCCAGCATAGCCTTGCCAGAAGACGATTTCTGGGTGATTGACGCCTGATTAGCGGTGCTTTGAATGTCCATGCAACGCTTTTGGTTACTGCTCTCCTGGGAAGATTTGCAAACCATAACGCTTGTGTCCCCTTTGCTGTTAGTGGCGGTGAGAACCTCGCTTTTCTCGCTCAAAAAAATGTCACCTCCCCTTAGAATGATACACTTACTTGCTTTCTTTTGAGCAAACTTAAGCGTATGTGATTGTAAAAAGCCCTCAACACCCAAATTTGACTGCAATCTAAATAAGCAAGACGGGCATACGGCTTATAACGCAACCAGAGGCATAGACGTGACCACATCATACAACATGACCGCAGGTCAGCAAGCATACTATAAACTAGACGAGCATGGAAACGCAACCGTTACCCTCCGAAGTAAAACACCCCTAAAGCCCCGTGCCGTCTACGTTGGCGAGGCATCCATGCGGTGCATGTGGACTCACACGGGTAAGAGTTCAAGCTGGCATTTCAACCCAACCATACTAACCCCAATCCAAGCACAGTATACTCAAACAACCGATGGGCAAGACCAAATTCTAACAGTAGAACTCGGCAAAATCATGCCAGCCCATGGCCTAATAGACCATAACCTCACAGGGGAAATCCGTGCCTCAGCGGTGCATTTGGATTTGCCCTATGCAACCGACCTCTGGGTATTCATCCTAAAATCACCCATTGAGCCACCCCAAGTATTCTCTGATAAAGCATCACTTAACATAGCGCACACCCTAGCGTATGTTACGCAGCAGGTTGAACCTCGAGAAGATACCCTTCGCAGCTATGTTACCATGCATGGGGAAGGTTTTACAGAAGTCACGGTAAACCTCCAAAGACGCATGGCCTGCAGTAAGGTGGATGAAACCCTGACGCAGCTAAAATTTGGCGCCTCAGCCATCACCTGGAAACCCACAGTTAGAACCTTTGATGTCACCCTAACCTCATTATCTACAATCACACGTGAAAAGTTTTTAGAATTCCTATTAGCCCTTGGTGCAGAAGCCCAGAAAGGTATCTTTGCTAATCTAAAAAGCGACTTCGTCTTAGGCGATGGTCCAGCAATAGAGTACACACTCACGCTGAGGGGCGATAAGAAGTATATTGGAAAAGAGGAAGATAAAACGGCGCTAAAATTAGCTTTTAGCGTCGAATCACTTTAGCTAAAATTACGCCGACCAAAATCAGCACCAAAAACACGATACCTAATCCGTACAGCGAGTACCGTATGATCTCTTCGGAGTGATAGACCGCTGTGGTCGGTATACCTGCTAAGTAAGCGCCTAAAAATATGGCAACAAACACCGCGCCGACCGCTTCTAGGGCATACAGATATTTTGCTGCTCTAAACTGCCGACGATAAAGCAATAGCGGTATACCCGCCAAGGGCAGTGCTAGCATCCAGAGGTCCAGGTTGTGTCCAAGTATCCAAGCGTACCATTCGTTCCAGCCTCCGAAGAATATCCAGGTGAGGTAATTCCAAAGGAAATACGTGCCCAGCGCAGTCAATATGACGCCGACGCCGCCGAGACTAACCGCCTCGACAGATATGGCATGCATTGATTTTTTAGCAAAGTACCCCGCATAAACGGCCAACGCAAGCAACCCTACTAAGGTTACCGTGACGCTCAGGAGGTATTGGGGGGTGTTGAAAATATAATTCCATCCCTCATCTAAGCCAGTGATGATCCACATGCCGCTGTTGTTTAGCCACAACGCCACAACATAGAAGAATCCTGCCAAGGTCGCCCATTTAATCGCTGGCTGTGGGGCTTTGTCGGGGTTGAGTTTTCGGGCGAGCATGAATAGGCATATGGGGATGCTTATTGAAGCGACGATGCAGGGTATGCCCGTTGAGATGAGCAGGCTCCAGTTGATTCCAACCCTGCTTGGCAGTAAACCCCAGATACCTGAGGGCAAGAGTCCTACCCAATAGAGGCCTTCTAAGACGATTATTGCGCGGAGTATCTTGTAAGCGGTAGACTGCGACAAACCCTTGATGAAATAAAGTACTGCTCCAGTTGCCGCAAGGATACCTGCTAAGAACCGGAAAATAAGAAATACAAACGCGGTTACATCAGTGACAAATATCCAGGATCGTGTTGGTTCCCTGAGAGGTTCCCATTCACCCACCCAAGAAAGCACAAACGTCGCATGCAGTGTAAACAGGAAATAAGCTAAAGCTACAATTATTAAACCTATTTTTAGCGGTGTTAGAGTCTTTTTTTGCTCCAATAAAACCCCTAAACTAACTCAGGTTGATAGGTATATTATTTTTGTGGTCGCCTAGTTGCACCAATGGCGTTAGCGCATTTGAAGCTACCTTGAAATTGTCAAGTTGCGAGGGTATTCTGTGCTGCCAAAAGGAGCGTTTGTTTATAACATACCAACAGAGAAGCCTAAAGACACATTCGCTATTCAGGATTCGAACTTTGAAACTCTTATATACACCACCTGCTAATTTCTTTCTTGAGATTCAATGGCTGAAGTTTGTTCAATATGCGGATTACCTAAAGACCTATGTGTCTGTGGAGAGATAGAGAAAGAGCAACAGCGTATCCGAATACGCCTTGAAACCCGAAAATTTGGCAAAGCAACCACCATAATCGATGGCATGGATGATAAGAATTCAAACCTCCAAACCGTCGCTCAAAAACTCAAAACCTTCTGCGCATGCGGTGGAACACACAAAAACGGGCAAATTATGCTACAGGGCGACCATCGAGACCGCGTAAAAGAATTCTTGATCAAAGCAGGCTACCCGCAGGAAAACATCGAGCTACAGTAAACTGGTGACCGCAAAGAACCAGCAAATTAGCAAGGGGCACCCTCAAGAATGAAAAAACTAGGTGGCTTGCGCGACGTTTTTAGGCACACGAAGCGCCGCACACCGACCCAAATTTTTTGTCCCCGATGCTGCAGCCCGAAAATCCACCTCAGCAGCAGTCTAGATATCTGGCTAACACCTAAACAGTATTATTGTCCGGAATGCGGCTACCATGGTATCGTTGTTATGGAGCTAGAGCCTGAGGAAGCCCAAAAAGAAACGCAAACCAACAAAACTGCAGCGTCAGAAGGCTCTACTTAATACCGATTAAGTACAGAAGAAGCTAAGTTAAGATTAATTGAAAAATAAGAAAATAAGTGCCCTAGTCGGGCAATTCAAGATTTAGTTGCTTTTTGAGGGTCTTATAGCGGTTTCTGACCGTGACCTCTGTAACGCCTGCGGCTTCAGCGATGTCTTTTTGGGTCTTTTTCTCGTTGTTCTGTAGGCATGCAATGTAAAGGGCTGCGGCTGCTAAACCCATGGGGTCTTTTCCTGCGGCTGCACGTTTGCGTCTGGCTTCCCTGAGGATGTTTATGGCTGCACCTTGGGTCTTGCCTGAGATGCCTGTTTTTTCAGCGATCTTTGAGACGTAGGTTAATGGGTCAGCAATCGGCATATGTACTTCAAGTTCTCTAAGTAACAGCCTGTAGCAGCGTGCGACGTCTTTCTTGTCAACTAGGCTGGCTTCGGCGATTTCGCGGAGTGTTCTTGGTGTTCCGCTTCCTCGGCAAGCTGCATATAGGGCTGCGGCTGCGATGGCTGCGATGGAGCGACCGCGAACTAGGCCTTTGTCGAGTGCTTTTCGGTAGACGACGGCGGCTTTTTCTTTGATTGGTGGTGGTATGTAGACTTTGTCTGATAAGCGGTCGAGTTCCGCCATCGCTTGTGCTAGGTTGCGGTCGATGGATGAGTGGACTCTGCTGCGGATCTGCCATTTACGTAAACGCCACATCTGTAGACGCGTAGATAAAGGCAGTTTCCTGCCAAAGGCGTCGCGGTCTACTTGGCTGATGGCTGTGGACAAACCTTTATCGTGAACTGAGTAAGAGGTCGGTACACCCACACGGCTTCTGGAGGCTTTTTCTTCCTGTGTAAAAGCACGCCATTCTGGGCCTTTGTCCATCATCTGTTCGTAGAGGACCAGACCGCAGTCACCACAAACGGTTTCTCCAGTGTCATAATCATGAACTAGGTTATTGCCGCCGCATTCTGGGCACTTATCGGCTTGTCGTTGGGTTGTTCTCGGTGCTTCTTTTTTTATGCTCAATTCTTATTCCTCACGTTAATATGCGTAGAACCGTCACCATAGGCCAAAGAGGCTAGAATTAGTACATTCGGCCCGCGCAAACTAAGCAGATGAACGTCTCTATTATTTAAAACTTTTGGTTTATTAAATCTATTGCACAAGATGTTTTGTAATTTGCGCCTAAGGGCATAGATTACTTTATTATAGTAAGCGTAAAAATGTGTAAATATGGGGGGCAAGCTTACCGGTTTTACCATACGGTAATACAAAAACACCACAAACAAACGCCTCAACGACCCCCACCCAAGCCCCCCAGAGCTATGCGGCTAGATGCCAACCCTGATCAGCCTTTTTCGATCGAAGACGCATGCAACAGACGCATTGGTTGAAAACTTTACAGTGAAAACGCAAGAACGCTTATTAGGATAAAAATTGCCCATTAACCTCTAACAATAAATAAAACCGCGCTATCACTGTGTGACTAGTGCAGCCCGTTGGTGTAGTGGTCAAGCATATCGGGCTTTGGACCCGGTGACGAGAGTTCGAATCTCTCACGGGCTACCTCCTTCTAGAGTTAATTTTATACTTTTCAAGTAGATGGTGAACAGGGGGCTCGCCATTACCCCATTTTCTTTTTCTCTACTATAGAAGGTTGGTTAGAGGTTTCTTACATTGCAACAAAATTTTGGTTTAATGGTAATTAGGTTTTGGCGTCTTCCGCAGGAGGCTCTTTTCTGATGGGTTACGCCAAGTGCTATGACTGCCTAGATTGGTGTGGCACCTGTGTTAGCGCCAGAAGAGAGAAGCGTCTTAGGCATGCGAGTCCAAGCAAGCACACTGGTGCCGAACGGAACCGCCTACGCCATAGACACCCGAGTGGCATCAGCTATGCTTCTTAGGCGAGACATTACCGTTGAGGACTGGGAAGAAGCTAAAACAGGTAAATTCGGCGTTAGAGCCACCACACGGTTCGGTGCAGGCAACCTTCGTTCTTCAGCCGTTGCCAAAATGACCAACATCAAAACCACCCTAGCCTAAAGGGCTGACCAACAAAACCATCAATCCCCCATTTTTTGAAGTACTGAAATTTCGGGTTGAAATTGTCATGAGCAAGGTGTTGGATAAAATCCGTGAAGTCCTCTCTTATGCGCCGCAGAACGAGGAAATAATGCTAATCGAGCATGACCGCACGATTCCTAAGCAGACGCCACTTATGCCTTGTTTATAGAATTGGGCACCAAATACATGCAAGCCCAACCGTACCTTTACCCCGCTATCCAAGAATACCTGCCCCAACTTGATCTCAAAGCCTATCCCCAAAAATTGAACCAAAAAGTTCAAAGTTACCATATTCACAAAAACTGCCCCCATCGAACGCAAACCGTAAGCGACTAGAGGAACTGAAGTTTTATCCGCGGACGTGCAACCGCTGGTTTATTATTATAGTTAGATCTTTTATGGTATTTGCGGCGGGTAGTGTAGTTGGGTGCGGTCATCTGCAAAAAGTATAGTTTTGAGGAAATCTCCACTCAGATGCGATGCTTGATTGAACCGCGTTCAGTAGCTATCGTTGGGGCAACCGACAAGACAGACAAAGTCGGCGGTGCAGTAACGCGGAATGCGCTAGGCGGCAAATACACTGGGCGGATTTATTTGGTGAATCCAAGTGCCACCGAAATATTTGGGCAGAAAGTTTACCCAAACCTTGAGTCCATACCAGAGGACATCGACTTGGTGGAAATAGTCATTCCTGCGCCCCTAGCGCCAGACATTCTAAAGCAGGCAGCTAAGAAGGGAGCAAAGGGAGCAGTCATAATCTCCTCGGGTTTTGCCGAGATCGGGAGCCGAGACCTTCAGGACCAAATTGTGGCAGTTGCCAAGCAACATGGTATTAGGATTATTGGCCCCAACTGCTTTGGTCTGATAAACACAGCCATCGGGCTAGACCTATCCTTTACATCCAGCAAAGCCCTCAAAGGATCCGTAGCGTTTGTTTCACAGAGCGGCGCAATGTGCTGCGGAACCCTTGATTGGGCCCTAAAAGAAGAAGTGGGCTTCTCAAAATTCATAAACCTCGGCAACAAATGCGACGTAGACGAGGCCGACTGCCTATCATATCTCCAAGATGATGAGCAAACAAAGGTGATTGCCATCTATGTCGAGGGCATAAAGGCTGGGAGAAAGCTCTTTGAGGCCATCAAGTCCGTCTCCAAACATAAGCCCATTCTTATTCTAAAGTCAGGCGTAACCGAGTCAGGCGCAAAAGCCGCACTTTCCCACACCGGCTCCGTAGCAGGAAACATCGGCATAGTTAGGGCAGCGCTAACACAGGCGGGCGCAATCATGGTCGAAGACATAGAGGAACTATACGACGCCATGCAGGTTTTTAGCCAACCCTTGCCGAAGGGGAAAAACGTCGCTATAATCTCAAACGCCGGCGGACTCGGAGTAGTGACCGCAGACTGGTGCAGCAGACAGGGACTAACGCTTCCTGAATTCCCAGCGAGAACCGAAGAGGCGCTCAAGGCAATTCTTCCTTCAATCGCTTCCACACATAATCCAGTAGACATGACAGGAAACGCAAACTATCAGCGCTATAAGGAGTCTATCGATATAGTCTCTGCTTCTGAAAACATTGACATGATAATAACCCTCTTCGTCTCACAGGGTTTAGTTACCTCAGATGAGCCTGCAAGAGCCATAGTTGATGCAAGCAAAACCTGTGGTAAGCCGCTGATAGCTTTCTTTTTGGGCGGAAGTAGCATCATGAGTGGCACACAAATACTCAAAAGAAACGGAATCCCCATCTATTCCTCGCCAAAGAGGGCGGCAAAAGCAGCCGCTGTACTAGCCCGCTATAAGGCGCTATCAAACGAGAATCCTCCGCAAGATAAGCAACAATAGCTCCATGTTCACCCATTAAATTCCACCGCCATGCGTATGAATCCTAAGTTGAACCGCTTCGATTACATCGCTCCTCGTTATGATTCCAATCACAGATTCACCTTCAACTACTGGTAATCGCCCGATGTTATGATTTGAGAGTTTCATAAAGGCATCAGAGACTAACTCTTCCGGCTCAACAGTAACCAGTTTAGACCGCGGCGTCATCACATCCTCGACTTTGCGAGTCGCCTTCTCTTGCTCTGGTACCTTTTTTAGGTCCGTTCGAGTTATTATCCCAACAATCTTGCCCTCTGCAACAACAGGGAAACCGCCATGCTTATCCACATCGAAAAATTCTTTCTCTGCCTCTAGAATCGTTTTTCCCGGTGGTATTGTGCTTACGGTTTTTGTCATTATCTGCTCTACCTGTAAATTGCCTATTGCTTCCATGATTATCGTGTGTCTAAGACTTTCATCGGCTCCACTTTTTAGGAACCAACCGATAAGGATTAGCCAGAGGCCGCTTATGAGGTTGACAAACAGTATAAAGAAAGCGCCAAAACCTATTATGGCGTAGGCGATTATTCTGCTGATTATGGTTGCAGATCTGGTTGCTGGAACAATATCCTTCTTATAGAACCACAGTCCCGCTCTGAGCAGTCGACCGCCATCTAGTGGAAAAGCAGGCAGCAAGTTAAAGCCGCCCAACAGCACATTTATGAGCGCTATGTAATATAAGGGCGCTTCAACTGCCGAGCCGAGACCCAAATAGGCAGTCAACAGCCAAGCTCCAGCGGATAGTCCACCAATCACAAAACTAGTTAACGGGCCCACCACAGACATTAGAGCCTCAGTTTTTGGGTTAGTGGGTTCGGTTTCTATCTGTGAGACGCCACCAAATAAGTAGAGCGTTATGTCTGAGACAGATAACCCTTTTTTGAGTGCCACATAAGTATGAGCGAGCTCATGCACCAGCACTGATATGAACAACAGCAAGGCAGAGATCGCACCTAAAATCCAGTATAATTCCACCGATAAGCCGGGAAACTGGAAAGGCAAAAATGACGCCGCTAGCGTCCATGTTATTAGGCCAAATATCAAAAACCAGCTATAATGGATTCTTATTTCTACACCGAAGATTTTGCCTATATTAAAAGACATGAAAAATCAAACACACCCTATTTATAAGTAAAAATACAGAGATAAAGGTACTTACGGAATTGAGGCGTCATTGTATATCTACTGGTAGCGCGAGTTTGCTTAGGTAGCTAATCCCTTCTAATGACTCAACGTTACCCGCGGTCCATAGGGACATAACGGTTTTCGAAACAATGTTTTTTAGATAGGTACCGTACAGAGACCCTCGCCACAGGTGAGTAGGTTGGATAGGGAACAAGCCGTTTCAGTAATCAAAGAGATCTTTGATGCTTGCCAATCAGTTGAAGGTAAATCCATAAAACTGCTCCCCCCAAAGGAAAACGGTTCGCTATCCCATACTTTCCAAGTATACATCGAAACCAAAGACGATCCCTTGATACTTGGTTGTGCTGAGAATATTGCTAGGAAGCATAAACTGGCAGTAAAAATCACCGATGGCTGGATAATAATATACAAGCCTTACACGGATAAATAATCAAAGCTACTCAGCTTTTTTTGGGGTTTGCCTCTGTTTAGCAATTTTACGTTGTTTAGCCGCCTGATATGTGGTTTGCTGAGGTTCTGGACGCAAGCATCTATCTGCTTAAATCAACAAGTGTTAACTTAATCGACCGCGCCATAGCTTGTATATTACCGTTGTAAGTCATCGACCAAAGCAGCACCTTTACGTTTCTTGCCAATAACCGAATAAACCTCCACAGCAGTCAACGCAATAACTGCATAGATGGGAATCCAATCATAAGCGTATGATTGCCCAATGATGTTTGCGCTAAGCCCCATACGCAGAAAATCCAAACCTACCCCATTGTAGAAGAAGAATGGCAAAATCGTCGCCACACCAACCACGATAGAAGCTAAGATGAACCTCCGGATCTTTTGTCTGTTGTACCATAATAGTAGGGGCGCAGCGACAAGTGCAGCTCTAGGATCTAGTAAGCCAAAGGAGAAAAATAAAGCCGACAGTATGGGCTTCTTTGTTGCCCCAAAGTATAGTGCGCCGACTAAGAGAACGGTCTGGAGTACATGTGCGTTAACGTAGGCGTAGCCGCAGTAGTAGCTGGGGGAAAAGCACTGCTGATTAATATCAAACAAGCCGAGCACGCTAATGGGCTCAACGTAGGGTATGTTTGAGGCAGGCGTAGGTATAGGCGAGACGAGGACGATTACGGCGGTTATGGCGGCGACTGCAAAGCTTCGGTCCTTGACAAGTTTATAGACAAAAAACGCTAAGAGCGGCATTAGGGCAAATTGAAGGAAGTTAAAGAGTACAAGTGCATCCATATAATTTAGACCCAAAAACGGAGTCATCAAGAGCAGGAAGGAAGGTGTGTACTTGAAAGGCTGTGGCGTCCCAACTATTAGGTAGTCGTTGGGTAGGCTGCCGTCATAGTAGACCTGTGTTGGGTTATTGTATAAGCGCCATGTGCCCATGTAGTAGGCTGAGAAGTCACGGGCAAGCGTTTCAAACTCCAACTCCGTTATCTCGGGGTAGGCTACAAGAAAAGAGATCGCGTTTAATGCAAGAGCCGCTATTATTACTATGAACAGATGCTTGCTTTGGATTTTCCTCAGCATGTATAGAAGCTCTGCTCTGGCTCCGATGACTGACTCTGAGCCTGACCTACAATCTGCATAAAAATTGGGTTTCCCTTCAATTGGGGGTGGGTCTTTGTTTCTGTTTTTTGGTCTTAACTGAAATCCCTACCGATAGCAAAACTACAACCACAAAAACCGCACCCGTTAGAATAACCACGTAATGCTGCATCAGAAAAGACAAGTTAGCCATCGAGGAGTCGCCGAAATCAAAGTGCATAACCGTAATGTTACCCTCACCAATGCTTACCCTGACAATGTTGTCGTCTAAGAGTTTCCAGCCGGAGCCTTCCGCAAGAAACGTTGCGCCATTATCGACTACTACACTCCACTCGGCTACGCTTGTGGGTTTAGAATCGTTTAGCCCTAAATCCACAGTTTGAGACCCAAACCCCTCTGCAGTATACATCAGTACCTCTGCTGTCCAGGTATAATTGAAACCTACGGCTCCAAGGATCGTCAAGTTAGAGTCCTGGGCAGAAATCGACAGGTATTCTAAACTCTCGACGTCTCTGAGTCCAAAGGAGGCGACTGCTTGGGTGTTGTCGAGTTTTAGGCCTCTAAAGCGCCACGCGTTGTTTTCTAGTGTAGCTTCTGTGTAGGTTCCGTTAAACCCGAACTTGATGTTTCCATTTAGTTCAGGTATACTAAAGACGTCGTCTGTGGTGAAGGCTGTCTCTGTGCTTGCTTCTTGGGCGCCGATTGGAGTGGCTAATAAGAGCACAAGCAGTACGCTTGTGGTTACGGTGACTTTTTTGCGGTTCAAGTTTCTCAATATTTATGAGACTGTTTTCATATTAAAACCAACACTGTTGGGCCATGATTCTGCAAAGAAATTTTTATCAGCGAAACATCTTGGTGGTGGCACGTGAGTTGCTGGGCAAAGTCTTGGTTAACGAGACCGCTGAAGGCGTAACCTCGGGTAGAATCGTTGAAACAGAGGCGTATCGGGGACCTGAAGATCGCGCAGCCCATAGTTATGGTGGACGAAGGACTCCGCGAAATGACATTATGTTTAGAGAAAAAGGGTTTGCCTACGTTTACCTGATTTATGGTATGTATTACTGTGTGAACGTTACAGCGGGAGACATGCCAGGTAAGCCTGAGGCGGTTTTGATTCGTGCGCTTGAGCCAGTGGAGGGCTGTGAGTTGATGGCTAAGCGTAGAGGTTACCCAAAGGGCAAAGCTCAAACGCTGACTAACGGCCCCGGTAGGTTATGTATGGCTCTTGGCATAACAAAGGCTCAATATGGCGCCGACTTGACTATGCCCCCTTTCTATATAGCAGACGCTGAACAGGTATCCAGCCAAGACATTGTTGAGGCGCCCCGAGTTGGCATCGACTACGCCGGCGACTGGAAGGATAAGCCTTGGCGGTTCTACATCAAAGCCAACAGCTACGTGTCTAAGGTCTGAAATCCCGTAAAGGTAAGGGTCAACACTTAAACAGAAACAGGCACTATCATATGTGAAGGCCTATGAGACCGCAACCCCCTAACCCTGAACATAAACGCATGAAACGCGAAAGAAAAACCATAGCCGTCATGGTAAAAGTCTACTGCAAAGGCAACCACCACACCAACGGCGCCCTGTGCCCTGAATGTCAAGAATTCCAAGAATACGCTTTCCAGCGACTAGCCAAATGTCCCTTCCAAGAAAAGAAAACCACCTGCGGCAAATGCACCATCCACTGCTACAAACCCGACATGAAAGCCAAAGTCAGAAAAGTCATGCGCTACTCGGGCCCCAGACTGCTTATCTATCAACCGATGTTAGCTTTGCATCACGCTTGGGATGGCCACCGTAAACCGCCAACACTAGACAAAGCTTAATCTTTCAACAGACCCACGGTAGTCTAGTTAGTTCTTCACATTGTTTAGGTTTCTGGCTTGGTGGCTTGGTAGCGTCTGTTGCTTTGCTGACCTACCCCTCCCTTATATATAGAACCAACCACAGGTTCAACCTGCACTTAAAAAAATTCGCAGACCTGCTACCCCACAGGCACTCCTTCTAGGCGTAAGCCCGATAAATTTCTGGCAGTGGCTAAGAGATAGCTTGTTACTTGTTTGGCTGCGGAAAATGTTTAAATCTTGTTTGGGATAGCAATATTACGAACACCGAGATGCGGGCCCGTAGCTCAGTTAGGTAGAGCGCCAGACTCATAATCTGTTGGTCAGTGGTTCAAATCCGCTCGGGCCCACCATCACAACCTTCTTGGCATGACCTGGGTTCTTTTCTTGAGTTTTGTGTTGTGGGATAATGGTTTTAGCGTTAAGTAGAAGTGCCGTTGAATACGGGTGCATTTTGTTTAGTTCTAGGCGCTTTCAAGATGTTGGCTAAAAGGAAGGTGCCCCCTTTGGGGGCGAAATAGACATGTACCCCATTAGGTCAAGGCTTAATTGTCGGTTGCGCGTCCACGCTTGCATATTATGTATTAATGATCAATATTTGAAATCTTGCTACCGCTCAAACCCCCAACGAAAACTAGAACAAAAAAACAACCGCCAAAAACAAAAAACGAGCTGCCCAAAAAATAGGTGGGAGGGCTTACATGCCCTGCTTTAGACGCCTATACGTCGAGTAGTCAACGTATTCCACAAACGGGTTCTCTGCGAGGAACTTGTTATTGACTTTTTGGCGTTTGCGTTTGTCTAGGATTTGGCTTGTGGTTCGGATGATGTATGCGTCGCTGCCTGCACCTGAACCGTAGCTGGTTACTAAGATGCGTTCGTCTGGTTTGGCGATGTCAAGGATTGCTGCTAAGCCGATGAGTGAGGCGCCGCTGTATGTGTTGCCGAATTTGGTCATCTGGATGGCTGGCATGAATTGTTCTTCTTTGAAGCCCAGATCTTTGGCTATTCTGACTGGAAAGCTTGGGTTAGGCTGGTGAGGCACAAAGTAGTTGAGGTCAGAGGCTTTGAGGTTGCATTGCTCCATGAGTTTGCTGGCTGCTTTTCGGACGTGTTTGTGGTAGGCTGGGTCGCCTGTGAATCTGCCGCCGTGCATGGGGTGCGGTTCGCCGTCTCGTCGCCAAAAGTCCGGGGTGTCAGAGGTGCAGCTGTACCAGCCCTCAACCTCGGCAATGACGTCTTGTTTGCCAAATATGTATGCTGCAGCGCCGTAACCCACAAATTGGTCGAGTTCGCCACCTGGGCAGCCACGTGGGGCAGCCTGCGAGTTGTCGGTGCCGATGACCATGGCGTAGTTTATATTTGAGCGTGGATAGCTGACGAGGGCACAGGCGTCTTTGAACATGCTGGAGCCCGCTTTGCAGGCAAATTCAGTGTCAATGGCATCTACGCTTTGTACATCGCCTTCTTCTTTGCCAAGTTTAAGGACCTGGGCGACTTTGGCTGCGATGGGCTTGACTGCATAGGGGTTAGATTCTGAGCCAGCATACACTTTACCGATCAATTGACTATCGAGCGCTGAGTGAATAAGTGCCTGTTTACCCGCTTCTACCGCGGCTGTTACGGAGTCCTCGTCTAGGAAGGGCACCGCGTGCTCCCAGGATTCCTCTTTATAGCGGAATCGTGATGTGTAGACGCCATACCCGACTATACCGGGAAGCTCATAGTCTTTGGTGGGCTGGATTATTTGGTATTCTTGGTGGGGGTAGTATTCGTCTGCTAAGGTAAAGGCTAAGGAGATAGTTGGGATGAGGTCGCTTTTCCCGACTGAGTAGCGTCGGCGGAATCGGGGTATGACTTCGCGGCCCTCTAGGCTGGATAGGTCTATGGCTTTGCCGTCGCAGATGAGTTGATCGGTTAGTCTTGCGGGTACTCGGATTTTGCCGTTGTGGAAGGAGACGATGCCATGGATGTAGCTGCCTAGCTTTGAGAATTTGTTTGTCGGCTCATTGACAAAGGTAGCGAGCTCTAGGGTGCCTTTGTCGAAGAATAAGTCGATGGACTCCATTTTGCCGTAGCTTTTGCGGCCGCATATGCTACAGTAGTCGCGGATTTCAAAGTATTCTTCGCCGCAACAGCTGCATCGACTGGCTTTGAGGCGGTCACCTAAGTATGAAACACGACGCTCTATTGGTTCACTGCTCATTGGTTTTCTCTCCTAGAATTGTTACGTAAGCTTTAGTTCCAAATCCCTCGAATTCGACGGCTGCAGCATGCTTCAAGTCTCCTTCGATGTTGACTTGGCGGTCGGCTGCTTCGCCTCGGAGTTGGCGGAAAAGCTCAAAAATCTGTGCTCCGCCTGTGGCGCCTAAGGGGTTGCCGTCGGCTTTGAGTCCACCGTTGGTGTTAACGTAGACGGGTTTATTGTTGATTTCATAGTAGAGGTGGTTGTCGGTGTAGCTTTGGTAGATGTTTTTCCATGCGGTGCCGGGTGCACAGAGGCCGAGGTCTTCGAGTGTCACCATTTCCATCATGGTGGATTGGTCATAGAGTTCTAGTAACTGTAACTGTGAGGGTGACACTTTGGCTGTTTGGGAGGCGCTCTTCATGGCTAGCTCCGCCGCAAGAAAACGAGTGAGGTCTTCGCGGGTGGAGTAGTTGAGGTAGTCAGTTGCTGAACCGCACCCCAAAATGTAGACGGGGTGATCCGTCAGTGTTTTGGCTACCTCTTCGCTGGTTAGAACGATTGCGCTGGCGCCATCGGAGATCGGAGCGAAGTCGAATAATCCGAGAGGTTTGCTGGCTGCTTTGCGGGCGCCTCTAACCTGATCTATGGTGATTTTACGTTGGAACTGTGCATACTTGTTTTTTGTTGCGTTAGCGTGGTTTTTTACGGCGACCTGTGCGAGGGCTGTTTCAAGTTGTTCTATATCTTGCCCTGTTAAGCCGTGCTTTTTGATGTAGGCGCGCATCATGAGTTCATGGTTGGATTCGGGGGTGCCGCCTGCATAGTAGCTCCAGGGGTCGTCAAGCAGCATAAGGTCGTCGCGGATTTTGTCCAGTCGGTCAGACATTTTTTCGATGCCGCCCACAAGTACAGTGTTGTAGACGCCTGCTTGGATGGCATGACAGGCTGTCATGAGTGCAGCGCTGAAGCTGCGGGTGATCTCCATGGGTACGTGGAGTTCTGTGAGTTCTGAGAGGAATCCTTCTTCTAAGCCAAGTTTGTTGGTGATTGGCAAGAAGCAGTCAGACATGTAACAGGCCTGCAGGTCTTTTCGTTCTAGGTTACATTCGTTTGAGGCAGCAAGCCAAGCTTCTTCGATGAGTTTTTCGGGTTCTTTGCCGTAGTGCTCACCGAACTTGGTTCTGCCGACAGCAACTATAGCTGGTCGGTTTTGCATAATATGGTGCTTCCCTGTTTGTATTAGCATAAAAACTCCAAACGACAACTATTAAGGGTTTTCCATAATCCCCAAGGCGATGCCCTAATATAGCAAAACTTCAGCTACACTCTAAGGAAGAGAGGTAAAGTGGGGAAATTAAATGGTGCCCTAGTTGGGCTCCGAAACAAAGTAGACGGTTTCTTTTATTGTTGTGAATACATAAAAGAATGTGACAAAGTCAGCCCACAATGCCGTGAAGGCGGAAGCAGCTACTGCGGCGAATACAAAAAACGTAGCCGCAAAAAACAGCGCTAAGCGGAATGATTGATTTCTTTTTCGGCTATCTGTGCTTTGAGGGTTTCGGTCAAGTTCTGGAGTTTCTGGCTAACCTCCACCGGGTAAGCGGGCGCATCCTTTAACACCTTATACTTCTGGGGCAACTTGGCAATGTTTTCTGCTGCGTAAGTGCGGATCTGGTCCAATGTCGGTAGCTTGTAGGTTAATTTTCCTCTTTCCATAACCTTAAGCAGCAGGGGCTCGCCTCCATTGGCGGGTTCATCTGCTAAGGCTATGACGTCTTTTTTGAAGGAATGGTTGTTGTCTGTGAAGCGGTAAACTTGTTTTCTGCCTGGCAGGGTGATTTTGTCTTTGCTTAGCTTCATTATTGGCGCAAACTCGCCATCTGCTGTTTGGGTTTCGCAGAGTTTGTAGATGCCGTCTATGTAGGGTCGGTCGGCGCTGGTTCCCATCTTGGTGCCCACCCCAAAGGCGTCGATAGGTGCGCTTGCTTTGAGTAGCTCGGTGATTTTGTATTCGTCTAGGTCGCCGCTGACAAAGATTTTTGCGAACTGCAGGTTGTTGCTGTCAAGGATTCTGCGGACCCTTTTGCTGGATTCCACCAGGTCGCCGCTGTCAATCCTTACTCCTCCTAAGCGGATGCCTTTGGCTTCAAGTTCCTTGGCGACTATGACGGCTTTTTCTGCTCCTGCAATGTCATCGTAGGTGTCGATGAGGAGGGTGGATTTGTCTGGGAAGGTTTTGGTGAAAGCGCGGAATGCATCGATTTCTTTGGGATAAGACATAATGAAGCTGTGTGCCATGGTGCCAAAGACGGGGATGTTGTAGGTCATGCCTGCAAGTACGTTGCTTGTGCCCATGCATCCGGCGATGTAGCTGGATCGGGCGACTTTCATGCCGCCGTCTATGCCAGGTTCCCTGCGCAATCCAAACTCGATGACTGCTCTGCCGTCTGCGGCGTTGACTACTCGGCTGGCTTTGGTGGCAATCATCGTCTGGAGGTTAATGGAGTTTAGGAGGAAGGTCTCGACGAGTTGGGCTTCGATGATGGGGGCTGTTATGCGTAGTAGTGGCTCGTTGGGGAATGCTAGGGAGCCTTCGGGGACTGCCCAGACTTCGCCTGTGAACTTAAAGTCTGCTAAGTAGTTGAGGAAGTCTTCTTTGAAACCCTGCGTTTTAAGGTATGATAGGTGTTCGTCTGTGAATTTGATGGTTTGGAGGTAGTTGAGGGCTTCTTCTAGGCCTGCAAAGAGGAAGTAACTGCGGTTTTCGGGTAAGCGGCGGATGAAGAGGTCAAAGGTGGCATTTTCGAAGTTTTGGTTGTCATAGTAGGCGGCACACATGGTTAATTCGTAAAAGTCGGTGAAGAGGCTCATATTTTCCTCTTTTAGATGGCCTAGGTAGGATTTCATGGGGTAGTAGAGGCCCTCTTGGGCATTTAATTGTTTCTAGACGCATGGTCGCCTGCAGCTTGGGGGCGCTTTTGGGTGTTCTATTGCGTAGTTTTAAAAGCAGAAGCACTCTATTGCATGTAGAGGTAGATGGCGTACGCCGTTACTGTATCCAATTAAACATGTGTTCCGTAACTGGAAACTTTTCACTGCCCTCTTAATCGGGGTAACCTTAGCAGCAACCTTCTTTGCAGGCATAAGCATCAAAGCAAACGTTGCCGCAGAACAGACGCTAAACAACCAAATCCGAAACGTTATGACGGATATGTCCTGTCAGGCATCTCTTAACATGTCAAACCTCCCCCTCGTTACAGACTACATCCGAAGCATGGAGAATGTTAAAAACGTTGATTATTTGACAACGTTTTGGTCACCCGTTAGCATACCAAGCGATAATTACACAAGCGTCAACTACCTGGGGTTTGCAAGCTTCCCAAATAGTTCAAGGATTTATGATGAATGGCTAAACAAGCCCCCTGGCGGCATAACGACAAACTACACTTACATTCTTGAAGGAAGCAACCTAGCAAAGAAAGTGAGCATAGGCGACAACATCACCACCATGATTAGTTTCCAGACACCCAAATACTACAACGCAACCACATACTACGTAAACCTCACAGTTGCAGGCGTCGCCCGATTAACCGATGAGGGTTATGCGTTACTGTCTGGTACTGACTGGTTCTATCCGGACAGCTCTAAGTACCGAAGCGACTTTATGATCATAAGCTGGGAAAACACTCTTGAACCCCTCTGGGAAAGCGCACCCGACACAAGCACTCAAGAGATAAGATATGCAATAAACGTTGACCGGGAAGCCCTTATCAGCCCATGGAATGTCCAAGCATCCGTCACACGAATCAACTTGATAGCAGACACCATCCAAAACAAAATGCTAAGCTACATGTCATGGGCATATGTAAACAATGCATTAAGCAGTTCCCTGCAGGGCTACCAATCTAACATCTCATCGTTCCTCTTTAGCTTCTTTATGGTTTCCATCCCGATTTTCTTTGTAGCGTGGTATCTGGGCTCCACCGTATCAGACGTATCCTTTAACATTCGCAGAAGAGAAATCGGGCTCCTATCCACAAAAGGCTTATCCAGCGGCCAAATACAGCGTATGTTTCTTGTCGAAGCCCTCGTGATAGGCGTAATTGCCGGCGTGTTGGGTGTTGTCGGCGGCTTAATAATCAACCAGTACTACGCTGGTGCAGTTAATCTTAACACGCTATTTGCTTCTAAACTGTACAGCCCTGATGTGATGATTGTCACCGTATTCTTCGGCGTCCTCCTATCTTTGCTCTCAGTGTACTGGTCATCCCGAAAGGCCTCAAGAATACCCGCCGTAGAAGCGCTCAGAAACGACCCCACAATCACCCGTCAACCCCACCGCCGAATAATACCCATCATCGCTTTGGCTTTAGGTTCCTATTCAATCATTGTTGCCCTCTTAGGCGTAAATGTTCCCAACGCTTACCAACAGTGGCTATACACAAGCGGAAATATATTTTTAAGCGAACTCTACCCCGTCGTATCCTATTTTGATATGTTCATGGGTTACTTCGGATTCTTCTTCTTCCTCTGGGGCCTCACAACCATAATAATTCGAGACTCAACCAAGTTCCAAACGGTAGTCACCAAAATCTCCTCAGTCATGGGCGACCTAGGCGCCTTAGCCGCAAAGAACGTCCGAAGAAACCCCGCCAGACTCACCGCCATAGCATTTGTTATCGCTTTAATCCTATGTCTCTCCGTGCAAGTAACCGGGCAAATCGCAAGCCAAAAAGACTACATCCAACGAACAGTACAGGGACAGGTAGGCGCAGACATAACCGTCAACTTAGCCAACGCATCCGAAGGCCAAATTGTTCTACGCGAGTTACTGCTAAACGTCTCAGGTATCCAAAACGCAACAGTGGAACGAATCTTAAACCCCGTAATCGCCGGCAACACCGTAACTATGAAAACAATTGACCCAACCTCTTGGACGCTATCCGCATACTACGAAGACGGCTGGTTTAGCGGAAACAACGTTGACGAGATAATGAGGCTAATGAAAGCAGACAACAACACCGTCGTAATCAGCCGTACCTTAGCCAAACAGTTAAACAAGCAACTCTTTGACACCATCGCCGCCGACTTCCGCTCTTCTCCCCGCACTCTCAAGATTGTAGGGTTCTTCGGCCCTGAACCCAACGACAACCAAGGCGCCGTACCCCTACCTTACTATGCGACTAGAGACTCAATCTCATCCAATATCCCAATACCCCCCATCTATTACAATGGAGGCTACAATTCACCCTATGACTGTTATGCGCCAAGAGACCTCTTCAACGCCACAGGCGCCGACAGCGAAATCTACCAACTCGAATACTTCACCACAAACATCCTAATCAAACTCAAACCCGACGCTAACGGCACCCAAGTAGCTAACCAAATACGCAACTTAGACCTCGACATAGCCTCTGTATCCTCCTATGACGAGCAATGGCGACGCTCAAACCAAATGGAAAACGCCGCCACCTTTAGCAGCATGCAAACGCTGGATATACAAAGCTTCGGCCTAATGTTTGTCGTCATCTCTGCCTCAGTGGGAACCTGCCTAATCGCGCTTGTGAGCTTAAAAGAGCGTACCCGAGAAGCCACTTTAATGAGCGTTCGCGGCTTATCATACCGTCAGCTAGTCTGGGTGTTTTTGGTTGAGAGTCTTGCAATAATCACTTTCGCCGTAATATTAGGTGCCCTAATCGGAGTAGTACTCGTCTACGGCGCAGTAGCATCAACCAACAGTGTAACCGCAACTTGGAGCTTCTCTCTGATAACTCAGCGCCTAATATTCCCGCCCGACGCCATAGCAACAATCGCCACCTACGCTGGTCTAATCTATGCTGCCACAATAGGCGCCATCATAGTCATGTCAAGTCAATATGTTACTAAACTAGAAAAGATGGTTAGAACAAGATGAGCACAAACAATAACATAAAAATCCGTGACCTAGTCAAAATCCACCACACAGGAAAAATCGAAGTCCAGGCCCTCCGAGGCTTAAACCTCGACATATCCTCCGGCGAACTTGTCTCCATCATAGGACCAAGCGGCAGCGGCAAATCCACCCTGCTAAACATCATAGGCGGACTCGACAAAGCCACCGCAGGCACCGTCCAAGTCGGAGAAAAAACCGTAACCAGCCTCTCAGTACGTCAACTCGTAGATTATCGCCGAAAAATGGTCGGCCACATATTCCAGAACCTAAACCTTATCCCAACGCTGACCGCACAGGAAAACATTGAATTCTCCATGGTGGCCTCAGGCGTTAAACGAAGCAAGCGAAAGCAAAGAGTACACGAGCTCCTCAAAGTTGTTGGGTTAGAGTCACGGGCTCACCACAAACCCGAGGAACTCAGCGGCGGCGAACAGCAAAGAATTGCCATCGCATCTGCATTAGCCAACGACGCGCCAATCCTGCTTGCCGATGAACCCACAGGCGAACTAGACACAGCAAACGCCCGCATAATCGCCGAGTACCTAGTTAAAATCAACCGCGAAATGGGCAAAACCATAGTCATGGTAACCCACGACCCCAGCGTAGCACGCGTATCCAGCCGTATCCTACGCATCGAAGACGGTATCATAAAAACCGCCTTATCGCCCTCCGAAGTCATCGGGCAAGATCAAGGACGCGAAGCCCACTCCTACGTCGACCAAATAAAAGCCCGCATCATCGAAATCAACACGCAACTGCTCCAGCTTGATAGCGACTTTCGCGCTGAGCGAATCGAGGGCGACGATTATGTGACTAAGCGCCAAATGCTAAAGCACATCCGTGACAGCCTAAAAGAGGAATGCTCAAGAATGGGGGTCATACCTCCATAACCACAACCCCGCATAACAGCTTGGGGTCCTTCTTTTGTTTCTATATATAAGGGAGGGTGTCTCTTTGGAGAGACAGCGTCTGCTATGGCAAGCCTGCGGCTACTAAAAAGGTGCCTTTTTTTATCGTTCTATTGATATTTTGCTTACGCCCGCCTCTTTTTCTAGAATCAGCACATGGTCTCCCTTAGCTGCAAAGTCCTCGCTGTGGGTGACTGCTACTATTTGTTCTATGGCTTTGAATTTGCTGATGGCATCTGCCAGTCGTTCTATGCTGCCATCTTCGCTGCCCAAGTTCTCGGTGGGTTCATCCAGCATTAGCATGCTTAAGCCGTGGCCTGTGCGGCTCTGCATAATCAACTGCCCCAGCCCCAGTCGGTAAGCAAACGCCAGAAGCGTACGTTCACCACCTGAGAGATTGCTCACTTCGCGATTTATACCCGCCTCACTCTTCACATAAGGCGTATAGGTTTCATCAATAACCACGTTTAGCATCGGAGTCTCGCCTGCTACTAAGCTGTCGAGGATTTGTTGCACAAAGTTGCGTAGCAGCTTTATGTATTCGCTGCGGAGCTTGGGTTGGATGCTGCGGTAGGCGTCGCGTATTGCGCCTAGGCGCTCGACGGTGCGGCGTATCTTTTCCATCCGCTCCATCTTCTCTTGAGCCACATTGATGCGCTGTTGTATGTCGTCTAAGCGTCGGGCCAAGTCTTTTTTGCGGTTCTCCTTAGTCCTCAGATCAGATTCAACAGCGTAGTACTGTCTAAGCGCGTTGTCTTTGCGTTCTTTAGCTGCCTGCAACTCGGAGAGGTCAAACTGGCTAATCTCATAAACGAGCCTATCAAGCTCAACGTGCAGCTCAGCTTCTTGGTGCTTCTGTTTTTCCAGTTCAGCGACAAGGGCTTGGAGGTTGTTTTCTTCCTCTTCAATTCGTGATTTCAGGTCGGCGTTTCGGGTCAGGCAGTTCTGGAGGTTAGTGTAGGCTTCCTGTGCGGTGGCTTTGGTTTTGATTAGAGTGGCGACTTCGATGCGGATGCGGTTGATGATTTTCCCGCGGGCTGCATTTTCTGTTTTTATGGCGGCGATCAGATCTGTTTTGTAGTTACCTACTAGTGCCTGATTGCAGATGGGGCATTTACCTTCTCCGGTTTCTATGAGGGTTGTGGCTCTTTTTTGGTCCTGTTGTATGCTGCGTGAGGTGGCTTCCTGTTCAGCGCGTAACTGAGCAATCTTGTCGTCGATTTCTGCGATGTGCTTTGCCAACTGTTCGGGGGACTGGTTGGATGGTAGTCCCGCCTGCTCAAGTTTGCCCAAGCAAAGCTGCATCTGGCTATCAAGCGAGGTTTGCCGCTGGGTGAGGTTTTCGATTATAGTTTTTTTACCCTCAATCCGCTCGGTTAGCGACGCCAGATTGCGGGTCATGTTGGCTATGTCGGCGTTTGCTTTGGCTTCTTTGCGTTTAAGCTCCTCAAAGGCGAGTTTCTTTTCTTCCGAGCGCTTTAGCCTTAATTCTGCTTCTTCAAGCGCACGTTTCGCCACGCTGAGCTTCTGGAGTTGGTTTTCTAAGTCCATCTCTAGCAGGGTGAATTCTTCGCTTGCCCGATTATAGTCCCCGTTGAGCTTCTCTAATCCCAGTACGTCGGGGTCTTTTTCGTAGATGCGTTTCTCTGTTTCGTAGTCCCGCTGGTAGGTTGCGATGTTACTCCAGGCTACCTCGTAATCGGCTAAGCCGAAGAGTTCGTCGAGGCGTGTCTGGCGATCGCGGGGTTTGGCGTCTAAGAGTTCTTTGAGGTGCTCCTGTCGGAACCACACGATTTCGCGGTAAAGCTCTTTGTCTAGGCCAGTTATGGCTTTTAGTTGTTCGGCTATGGCGTCGTTTTTCATGCTGGCAAGGAGGGTTTCGTCTTGGTAGAGTTTTAGTTGCTCATTGTCTTGGAGGATGCTTTTGCCTTTGCGCTTTAGGCCCCGGACGAGTTTGTAGGTGTTGCCCTGGTGGGTGAATTGTAAGGTGACGCGGCTCCAGTCAGCGCCCTCCCGCATCAAATAATCAAAACTACGACTCACGGCGTCCCCAAACAGGGCAAAATCAACCGCATAGAGCACGCTGGATTTTCCGCAGCCGACTCCGCCGACGATACAGTTAAAGCCATGCGTAAAGAGCACCGTGGTTTTGGTGTGGCTGCGAATGTTTTCCAAGACTACGGCGTCGATCTTCATTGGGTGAGCTCCTCGATGGTTTGCTTAACTTTCTCGTCCTGCTTGCGGACTAGGGGGTCAATGAGGTTTAGTGCACCCTGAGCGAGTTTGGGGGCTTCGTCTTGCCCATAGCGGTCGGCGAATATTTCGATGAAGTATTCGTATGCTTTGGTTTTTAGGTCCTTGAATTCGCTTTCAAAAATCGAGCGGACCACTTCGTCTGCGACTGCCGTCTCCTTGAGCTGTACAATGGGATGTACGAGGAGGGCTTTTTGGGCGGCGACTCGGATTTTAGGGATGTCGACTTCGCTGCGGCTAGCCTCCGCCGGTAGCGTGCCCCGTAGAATCGGGATTATGATGGCCTCGCCTTCGTCTGACTCGCGGGTCATCTGGCTTGCGTGTTCGGTTATTTGTGCCGATGCCATGCCTGTGTAGTCATAGTCGAGGATGACGAATCGTCGGGGACAGGTGAGTTCGATGAGTTGGGGGTTTAGTTGGCCCTGTTCGTCGACTTGGACGTGGTAGAAGCCTTTGGCGATGGGGGCTTCGTCGTAGGTGACGGTTTCGGTGCAGCCTGCGTAGACGAGTTGGCCGTCTTTGAATTTGCCTTGGTGGCGGTCGTGGATGTGGCCGGCCGCGTAGTAACAGAATCCGCCTGGTAGGAGGTCGGGTGGGATTTCGGCTTCGATGTAGGGTGGCTTGATGTCGGGTTGGTCGATGGCGCCGTGGAAGACAAAGATGTTTGCGACGCCTTCTTGTGGGGTAGGTGGGTTTTCTTCCATGTATCGGGGGAGTGCTTCGAGGGTTCGGTGGCGATTGTGGTAGTTGGGGATGCCGTAGACGTAGCAGCAGTCGGGTAGGCTCCAGCTTGCGCCGCGGTGCCGCGGGAGGTGATAGATGAGGCCTGCGCTGTCAAGCGGGTAGAGTATGGTGCTGGTTATGGTGTTGGGTGCCGAGTCGTGGCTGCCATCCACGGTTAAGACGGGGATGCCTGCGTCTTTTAGCCGCTTAAAGCTCCGGATGCTGTTCTCCAGGGTTAGGTTTGAGGGGCGGGGCTGATGGAACAGGTCACCCGCGATAATCATGAAGTCGGGTTTAACCTCGATAGTGCGGTCCACGAGTTCGCTAAAGGCGTTGTCAAAGTCCTGCCGCCGAGCCTCTAGGCCGTACTGAGCGTAACCCAGATGGAGGTCGGATGCGTGGACAAAGCTAAATGGCTTCAAGCGGACTGTGGCTTCCTTTCTTTCTTGATTAGTGTTTATTCTTTTAAGTGTTCTGACAAGTTAACAGCCTTAAGGAACTTTACTTTGCTTTGCCGACTTACCCCCTCCCTTATATATAGACTCAACGACCGCAGACGGCGAGCAGGGTATGTCAGGCGTTTGTTGGTTCTTGGCAAAGGCTGCTGTGCGACTGCAGGCGGGCTAGAGCGGTTGGCTGCACAACTGCATCCAGATAGAAACCGCTACAGAGCTAAAACGCTGTCTCTATAGAAGTGTGACTAGTTTTTTGGGTTTCTTAGTCAACAAATAGTATTCTAGCCATTTAATCTGCGGTGTACCCAGATGGCACAAGTTAATTCCCTTGAGCTTTTGAAATCATTCTCTGACGCCACTGCCGAGCTAATCCGGAAGGTTTCGCGGTCTGTTGTCGCCGTTAAAGCCCAGATGTCTCGCGGAACAGGCGTTGTTCTCACAGAAGACGGCTATATAGTCACCTGCAACCATGTTCTTGCAGGATGCGGCGCCGTCAAAATCGGGCAAGGCGAGCGGTCCGTCAAAGCACGAGTCGTAGGCACCGACCCCTACAACGACATCGCCCTCCTCAAAGCCGAAATCGGCGCATTCACTCCCATCGAATGGGGCAACAGCGAAAAACTCAACGTAGGCCAATACGCCCTAGCATTGGCAAATCCGTTTAACCGCGCCCAGCCCACCGCCACAAGCGGCATGGTAACCAGCGTAAATAGCAGCATCCGAGGCTGGAGAGGCGCAACCGCCCTAGAAAACGTTATCGCAACCGACGCCCAGCTAAACCCAGGCTTTAGCGGCGGCCCACTCGTCGACGTTGAGGGCAAACTCATCGGCATAAACACCGCCTACGTCTGGCAAAGAGGCATCGCCATACCCGCCAACAAAGTCAAAGCCATAACCGACCGCCTAATAACTGGAAAAACCCCCCGTAAAGGCTACCTTGGAGTCGTCGCCAACACCGTTGCCATACCCCCAGAAATCGCCGAGCAAGCGGGGCTTGAGCAGGAAACAGGCGTCATGATCTTTAGCGTCGAAGCAGGCTCCCCCGCACGCAGAGCAGGCCTAGCCATGGGCGATGTGCTCGTACGATTCAACGGCAAACCCGTCACCGACTTCTACGACCTACCCCGACTACTCGCAGAAGACGTGGTGGGCAAAGACATCAAAATTACCGTCATCCGCAGAGAAACTCTCCTCGAAACAACCATTACCCCAACCGCACAAGGAGGCGAACAGGACTGATAAACCACACACCCCTAGAAATCGACCCGCCGTCCCCGATGCCGGTGCCGCCGTTACGCCGCCGACCAACCATCATCCCACAATTCAACAACACCCCCTTCCCCTTTGTGCCCCAGATCTGCGACTAAGCTACCCCGCTTTTCCCTCTCTGAGGGCCATTTTTTTGGTTAAGCTTTAAATTATTCAATCCTGCAACCTCTCTACGGATACCCGTGCAAGCAACAACCACCCTTGGCCAATACCTTCTTAACACATTCAAAACCTTAGGCGTCCAAACCGTCTACGGCATCCCAGGCGACTACATAGTCAAATTCTTTAGACAAATCGAGCAAGACCCCCACCTAAAGCTGGTTACGTTGTCGCATGAGCCGGCGGTTGGGTTTGCAGCTATCGGCGCAGCAAGAGCCACCCAGAAGCCCCAGGTTGCCTGCGTCACCTACGGTCCAGGCGCACTCAACATGGTTAACGCTGTCGCCTGTGCCTACGCCGAGCGGGTGCCCTTAATCGTGGTGGCTGGGGGGCCGCCGACGGATGTGCGGGAAACAGGCTTTCTGGTGCATCACACGGTAAAGAGCCACGCTACCCAGCGCGCCGTTTACACGGAGGTCACTGCGAAAGCTGTGGTTCTGGATAACCCCCGGACCGCGGCGGTGCAGGTTTCAGAGGCGCTTGCGGTCTGCTTAGAGCGTATGCTGCCCGTTTACATCGAGTTGCCAGCGGACTTAGCGGAGGCAACCATGACTGTTTCGCCCTATGTCGCTAAGCCGCGTCTGCTGCTTCAAGGCCACCTAGAAGACCCCCTCGAATTTGTTACCTCAAGCCTCCAAGAAGCCCAAAAACCCCTATTCATGTATGGGGTGGAAGCGGTGAGGTTCGGCTTAGTGGACCAAATAGTTGCTGCCGGGGCGGCGCTTAATGTGCCGGTAGTTTCAACAATGCTTGCCCGCGACTACACGCCCAAGGCAGAGAACTATTTTGGGGTCTACTTAGGGGATGCCGGCAGCGAGGCGGCTAAAGCGGCCGTTGATGCTTCTGACTTTATTTTGCTGCTTGGCGAGGATGTCTCAGACGTTAACTTTGGCAAGAAAGAGGCGGAGAGGCGAAAAATCGAAATCGCCCGATGCGTATTATCGAAGGTGAAAACGGCGACTCGCGCCTTTGAAGGAGTAGCCCTCAGCGATATAGTCTCGGAGCTCTCTGGGGTGGCGCCAAAACTGCAGAAATGGTTCCCCCCATCCCCATCAGCCACGCCTGCACCCACGCAAGATAACCCGCCTGCTGAGCAGGAATCAAGCATCACCCCCGACGGCATAATCACCGTCCTCAACCGCTTCTATAGTGAGCAGGGCGAAATGCCAACGATCGCAGACACCGGCGAGCTACTCTTCGCATCCCTAAAACTCAAAACCCAAAGCGTCCTGGGCGCCTCATTCTATGGCAGCATGGGGTTTGCGGTTCCAGTCGCCATCGGATATGCCCTAGAAACCAAGCGGCGGCCGTTGGTGCTTGTCGGTGACGGCGCTTTTCAGATGACTGGAACAGAAATCTGTCACTGCCCAAAACTGGGCATCAACCCCATCTTTGTGGTTAGTGATAATGGGTTGTGGGGTATGGAGCAGCAGTTCCACCCCTCTCCCTTCAACGGCTTGGTAGATTGGCCGTATGCAAAGTTAGCCGAGGTCTGGGGCGGCAAAGGCTACACCGCCAAAACTCCACAGGAACTATACGAGGCGCTTGTGGATGCGAAGGCTCAGAAAAGCTTCTGCCTTATCGAGGTGCATACGGATAGTTCGGTGCCGCCTGAGCCCTTGGCAAAGTATGTTTCAAGCCAACAATAACCCAAAAATTGGACGGGATCAGGCGGTTTTTACCGCGCCAACCACCCGTTTAAGAAGCAACTCCGCCGCATCCTGACTCGGCCAGCTACCCAAACCGCAGTCCGGACCCGTAAACGTCATCCGCTCGCCATACTTCTCCTTCGCCAGCCGATACCGCTTCTGAATGGCCTCCATGGGTTCAACGAGTTGTTCGGATTGGGGTTCGGTTATCCCTTGCTCATAGAGTTCTGCCCAGATGGCGTCGATGTCGGTTCGGGCGATGCCAACCCGTATCTTCTTATCCGCCTGCTCAAGCATCTGTTTGGAGACGGAGTTGATGTTTTTGGGTGAAGCAGCATACTCAAAGGACACCACATCCAGCCCCCGTACGGATAGGAGGTCATGGATGCCAGCGGCGAAGTGCAGGTGAATTTGGCGTATGGGGCCCTGGAAATCGTAGGCTTTCTCAAGAGCACTCTGCACCTGCTCGGGTGTGCCGGCGAAGGGGCTGTGGCCAAAGCTGGGCTCATCTATGGAAATAACTTTGGTTTCGATGTATTTGCTGTCTAGGATACAGTTTTTGGCGAAGCGGTTAATGGTCTCTGCGAAACCCTCCAGTACGTCGGGGTAAACGGTGGCGCCGATTTCGTGGAGGTACTGTTCGATGGGGCCAAAGAGGGAGACTCTAAGCAGGATTTTTCGGCCGAATTCTTCGCTTAATTGTTTGGCCTCGCGGTTGAGTACATAGATTTCGGGTAGGAAGGCGTATTTTTCTTCGACGACAAAGGAGCCCTCGGCGTTTGCTACATGCATGACGTCGCCGACTTGACGTAGCCCGCTAAAATGCTGGGGATAATTCACCACATCAAGACCGGTGGCGAGCTTTTTGCGGAAGGATTCCACGACTGTTTGGCAAAACGTTTGTTTTACGAAGGGGTCGCTGTAGGGGTCTTGGCCCTTGTTTAGCATGTCGCGGGCTGCTTCGTAGGCTTTTGCGTAGTCGTCTCTTTTGATTCCCGCGGGCAGGGGGAAGCTTCCGATATCGTCAATATATGTCTGCATAAACTATTAGTGTCAGAGCAAGTCCTTTTAATTATTATCCTAACACTAAACCGCTGAAAGGTATGACATTTATGGTTGGGGACTGTGTCTTCTGCCAGATTATCCGCAAAGAGGCACCCGCAAGCATCGTCTATGAGGACGACCGAGTTATCGCGTTTCTAAGTAACCGCCCAGTTAATGAGGGGCACACGTTGGTTGTCCCCAAAAAGCACTATGAGAACATCTATGAAATCCCCGACGAAGAAGTCGCATATGTCTACAAGACGGCTAAGCATATAGCGGTTGCCGTAAGGGAGGCCATGAAAGCCGAAGGTATTCGGATAGTGCAAAACAATGGTTCTGCGGCGGGGCAGGTTATCTTTCATTTTCATGTGCATGTGATACCGATGAAGCCGCATGAGGGGTTCATGCTTGGCAAAGCCTACCGTGACCAAACACAAGGCAGACACCCCGAAATGTTGGACATAGATGCACAGTTAATCCGCCGGTTCATAAAATAGTCATAAAATAGTTATCAGCTGGAGTTGACATTGGGTTAACTCCAGTTCGCAACTATGCAACCTCAGGTTTGCTTAACACTAGATGGCGTTCGCTAAACATGCAAAGATGCGTTTTCAAAAATGCTTAATTTTTGTTGCTATGCCCTCATGTGCTAAAGGTAAAGAGAGGTGTCCTCCGCAACAAAACTGTTAAGCGCTGTCCCCAGCGGCACTAAAAGCGCATCACCAAGCCGCATAAACATAAACAAAAGCATACGGGGCGGCGCATGCGGAAGGTTCCGTCAACTCACCTACTGGTGAACAATCATGACTTTCAAGTTTCATCCTATCCTAATTTCAATATACCCAAAAACTGTTAAGACGATAAGGTCACGGAGTGAGCCAAGATGGTAGAACTATCCCAGCTACTTGCTCCCGCATTTACCCTTATACTGGCAGTGCTTGTTGGGGTAGCTTTCAGTTTTGCACCCGCAAAGACGAGACAGCGTAAAACTATTCCGTTAATTGCCTTCGCCTTAAGCGTGGGTATAGCTGCGCTTGTCGTGGTCTTTGCTTTCAATCAGACCCTGACCGGAACTATCTACACCATTAGCTTATTCCAAAGTTTTGCCGCTATATTCGAAAATGCCAGCACGGCAATCATAAAATACAACGCTCAACTTGTAGCCGCCATTATCCTAATTGCAACTATAGAAATTGGATTAACCTCAGGGTTTGGCACCGCGTTTGCTATAGGTAACCGACAGGAAAAACGTCGCGCAACAAAAGCAGAAACCGCCGCTCCCCCTGCGCCAGCTTCAACCGCTGCCGATCTACCATCCACTCCAATCGCATCGATGCCCTATTCTGGTTCCGCGAAAACCATTGATCCCCCAAGGGACCAACAGCTAAGTCGCGATGAACAGAGCTTGATGGAACTCTTCCTTTTTGGAAAAGTCAACCAAATCAACCCCAAAGTTGACCTCAATAAACCCGAAGGTTACTTCTACGAAGGCATACCCCAGATAGATTGGGATACCAAGCATAGTCGCCAAGTCCTCGATTCGCTGGTTCGGAAGGGCTACTTAACTGCTGAGTTGATAGATAAAATTACCCTTTGCCAGACATGTGGCTCAGGCAGCATTCGTCTGGTCAAAGTTTGCCCCGAATGCGGTTCACTCAGACTGCACAAGGAGGGCTTAATTGAGCATTTCTCCTGCGGCGCTGTAGAACGACAAAGCGCCTTTGAGGGTAAAAACGGCGATTTAATCTGCCCTAAATGCAAAGCTAAGTTAAACCTCATCGGCTCAGATTACCGCATTCTTCCACCTGCCTACAAGTGCTTGGGCTGCAATACGCTAAACAGTGAACCCAAACTCGTAACAAAATGCGCCGAATGTAGCTCTACTGCCGAGTTAGATGAAGAACCCGAAATTCTCCTCTACAAATATACCGCTAACCCACAAATGCCCCTAACGGAGCTGCAAAGAATAAAACCCATCGATAGCGTCGCACAGTTCTTTAAGTCACTGGGTTACACGATTGTAGCCCCAGCGTTTGTCAGCGGCCGATCAGGCACTCAGCATCTCTTTGACATGCTCATACTGGGTCGGGTCGGGTGGATAGAGCCCCAGAAATCAGACGCCACTCCAAATGCACGTAACGACAATGGCAACACAGCGGTCGAAGTCCTCATTTCAGGAAAACCCATCAACCTAGGCGAAGTAACACGTATCTACGGCAAAATCAGCGACATAGACACCGACTTTATCCTGTTCGCCATTCCAGGCTTAACTGCTAATGCGCGCAACTACGCTAAAGCCTACGGCCTTAAAGTCAGCGAAGGAAAAAGCATCGAAGAAGCTCTCGCAAACTCAAAAATCCCTAAAATCCCAGGTGCCAAGCAAGCATGACGCCAGCCACCGCATCCAGCCTCCTCTCCTTTCTCCAACCCCCAGCCTTCTCCAAAGTATGGGTACGCATGGTAGGTTAAGATGCGGCGGCTAACCCTCCTTTACGGTGCTCTAGTAGTCGTAACATTATCGGTGGCTTGCCTACTTATCGGCACCATCGACATATTGATCGCGATGGCTTGCGGGTTCGGCGCGGATGTCTATGTTATTTTGCTTGCTAGGCAAAAGAAAAAGATGTTTGTAGGCAGCCGCTTTGCGCCGTTGTTGCTGGTGGCGGTGGTGCCGATTGCGGCCTGTGCGGCGCTGTTCTTTTTTGGTTACTTAGGCACAAACCTATTAGAAGCGGTGTATCGGGCAGCCACAACTACAGGGTTTAGTATAGCCTTCTTCATTACCTCTTACCCCATTATTCCTGCCGCGAAGTTCAAGCATATCGAAGAACACTTGCCAGAAAGCAATACCTCCCCATTGGTTACTGTACTGGTGCCCGCCTATAACGAGCAGGGCGTCATCTCACGCACCCTTACCAGCCTCCTTAACACCAAGTACGAGAATAAGGAAATCATTGTTATCGACGACGGCTCAAGTGACTTAACCCGTTTTGTTGCACAGGGCTATGAAAAGCAGGGTGTACGTGTCGTAACCAAACCTAATGGCGGCAAAGCCTCAGCACTAAATTACGGTTTACTCTTCGCAAAAGGTGACATAGTCGTAACAATCGACGCTGATAGCATGGTCACACGCGACGCTATTGATAAAATCGTGCAAGCCATGGCAAGCGATCCCAACAATGTGGCTGTGGCAGGCAACATCAAAGTTCTCAACAGTACTTCAACGCTTACTAAAATTCAGGAACTCGAATACATCATGGCCATCAACACCATACGCCGAGCCTTCGCACTGTTTGGCGCAGTTATGGTGATTCCGGGCGCTTTTGGCGCGTTCAAAAGGAAAGCCGTCATAGAAGTCGGCGGATATGACACTGACACCGTCACAGAAGACTTTGACATAACCATCAAACTCCTAAAAACCCGTGGCGCCGTAAGTTCCAGCTCAGCCGCCCATGCCTA